>JAQGIW010000159.1 GCA_028290905.1 Caulobacteraceae bacterium | reverse complement strand
CCTCTACACCCAGACCCTGCAGGCCCTGGCCCGCCACTACGGCTTTTCGATGGACGAGCCCTGGTGGAAGCTCGACGAGCAGGCCAGGGCCGTCGTCCTGAATGGCTCGGGCAAGGACAAGATCAAGTTCGTCTATGACGACAACGCCCGCAAATACGAGGTCACCAAGACCTTTGAGGGCGTGCTGCCGAACCTGGAGCGACGCTGGCGGGAGACCGACTCGGCCTGGGTGCGCGAGGAGCTGGGCCGCTACCAGTCGGAAACCCCCTGCCCCGTCTGCCACGGCGCGCGCCTCAAGCCCGAGGCGCTGGCCGTCAAGATCGGCGGCAAGAACATCGCGGAGGCCTCCAGCCTGGCGATCCGGCCGGCGCGCGACTGGTTCCACTCACTGGAGCATGAGCTCAGCGACAAGCAGATGGAGATCGCCCGGCGGATCCTGAAGGAGATCAACGACCGCCTTCGATTCCTGGTCGATGTCGGGCTGGAATACCTGAACCTGTCGCGAGGCTCGGGGACGCTGTCGGGCGGCGAGAGCCAGCGTATCCGCCTGGCCAGCCAGATCGGCTCCGGCCTGACGGGCGTGCTCTATGTGCTCGACGAGCCGTCGATCGGCCTGCACCAGCGCGACAACGCCCGCCTGCTCACCAGCCTCAAGGGCCTGCGCGATCTCGGCAATTCGGTGCTGGTGGTGGAGCACGACGAGGAGGCCATCCTGACCGCCGACTACGTCATCGACATGGGCCCCGCGGCCGGCATCCACGGCGGCGAGGTCGTGGCCGAGGGCAAGCCGCGGGACATCATGGCCAATCCGCACAGCCTGACCGGCCAGTACCTGACGGGCATGAAACGGATCGAGGTGCCAGCGCGGCGGCGGCCGTTCTCCACCAGGCGGATGGTGCGGGTGGTCGGCGCCACAGGCAACAACCTCAAGGGGGTGACGGCAGAGCTCCCGGTGGGGACCTTCACCTGCATCACCGGTGTCTCCGGCGGCGGCAAGTCTACTTTCACCGTCGAAACCCTTTACAAGGCCGCCGCGCGGCGGCTGAACAACGCCTCCGACGTGCCCGCGCCGCACGAGCGGATCGAGGGCCTGGAGAACTTCGACAAGGTCATCGACATCGACCAGAGCCCGATCGGCCGCACGCCCCGGTCCAATCCGGCCACCTACACCGGCGCCTTCACGTCCATCCGCGACTGGTTCGCGGCCCTGCCCGAAGCCAAGGCGCGCGGCTACGGCCCCGGCCGGTTCAGCTTCAACGTCAAGGGGGGCCGCTGCGAGGCCTGCCAGGGCGACGGGCTGATCAAGATCGAGATGCACTTCCTGCCGGACGTCTACGTTACCTGCGACGTCTGCCGCGGGAAACGCTACAACCGCGAGACCCTGGAAATCCTGTTCCGTGGCAAGAGCATCGCCGATGTCCTCGACATGACCGTCGAGGAGGCGGCCGAGATGTTCAAGGCCGTGCCGCCCATCCGCGACAAGATGGAGACGCTCAAGCGCGTGGGCCTCGGCTATGTGAAGGTCGGCCAGCAGGCGACCACCCTCTCCGGCGGCGAGGCGCAGCGGGTGAAGCTCTCCAAGGAGCTGTCCCGGCGGGCGACTGGCCGCACGCTCTACATTCTCGACGAGCCGACCACCGGCCTGCACTTCGAGGACGTCCGCAAGCTGCTGGAGGTGCTGCACGAGCTGGTCGACCAGGGGAACACCGTGGTCGTCATCGAGCACAACCTCGACGTGGTGAAGACCGCCGACTGGATCGTCGACTTCGGTCCCGAGGGCGGCGACGGCGGCGGCGAGATCGTCGGTGTCGGCACCCCCGAGCAGGTCGCCGCCAACCCCGACAGCTGGACCGGCCGCTACCTCGCTGAGGTCCTCGCCCGCCATCGGGCCCACGCCGAAACCGCCAAGCCCCGGCGCGCCCGCCAAGCCGCGCGGGCCTAGACTCCCGGCGCGGCCCGGGGTCTGTTGCGACAACCCCGGGGGAGGACACCTTAATGAAGCTCTATGGCTCGCCCACGCCGGCGCCCAATCCGCGCCGCGTGCGGATCTTCCTGGCGGAAAAGGGGATCGACCTGCCGGAGACGCGGATCGACCTCATGAAGCGCGAGCACAAGGCGCCCGAGCATCTGGCGCGCAATTCCCTGGGCCAGGTCCCCACCCTCGAGCTGGACGACGGCGAGACGATCTCCGAGACCGTCGCCATCTGCCGCTATTTCGAGGAGATCCAGCCGGAGCCCTCGCTCTTCGGCCGCACGGCGATCGAGAAGGCTCGCGTCGACATGTGGGTCAGGCGGGTGGAGTTTCAGCTCATGGTCCCGGTGGGCGCCTACTGGCGTCACTTCCATCCCCGCACGGCCGCCTTGCTCACACAGTACAAGGACTTCGGGGAATCAAACGTCGACGCCTACGCCAAGGGCCAGCGCTGGCTGGACGGGGAGTTGGCGAACGGCCCGTTCATCACCGGCGACGCCTTCAGTATCGCCGACATCTGCGCCCTCTCGACGGTGGACTTTGCCGCCTGGATCGGCCTGCCGATCGATCCCGAATGCAAGAACCTGCAGGCCTGGCGCGAGCGGGTGTCCGCCCGGCCGAGCGCTTCGGCCTAAGGTCGGCGAGCGCTCAGACAATCGCCCGGTCGTCGGCGGGCGCGCCATCGGCGAGAATCTGGGCGACGGTGGTCAGCGCCTGCTCGAGGACGCGCCTGTCCGGCGCCGCCCCGAGGCATAGCCGCACGCCGCTGACCTCGCACGGCGCCACCACCGGGGCGTCCACCGGCGTGACCTCCACCCCCCTACGGAAAGCCCGGGCGGCGAGGCGTTCCGCCTCGAGCGCGGGCATCGGCAGCCAGACATGGGGCGAGCGCGGCGCGCCCGGCGCCTCGATCGCCTGCCCCAGAACCCTGCGCGCGAGGTCGAGCCGGGCGGCGGTCTCATCGAGTATCCGGTCGCTGACGGCGTCGGCCGTGCCGTCCTCGACCCATTGCGCGAACACCAGGGCCTCCAGGCCGGGCGGGCTGTAGCCCATCGCCCGGATTCCCCGGATGAGGCCCGCGCGCCGCGCTTGGTCGGGCGCGACGAGGAACCCTACGCGGAGGCCGGTCGCCAGGCTCTTGGACGTGCTGACGATGTAGAAGGTCCGCTCTGGCGCGAGGTCCGCCAAAGCCGCTGGCCTAGCCGCCCGATCGGCGTAGGCCTCGTAGGCAGCGTCCTCGATGATCACCAGCTCGCGGCGTCGGGCGACCTCGACCAGCTCGCGCCGCCGGGCGAGCGACATCGTGCGGGTGGTGGGATTCTGCAGCGTCGGGTGGACGATCACCGCCTTGGCGCCCGTGCTCGCCGCGGCCCGGTCGAGCGCCTCGGGCGACAATCCCCCTTCGTCCATGGCGACGCCGTGGAGATTGAAGGAGAGGTATTCCGCCGCCGCCTTGATCCCCAGGAAAGTGGCGCCCTCGCACAGAACGGTGTCGCCCGGCCGGCCCAGGGCGCCGAAAGCCAGGGCGATGCCCTGCTGGCCGCCGGCGCACTGAATGAGGTCAGCCGGATCGCGCTCCACGCCATGCCGCCGCAGCAGCCAAGTGGCGGCCGCGCGCCTCACCCGTTCCAGGCCCTCGGGCGGGGCGTAGCGCGCGCAGGCCTCGACGTCGGATTGGGACCGCAGCCTCGCCAAGGCCTCGCCGATCTCCCGGCCGGAAGCCGCGCCGGGGGGCAGATTGCGCGCCAGGTCGATCAGGCCGTCGTCGGCGGCCCGGGCCGAGAACAGGCTTTCCGCCTCCCGGGACCTGACGAACGAGCCGCGGCCGACGTGGGCGATGATCAGGCCGCGGCGCTCAGCCTCGACATAGGCGCGCGTCACCGTGCCTATGCCGACGCCCAGCCTGTAGGCCAGGTCCCGGTGAGGCGGCAGGCGCGCGCCCTGACTCAGCTTGCCCGCGGCCACGTCCCGCTCCAGGGCTTCGACAATTCGCTCATAGACGGGCCGAGGGCCCGCTACGATCTCCGGCTGCCATGTCACGCGCGCTGATCTCCCGATTGTCACGGTGCAATATCGACATTGACATCATGATGCAACGGGCAAATTAGAGAGCGTCGCAGTGACAAGGAGCCACAATGTACCAATGTTGTGATGATACAATAAATCGCGCGCCCGGCCGGACATTGACATCCATCGTCGCTCTCTGCGCAACCGCCGGCATCTTGGTCTGGTCCGCACTCCCCGACCCGGCCGCGGCAGGCGAGAACACCGACAGTGCGTTCACCCGGTCCGTGAGGATCGAGGTCCATCAGGGCGACCTCGACAACCCGCTTGCGGCCAAGCGGCTGTTCGACCGCATCGAAGAAGCCGCCCTCGAGGTGTGCGGGGGCTCGCCCTTCAGCTTTCTCGATGTCCGGCGCGCGGTGAGGACGTCAGACTGCTGGCGGCAGAGCGTCTCCACCGCCGTCACCGAGCTTCACGACGCGCGCCTGAACGCCGGGCTCGCGCAACGGCTCGATATGGACGGCGCTGGAATCGCTCGGCAAGACTAGGGCGTTCGCCGCCAAAGTGGGCGCTGGTTTGGCGATCAGCGAACGCCCCAGTGTATGAGTCTAGCGCCGAGAACGCACCCGGTGGCGAGACCTGCTGCGGAGATGATCTGATGGAGTGGTCGCAGAGAACCGATGCGTTTTGCGTTCGGTACGGGCTGCGCGTGCCGATTTTGCTCGCGCCGATGGCGGGCGTCAGCGCGCCGTCCCTGTCGATCGCGGTGGCCAGGGCCGGCGGCCTGGGCGCCTGCGGCGCCCTGCTCATGCAGCCGGGCGAGATCGTGAGCTGGACGCAGACGGTTCGGGCAGCGAGCAACGGCGCCTTCCAACTCAATCTCTGGATTCCCGACCCGCCGCCAATGCGCGACGGGGAGAGGGAACGGCGGGCTCGGGAGTTTCTTTCGGCCTGGGGACCGCCCGTCCCGCCAGAGGCGGGCAATGCGAGGCCGCCCGATTTCACAGCGCAGTGCGAGGCGCTGCTGGAGGCGGGCGCGCCGGTCGTCTCCTCGGTGATGGGACTGTTTCCGCCGGACTATGTGGCGAGGCTGAAGGCGGCCGGCGCGGCGTGGTTCGCCACCGCCTCCACCGTCGCCGAAGCGGAGGCTGCGCAGGCCGCCGGGGCCGATGCCGTCATCGTCCAGGGCATGGAGGCCGGCGGTCACCGGGCAGCGTTCTGCGCCGAGGAGGCCGAACGCGCGATGGCGGGCCTGTTCTCGCTGCTGCCGATCGTCGCCGATCGGGTCCGGGTTCCAGTGATCGCCACCGGCGGAATCGCCGACGGTCGCGGCGTGGCGGCGGCGCTGACCCTCGGCGCCAGCGCGGTGCAGATCGGCACCGGCTTCATGCGCTGCCCGGAGGCCCAGCTACCCCCCGCCTGGTCGGACGCCCTGGCGCACGCGCTGCCCGAGCAGACCCTGGTGACCCGCGCCTTCAGCGGCCGCGCGGGGCGAAGCCTCGCCACTGCCTACGCCCTGGCCGCGGCGGCCCCCGAAGCGCCCGAACCCGCCCCCTACCCGGTCCAACGCGGCCTGACCGCCGCCATGCGCGCCGCCGCCGTCGCCGAGGGCGCTCTCGAGCGGATGCAGGCCTGGGCGGGCCAATCCGCCTCCCTGGCCAGCAACGAGCCTGCAGGCGACCTGGTGGAGCGCCTGTGGTCCGACGCCCGGCGCCTGCTGCCGTGAAGGCGGCCAGGCGCTTACGCCTGGCGCCTGATGCGTTGTCGCTGTTCCGTCGACGGACGTTCCAGTCCGGACGAGTCTTCAGCTTCACAAAGGCGCGACGGCCATGTCTTTCATCGCGTAGGACGCGTAGCGGAAGTCGCGGATCGCCCTGATCCGCTCGCCGCGCCAGGCCAGCAGCACGACGTAGTCGCCCAGCTCAGTGTCCGAGAAGAGCAACGCGGGCCGGCCCTCCGCCCGACAGAGCGACACGCGCCAGTTCGGGTTTTCCTGGTAGCGGGTGAAATAGACCGACACAGTCGGCGCGCCCTCCAGCCGCCGGCGCCCCGCCAGGTCCAGCCGCACGTCCTCGGCCAGCAAGGCGCGCAAGGCGTCGAAGTCTCGAGCGTTGAAGCGGTCGGCGTAGGCGCGGAGCCGGGCCGTTTCGGCCGTTGAGGTGATAGGCGTATCGGGTGGCGAATCCGTCCAGGCCTTCAGCCGCGTGCGGCCGCGCTGCAACGCAGCCTTGCCCGACGCTCCGCTGATCTGAAGGATCGCGCCTGTCTCGGCGATCGAGTCGCCGAGCACATCGACCAGGATGACCACGGACCGCTGAACGGGGGACAGGCGAAGGAAGACCTTCAAGGTCTCGGAAGCGGCGACCCGAACGTCGGCGGCCGCCAGGGGATCGGCCACCACGTCGGGGTCGATCTCCACGGTCCGATCATCTCGACGGCGCCGCCGGCGCAGCGCGTCGAGGGCGGTGTTGTGCGCGATGCGGAACAGCCAGCGCTCCGGCCGCTCGATCTCGCCGAGATCGGCCGCGGCCGCCTTGGCGAGAGTGTCCTGGACAACGTCCTCTCCGTCGATGGCCGAGCCGACCATCCGCGCGCAGTAGCGATGCAGCCGTGGCCGCATCGCCTCCATCAGCCTGCCGAGATCGTGGACCTGCACGTGAGAGCCGTCCGCCATGTCCCAACCCGTCTCCTGAACCAGGCGGCAATCCGCCGCCCTCCGCAAGACGTTCATGAGACGGCGGACGGACCGCGCCTCGGAAATATTTTTGGGGCGAGTCCTTTTCGGCGTTCTGAACGTCAGGGAAGTCAGCGGCGCGCGTTGGGCGCCCGCCCCCTGGAGAAACCCAGCCATGCCCCGAGTGACCCTAGTCCGCTATGAAGCCAAGCCTGACCGCGCCGACGAGAACGAGGCGCTTTCCAGGGCGGTGTTCGCCGAACTGAGAACCACCCGCCCGCCGAACGTCGCCTATGCCCTGTTCCGGAACGGCGAGGCCTTCGTGCACCTGTTCGTGAACTTCGCCGACGACTCCTCCGATGCGGTGACGGAGCTGCCGACCTTCAAGCGTTTCCAGGACCGCGCCGCGGAGCGCTGGTCGGTTCCCGCCGAGCCTCTCCGGCTCGGCGCCGACCTGGTGGAGTCCTACGGGTTCGACGCTACGATGGCGCGGGCCTGAGCGCCCGGCGAATGGCGTGGTCTGGCCGCCGCGGACCGGCCCCTAGCTGATGACCACGCCCGCCTTGCCGCCGGCGGCGATGACGCGGAAGGCGTAAGCCTGACAGGCGCAGAAGATGGTCGAGGACAGCATCAGGAAGGCGGAGGTGACGACGGCCAGCAGGGCGGCGATCCCGAGCACGCTCGTTCGCCGCAAGAGATTGCCCGCCGCAAGGTCCAGGTTGGCGAGGGAGACCAGCACGCCGCCGGCGAGGAAGAGAAGGGTGGTCAGCCCGAACACCATCAGGAAACACACGATGTAGCAGGCGAGCAGATACCAGAACCGCCCCCGCGTCAGGGGCCAGTAGGCGCTGAGGTGGAATCGCCGCTCGGCCACAGTCTCGACGGCGATCAGCGACAGGCGCACGCCAAGCCACACATCGACGCAGACCGTGAGCAGCGCCCCCACCCGGGCAATGTCGCGCGCCAGGGCCGGCAGGGCGCGCATGAGTGGGTCGGCCAGCACCAGCAGCAGATAGGCGGGCGCGCCGCCAAACACGAGAATCAGGATCGCCGAGACCACGGTCATGATCGCCAGGCGAAGCTCGTCGAGGCCGAGCCGCAGGAAGAAGAACCGCCGTTCCTGGGGACGAAGCACGACCCTGTAAGCCGCCACGGTGGTGGTCGCCCAGACCACCAGGAAGAGCAGGATCAGGAAGGGGGCGGCGGGGCCGAACTTGCGGACGATGTCCCCCGGGCTGCTGTAGGCGCGGCCATGCGCGAGGACGACTGGCGGCCCCGTGGCGACAGCCAGGGCGGTGGCCACCACCACCGCCAGCCACAGCAGCGTCCACGCCAGGACCGCGCGCGGCTCGCGCCGGATCAGACGATACCCCTCGAGGGCCGCGGCGGTGGGGGCGAAGGCGGTCATTTCAAAACGTGGGCTTCAGGGTGTGGAATCAAGGCTGGGCGGCCGGAGAGCGTCGGTAGAGGTAGGCCATGAGTCCGACGCTCAAGGGAAGCCACAGCCCGGCTAAGACAAACCCCGCCCCGAGGCTCGCCGCCCAAAGCGGCAGTGCGCCGACCGGATGGCCCCCGCGCGACGCCGCGCGGAGCAGGACCCAGGCGAGGCCGATCGGCCCGACTCCCAGGAGGACGCGTCCCAGAAGGATCGGCGCCACCAGTCGCCGACTCGCCGCCCAGGTGGCGAGCAGCTGGACCTTGCCCCTGTCGATGCTCGCCGGGGCGCCAAGAGCGATCCGGGTTCCGGCCCAGACGAGGCCGGCCGCGCAGAGCGCGCCCACGACCGCGACCACGGCCCGGCCGCGCGCGTCCACCGCGGCCGCCCAGGTCGCCGGCAGAGCCATGACGAACCCCCGGCCCGAGGTGGCGACGCCGAAGGCGGTCGCCAACACGACCACAAACGCGAGCAGGCCCAGCACGAACAGGAACGCGGCGGTCAGACCCCAGACGGCGCCCAGCCGCCACTCCGCGCGCCCCCACTGCAGACCCGCCGGACCGGGACGCTCCTTGCCAAGGGCGATCCGGTAGAGCGCTCCCTCGGCCATCGCCGCCGCCGCGGCCACCACCAGCAGGGCCTCAAGTCTCCAGGGCGAGCGCGGCGCCCACAGGCCGAGCGCCCCAAGGGCGCCGATCAGGGCGCCGGTGAGGAGCATGGCCGCCCACGCCTGGCGCCAGGCCGTCGCCAGGAAGCGCCAGGCGGCGCCGACCGCCGCGATTCCCAGACCCCCGCTCGCCATCAGATCCCGTCCGTCCACCGCCGTTCTCTAGAGGGATCGAGGTCCCGGCGCTACTTCCGCAGAGCCACTTACGCGCCGTGGCGCCGCGGCGTAAAAGCCCGCCGATGTCGCAGGATCCCATCCACATCATCGGCGGCGGCCTGGCCGGATGCGAGGCTGCGTGGCAGGCCGCCGAGTCGGGCGCGCGGGTGGTGCTGCATGAGATGCGCCCCGAGCGCCGCACCGACGCCCACCAGACCGACCGCCTGGCCGAACTGGTCTGCTCGAACTCCTTCCGCTCGGACGACGCCGACTCCAACGCGGTGGGCCTGCTGCACGCCGAGATGCGGCGCTTGTGCTCGCTGATCATGGCCTGCGCCGACGACTGCCAGACCCCCGCCGGCGGCGCCCTGGCGGTGGACCGCGAGGGTTTCGCCGAGGCGGTGACGCAGCGGATCGAGAGCCACCCCCTGATCCTGGTGGAACGCGGCGAGGTCACGGCCATCCCCGCCCAGTGGCGGCAGGTGATCGTCGCCACCGGCCCCCTCACCTCTCCGGCCCTGGCCCAGACCGTCCTGGGACTGACGGGTGAGGACATGCTGTCGTTCTTCGACGCGATCGCCCCGATCGTGCATGCCGACACGATCGACATGAGCGTGGCGTGGAAGCAGTCGCGCTACGACAAGGAGGGGCCCGGCGGCGAGGCGGCCGCCTACATCAACTGCCCGCTGAATGAGGCGCAGTACCAAGCCTTCATCGACGCCCTCCTGGCCGGCCCCAAGAGCGAATTCAAGGACTGGGAGAACGTCCCCTACTTCGACGGCTGCCTGCCGCTGGAGGTGATGGCGGAGCGGGGCCGGGAGACCCCCCGCCACGGTCCAATGAAGCCGGTGGGCCTGACCAATCCGCACCGGCCGAACGACAAACCTTATGCAGTGGTCCAGCTGCGCCAGGACAATGCCCTGGGCACCCTGTGGAACATGGTCGGCTTCCAGACCAAGCTGAAGCACGGCGTCCAGACAGAGGTGTTTCGCACCATCCCCGGCCTGGAGAAGGCGGTGTTCGCGCGGCTCGGCGGATTGCACCGCAACACCTTCATCAACAGCCCGCGGGTGCTCGACACGCGCTTGCGCCTGAAGGCCGATCCGCGCCTGCGCTTCGCCGGGCAGATCACCGGCGTGGAGGGCTATGTGGAAAGCGCCGCCATCGGCCTGATCGCCGGCCGCATGGCCGCCGCCGAGACGGCGGGTCGCCCCTTCCAGCCGCCACCGGCCACCACCGCCCTGGGGGCCCTGATCGGACACATCACCGGCGGCCACCTGGACGCCGGCGGCCGCTCGTTCCAGCCGATGAACATCAACTACGGCCTGTTGCCGCCGATGGAGGCGCCCAGGCGCGGCGCGGACGGCGCGCGCTACGGGCGCGGCGAGCGCGGGCGCGCGAAGAAGAAGGCCATGAGCCAGCGGGCCCTCGCCGACCTCGAGGCGTGGAGGGCCGCCTCGGCCCTGGAGCCCGCCCTATAGGCGGCCGGTGGACACGGCCCGGAGGATCCTCAATCGCTTGATCAGCGGCGAGTCCTCGCGGGTCCCGACGAGGCCGCGCGCCAGGGTCGCGTGAGCCGCCGCCGGGAAGGCGGACACGCCCAGAAGCCTCGCATCCCGGCGGGCTTCAACCAGGCCGCTCCCGATCCAGCCGGCGGCTGCGCCCTGATCGAGAAGACCCTGGCGCACCAGCAGCACGACTCCCCATACCCGGCCGGCGGCGATTGCCGCCTCGGCCTGGACGGCAGGATCGAGGATCATGGCGGCGAGCAGGGCGGCCGATCCTCCGGCGGCGTCGGCCCAGCCGAGGGCTTGGGGGAGATCGAGCGACGTGCGCTCCAGCACGTCGATCCGCGCGTCGATCATCGCCTCAAGCGGCGCGCGCGGCAGGTCGCGGCGGCTCCGCGCCGCCGCGAGGGCCTGGGCGACAGGGTGGGCGCGGACGCGTCCGCCGCACCAGATCTCGTCCACCGCCTCCCGCCACCAGATGAGGCGCATCTCGGCGACGAGGGGATTGGAGGCGACACGCCTGGCGCGCGCGAGGTGATGGTCGAAGGCATAGAGCGCCACCACATCCGCCCGCGCCTGGCGATCGGCGATGAAACGGGTGGCGAGCCAGCGATCGGGATCGCCACGCCGGACGACGGCGTCGAGATCCTCGAGGTCGTCGTCCGCCACGCCCGTCCGGTGTCAGCTGCCGTAGAGGGTCTGGTACATCGCCATGGAGGTGAGCATCGGCAGCGACAGCAGGGTGTTGGTGCGCGAGGCCAGCATGGCGATCCTCCCCGCCTTGGCCTTGGCGTCCGCATCAGCCTCCTTGATGCCCAGGGCGATCTTCTGGTTGGGCCAGATGATCCCCCAGACGTTGAGGAACATGATCAGCGCGAGATAGATGCCGATACCCATCAGCGTGTAGCCGTGGTCGGGCGACTGCGGGCTGCCGTCATAGCCGCCGGCGAAGCCCAGGCTGAACACCTTCGCGAAATAGGTGGAGCCGTGCAGGCCGGCGATGCCGAAGCCGGCCAGGACGGTCATCAGCGCCGCATAGCGGAACCAGAACAGCGCCTCCGGCGCGATGTACTTCGAGATCGCGGGCCTCAGTTCAGCTGGGATCTCCGGCATCTTCCTGATCTGCACGAAGTTGAAATAGTACAATAGCCCGATCCACAGGATGCCGAACACCACGTGCATCCAGCGGAACACCGCCTGCCAAAACTGTGTGTCGATGCCGTGGGCGGATCCGAACGATATGATCATGATAATCGCGAGGATCACGCTGAGGATCATCATGTTGCGGAAATTGGATAGTAGCCCGGCCATTTTTCTCCCCTTCTTGGCGACGCCGCCTGCTTCGCAAAAAGCATAGCCGGATTCGAACCCCGCGCAAAGGCGCGGGCTGCCGAGTTCAGACTGCGATGAGGGCGACGGCGACGCGCCTGCCCTCGGAGACGAGGACGCCGTAGGTCCGCGCCGCGGCTTCGGTGGACATGAATTCGAGCCCGAGGCCCGCGGCGCGCAGCGCGTCGCGGACTTCGCGGGGGGGCAACATCTGGGTAGGGCCGGTACCGAGCAAAACGAACTCCGAGATGGCCGGACCGGCCTGGATCACCGGGGCGAAGTCCTCGACCGTCACGTCCGACAGCGCGGGCGGCCGCCACGGCAGCGGCGCATCATCCAGCAGCAGAAGAGAGCCGGGCCGCCACACACCGGAGACCCGGAACCCGCCGGCGCCGAAACTGTCGATGGACGGCGGCTGGCGCATCGCCCGACCGCGGCGTCAGGGCCGCGCGGGTTGCGGCCCGATCGCCCGGGCCGTCTCGTCGTCGCGGTTGACGCCCCATAGCAGGATCACCGGCAGGGCGACGTAGATCGACGAATAGGTGCCGATGAAGATCCCGAAGGCCATGGTGAATACCAGGGGGAACAAGGCCGGCCCACCCATCACCAGGGCCCCGGAGAGGGCCAGCAGCGCCGTGGTGCCGGTGATGATGGTGCGCGATAGACGCTCGTTTTCCGAGAGGTTGATCACGTCGCGCAGCGGCGTCTTCTTGTACTTGCGTAGGTTCTCCCGGAGCCGGTCGAAGCTGATCACCTTCTCGTTCATCGAATAGCCGATCACCGTCAGCAAGGCGGCGATGGAGGTCATCGACACCTCGACCTGGGTGACGCAGAGGAGGCCGATGGTCAGGAGGATGTCGTGGAACAGGGCGAGAATGGCGCCCAGACCGAACTGCAGCTGGAAGCGGAACCAGATGTAGAGGAGCATAAGCGCCAGGGCCGTGCCGAGCGCGAGCACGCCCGACCACACCAACTCGCCCGAGACCTTGGCGCCCACCGTGCTTTCGCCCGTGACCTTCAGGCCGGGAATCTGCGACGCCAACTGGGTAGCGACGAACCTGGCGCCGGTGTTGGAGTCCTTGCCTTCCACCGAGCGGAACTGCACGCGCGCCGAGTGCGGATTGCCGAAGATCTGCACCTGGGCATCGTGCGCCCCCAGCCTCGCCATGACGGCGCGGACCTGGCCGAGAGGGGCAGGCCCAGGCGTCGTCACCTCCATCACTGTCCCGCCGACAAAATCGACGCCGAAGTTCATTCCCTGGACCATGAACGACGCCACCGCCCCCAGCAGGGCCAGGGCCGACAGCGCGGCGGCATAGGGCGCGAGCCCCACGAAGTTGAAGTGGGTCTGCCGCGGCACGAGCCGGATAAGAGGCCAGAACCTGGTCATGCGCGAACCTTCAGGTGATCGGGAGCGACTTGGGACGGACAGCGCGGAACCACCAGCCGATCAGGACCTGGGTGACCAGGACGGCGGTGAACACCGAGGTGATGACCCCGATCGACAGCGTCCAGGCGAAGCCCTTCACCGGCCCCGCCCCGAACTGGAACATGATCAGCGCCGATATCATCGTCGTCACGTTGGCGTCGATGATCGAGGTCAGGGCGCGCCGGTAGCCGGTGTCGGCCGAGGCCATCGGACCGCGGCCGCTGTTGGCCTCGTCGCGCATCCGCTCATAGATGAGCACGTTGGCGTCGACGGCGACGGCCATAGTAAGGATCAGGCCGGCGATGCCCGGCAGGGTCAGCGTCGCCTGGGTCAGGGACATGGCGCCGATGATCAGCATCACATTGATCACCAGGGCGATGGCGGCGAACACGCCGAACAGGCCGTAGGCCAGGATGATGAAGGCGAAGATCGCCGCCGCGCCGATGGCGAGCGAGATCGCCCCGGCCCGCACGGCGTCGGCTCCCAGCTCCGCCCCCACCGTGCGCTCCTCGACGACATTGAGCGGCGCCGGCAGGGCGCCGGTCTTGAGCAGCAGGGCCAGTTCGTGCGCCGAGTCCTCGGTGAAGTGGCCGGTGATGATGCCGCTACCGCCGGTGATCGCCGAATTGATCCGGGGCGCCGAGATCACCCGCCCGTCGAGCACGATCGCGAAGGGCTTGCCGATGTTCTGCGAGGTCACCTGGGCGAAGCGCTGGGTGCCGATGGCGTTGAAGCTGAAGGCGACCGCCGGAGCGTTGTTCTCGTCATGGCTGCCGCTGGCGCTGGTCAGCATCTCGCCCGTCACCACCGAGCGCCGCTTGACGACGTAGGCCGGCGCGAAGCCGTCGTCGCTGGGCAGCAGGATATCGTCAGGCGGAATGCGGCCAGCGGCCACGTCTTCGGGGGCGACCTCCGTGTCGACCATCTGGAAGCTGAGCTTGGCGGTCTTGCCGATCACCGCTTTCAGCTTCTCCGGATCGCTTTCGCCAGGCGCCTCGACGACGATGCGGTTGGAGCCCTGCTGGGTGATGCTGGGCTCCTTGGTGCCCAGGGCGTCGATTCGCTTTCGGATAATCTCGATCGAACGGCTGACAGCGTCGCGCGCCGCCGCGCTGGCGGCCTGGGGAACGAAGCTGACCCGAATGTGCTGGTCGGGGCCCCTCTGCATGACGACGTCGCGGCCGCCGGTGAGCAGGCGCTCACCGAGTTGGCTGTTCAACAGCGTGTAGGCCGCGTCGACCTTGGTCGGATCGGTGATGCGCACATCGATGGTGTCGCCGACGACGCCGAGGCCGCTGAAGTCGATCTGGGCTTCCTGCAGCTTGGTGCGCACATCCTCGGTGAGGTTGGTCAGGCGCTCCTTGCGCAGCGCCTCGGTGTCGACTTCGAGCAGCAGATAGGAGCCGCCCTGCAAGTCGAGGCCGAGGTTCAGTTTCTGATGGGGGAGCCAGGGCGGCAGGACGCCGCTCGGAACCAGGTTGGGCAGGGTGAAGAGCAGCCCGAACAGCAGCGAGGCGACGACAAGGAAGATCTTCCACCGACTGAGGGTGAGCATGAGGTTCGGGTCGCGCCGGGTTTAGGACTTGGGATCGTTGGCAGGCGCCGGCTCGCCGCGCGTCCGCACCTCGGCGACCATAGACTTGACCACCTTGACGGTGACGTTCTGGGCGATTTCCACCCCCACTTCCTGTTCCTCGACGCGCACGACCTTGCCGATCATGCCGCTGCTGAGAACGACCGTGTCCCCACGCTTGACGGCGGAGATGCGCGCCGCGTGCTCCTTGGCCCGCCGCTGCTGCGGCCGCATGATCATCAAGTAGAACAGAGCAATAATGGCGATGAACGGAAAGACTTGCACTAACATGCCAGTAAGATCGCCGGACGCGCCGCCGACCGGCGCGGCGCCGATCGCGGTGACCAGCCCAAGAGTAAGGTGCATTGTAGCTCCACGAGAGGACCGGCCGGGCGCCCCTGGCCGAAAGTCGCGGGAAGCTATGCGCTCGCGCCCTCTTTTGCAATCGTGAGCCGGCCGATAGGGAGAAGGCATGGCCGACGACATCGCCACATCCCTGCGCCGGATCGCCGACGCGCTCGAGCGTCTCGCCCCGCCCGCCGCCCAGGCGCCGTCGTTCGCCGGCGCGCGCCTCTTTCGCCACGACGAGGCCGGTGGCCGCTTCCTGCCGGCCCCCGATTTCGTCCTGCCCCTCGACCTGCTGGTGGGCGTGGAGCGGCAGAAGATGCGCCTGCTCGAATGTCTGGAGCGCTTCGCCGCAAGCCTGCCCGCCAACCACGTGCTGCTCTGGGGGGTACGAGGGGCGGGCAAGAGTTCTCTGGCCAAGGCGGCGTTCATGGCCGTCTCCCAGGCGGCGCCGGACCTGCGGCTGGTGGAGATCGACAGCGACTCCGTGACCGGCCTTCCCGACCTGTTCGAGGTCTTCCGCGGTCGCCGCGAGCGTTTCGTGGTGCTGTGCGACGACCTTTCCTTCGAGGAGGGGGCGGCGGCGGCCAAGGCCCTGAAATCAGCCCTGGAGGGTGGCGTCGCCGGGCCCCCCGACAACGTCCTGCTAGTGGCCACCTCCAACCGTCGGCACCTGATGCCCCGCACCCATGCCGAATCCGGCGGTCCCCTGGCGGCGGCCGAGGACGCCGAGGAGGAGGTCAGCGTCTCCGATCGCTTCGGAGCCTGGATCGGCTTCGGCCCGATGGACCAGGACGCCTATCTGGCGGCCATACACGGCTACGCCGAGCGTTTCAGCCTGTCCGACCCCGATCTCGAGCGGCGGGCGCTGCAATGGGCCCGGCTGCGCGGGGCGCGCTCCGGCCGCGTCGCCTGGCAGTTCACACGGGACCTGGCGGGGGAACAAGGCAAGGCTCTCCCGCTTTAATCCTGTTGAGGATCAACGCCATGAAAGCCATCGCCGTCACCCTGTTATGCCTCGGCCTCGCCGCCTGCGAGACGCCCACGCTCTATCAGGCCGCCGCGCGCCCGGAGGCCGTCGGCTATTCCGAACTGAGAATCGAGCCCGGCCGGTATCGCGTCACCTTCCAGGGCGGCGACGGCGCTCCCGCGCCGCAGATCGAGGACTATGCGATGCGGCGCGCGGCCGAGATCACCCTGCGCGACGGGTACGACTGGTTCGAGATCGTCGACCGCTCCGGCCAGATGGCGCCGCCTCATTCCTCCAGCGCCATCTCCATCGGTGGCGGCGGGGCCGACTTCGGACGCGGCGGCGGCGTCGGCCTCGGGCTCGGGGCCGCGTTCCCACTATCCGGCGGCCCGCGGATCACGCGCTCGCTGGAGATCTTCTGCGGACGAGGCCCGCGGCCGCCGCAGCCGAACGCCTACGACGCACGGGGCGTGCTGGCCTCGCTGAGCGCGCCGCCGGGAACTTCCGCGCCGCCGCCTAGCTGAGTCCCGTCGTTCGACCTATTCCGGCAGGACCAGCAGGGGATTGACCGGGCGGGCCTTTTCGATCGGGGTCGCCGCGTAACGCACCTCGAAGTGCAGCTGCGGCTCGGCGACGCCGCCGGTCTGGCCCACCTGACCGATCTCCTGGTCCTGCGCTACCGTGTCGCGCATCTTCACATCCACGCGCGCGAGGTGGGCGTAGGCGGTGACCCAGCCATCGGCGTGCTTGACGAGGACGAGGTTGCCGAAGCCCGGCACCTGGTCGCCCGCATAGACCACCTCGCCCGCGGCGGCGGCGTGCACCGCCGTCCCCATGGGCGATCTGATGTCCACGCCGTCGTTGCGGCGGTCGACGTCCTGCACGCCGAAGGCGGAGAGGATCTCGCCCTTGACCGGCCAGACGAAGCGCCCCTTCCCCGCCGCCATGACCTGCGAATCGGTGCGCGTGGGCGGGGCCGCGGTGGCGACCGAGGGATAGGGCGCCGGCGGCCGGACACCTCCGACGGGCGGGGTCCACGGCGTGGGCGAATAGCCGCCGGACGGTGCGTAGCGGCCAGAGGACGGGGCGGGCGGGGCGTAGTGGGCGTAGGTCCGGGTCGGCGGCAGTTGAACGGGCCCCCGGTCATGGAACGATGCCGGCAGGGCGAGCTCGTCCCCCGCGTTCAGACGGTGGTTCTCCGAGATCGCATTCAGATCCGCGAGATCGGCCACGGCGACATCGAAACGCCGGGCCACCGCAGCGACCGTATCACCCGGCGCCGCCACATAGGCCTTTTCCACCGGGACCTTCAGATGCTGCCCCGGGCGCAGGGCGTCGGGGCTCTTCAGATGATTGGCCTCGAGCAGCGTCGCGCGCGTGGTCTCGAGGTCGCGGGCGATGGCGTCCAGGTGATCGCCCTTCCGGACCACGTAATCGCGGAACATCCGGCGGGCTTCAACCACCTTGCCGGTCGCGGTGTAACGCGCAGCTTCCTGCCGCGGGGCGCGCGCCTCTCCCCGCCCATAGTCCGGCACCGGGGCCATGGTGGCGGGGGGTGACGGCCGGGGGGCGACGGAGGCGGAGGCGGAAGGCGGCGGTGATGGCTGAGGGGGAAGGATGGGGGCTAGCGGCTGGCTTTCGACGCCCGGGGGGGGCGGCCTCGGTGTCGCCTCGGGCGGAGGCGGCGGTGGCGGGGGAACGGTCGCC
>JAQGIW010000147.1 GCA_028290905.1 Caulobacteraceae bacterium | reverse complement strand
CCCGCCGCACGCTGGAGGCGCCGGAAACGCCCGAAGCAGCCCCCGCCGCCGACGCCAACCCCAACGCCGCCCCCCGAGCCATCCCCGGTCCGCGCCACGACCCGGCCGAATCCTTCGCCCGCCTCTCGCGCGCCGTCCGTCTCACCCTCGCGCTCGAGGCCAAGGCCGAGGAAGAGCTGAGCGCCGTCCTCGCCGGCGTGAAGGACCGGTCCGCGGAAAGCCCGCCCGCCGCCAACGATGATGATGGGTCCTGGCGGCCCCTCCCGCGCGACTACCCCTCCGCGCACCGGAACAAGATCCGCGACGCCGTCTTCGACGCCATCAACCGCGAGGTTACCGACATTTATCCGGCCCAGGAAACCCTCGATGTCCTCTACGAGCGCCTGATCGAGGGCGAGCGCTACGACGCCTTCGTCCATCGCCCGCTGAGGGAGGCGGTGGCGGCGATCTGCGACGACCTCGGCCTCAATCCCGACTGGAGCCGCTGGACCGACGACGGCTTTCCGCCCCGTGCCCAGGGCGAGCGGGGCCACGTCTGGCAGGATTACTGGGCGCCGACCCGCACCCGCATCGAAAAGCTCCGCGACCTCGATCGCCAGCAAGCGGCCGGCGCGCCGGCCGCGGGCGGCCCCCGCCTCGAATGACGGGCGCCGCGCCCCCGGACGACGCTTCTTGTCTTCCAGTTGCTCTTTGCCATCGTGAACCCCTCGGTCGTGCGCAACCGCGCGAGCGGCGGCGTGCCGGTTCGGCTGCGCAGCGTCCGCCCACCGTATCAACGGCAATTAACGGTGGATTCCGACGCTGATCGGCGTCGATTGTGCTATCAAGATCTCATGGAACACCCCCGCATCGAGCGCGATCCCGCCGTCATGGTCGGCAAGCCGGTGATCCGCGGCACGCGCGTGACCGTGGAGCTGATCCTGCGGGAGGTGGCGGCGGGGCTCTCCTTCGCCGAGATCGCGGACGCCTATCCTCGCGTGTCGCTCGAGGACGTCCAGGCCGCGCTGACCTACGCCGCCGACTACATGGCGCACGAAGGCCTGGTTTCGGCTTAGCGGCGGTTGCGCTTCATCGTCGACGAATGCTGCCATCGTGTGATCGCGCTGGCGCTGCGCGAGGCAGGCCACGACGTACTCTATATCGCCGAGAACGACCGACGGGCTTCCGATGAGACCATCGTCGGCATGGCCATCGACGGAGAGTGGATCGTGATCACCGCCGACTACGACTTCGGCGAACTCGCGGTTCGCCAGCGAATGGCCATGCCAGGTGTGGTGTTGCTGGCTCCGACGAAACAGCCGGTGGCGCTCCGCGTGAGCCGCCTGGTTTCGATCGTGGCGGACCTCGGCGATCGGCTGCGGGGCTCTCTGACGATCATAGAGGACGATCGATTGCGGTTTCGGCCGTTACCTTAGAGGATCACCACCGCGCAGCCGGCGAACTGTTCGGGGGCGTCCTGTGCTTCACTTTGCGGCTCGCGGCGGTGTGGGGGCGCTGGCGGCTGCCGGTGGCGCACGGCATGTGAGGTGCCCGCTTGGCTGCCGATGGGCGCGCTACGGCCTTCGAGTCATGACCTCCGAGGTAATCGATTCACTGACGGATCGCCGTCATGGTCGGTTCATCGGCAGGGCATCGGGCCTTGCCGCTCAACGGATGAAAAGAGCCCGCCATGTCCATTTTGAAGTTCGAAAAGATCGCCGACCGCTTGGGTTCGGTCCTGATGCTGCTGACGGCCGCCTTTGTCGGTGGCGCTACGGCCCTGATCGGCGGCTGAATGTGATCGTCGAGACCCCACCGGAGCGCTTGATCCGCTCCGGTGGCACGTGCCCCCGTCCTCCTGTCGAGGGGTGGTTTTCTTGACATTTGATCTCTACATATTGCAAACTATGGGTGAGTTCCGCTCTTTGCCATCGTGAACCCCCAATGCAGCGAAACCGCGAGAGCGGAGGCGGTCGCGTTCGGCTGCGCCGCCAAGACGTCGACTCCCCTCCGAAAGGCCCATACGGCCTGTGCTCGAACAGATTCACCACGAAAACCTACATGATTTCAATCGTATGTATCCCGTCGCCACGCCGACACAGCGCCAAAACGCTCCCAATGGACGCCCGACTGACACCCCCGCAGATCCCGGAAAGCGCCCCGCCAGCGCCCCGCGATCTCCCCGTCGCCTCCCCGCGTGCTCCCCCCTACCGCCCGAGCTTCCGGAACTTGATCCTCTTCGGAAATCGGCAAGTCCACCCACCGCATCAACGGTGATTAACGGTGGAACCTGCCTTGGACCGCACCCCCGCGGATCGACAGGCGACCTTGTTGAAGAAGACGCGGGCGAGGACGCCCGCGCTCCGCGGAGGGGCCCGAGTCCCTACCTTCCGAACTTCTGGAACTTGATCCGCTTCGGAATCAGCGAGTCCGCCCCCAGCCGGCGCTTCTTGTCTTCCTCGTACGCCTCGAAATTCCCCTCGAACCACTCCACGTGGCTGTCGCCCTCGAAGGCCAGGATGTGGGTGCACAAACGGTCGAGGAACCAGCGGTCGTGGCTGATCACCACCGCGCAGCCGGCGAACTGCTCCAGGGCGTCCTCCAGGTTCTGCAGGGTCTCGATGTCCAGGTCGTTGGTCGGCTCGTCGAGCAGGATGACGTTGCCGCCGGTGGTCAGGGTCTTGGCCAGGTGCACGCGGTTGCGCTCACCGCCCGACAGCTGGCCGACCTTCTTCTGCTGGTCGCCGCCCTTGAAGTTGAAGCTGCCGACGTAGGAGCGGGTGTTCACCTCGCGCTTGCCGACCATCATGATGTCGGTGCCGCCGCTGATCTCCTGCCAGACGGTGTTGGTGTCGGTCAGGGAGTCGCGGCTCTGGTCGACATAGGCCAGCTTGACCGTCTCGCCGAGCTTGACCGAGCCCTGGTCCGGCTGCTCCTTGCCGGTGTTCAGCTTGAACAGGGTCGACTTGCCGGCGCCATTGGGGCCGA
>JAQGIW010000133.1 GCA_028290905.1 Caulobacteraceae bacterium | reverse complement strand
TCGAGTTGGATCTGCCGCTGGGGTGAGGAGGCGGCACGACGCTGTGGCATCTGCGTAGAAAACAGATGGACGATGCCTCTTCGACATGCGAAGCAGGTCTTTAAATTGGAGAAGGTGATCACGATCGGGTTGAAGCCGGCGGCCGCCAAACCAAGCAATCGCCGCATGAGAAAAGAGGCGCGATGAACGCGGACGCAAGCATTAGGGCCAAGGCCAGAAGGCGGCGCATCGCCATCATCGGGGCCGGCCCGGGCGGCCTCTGCATGGGGATCAAGCTGAAGGCGGCGGGATACGACGACTTCGTCATCATCGAGAAATCGGCCGGCGTCGGCGGCACGTGGTACAACACCCGCTATCCGGGCCTGACCTGCGACGTCAAATCCTACATCTACGACTTCACTTTCGAACCCAATCCGCGCTGGAGCGGCCACTACGCCGGCCAGCCGGAAATCCTCGACTACATGGAGCGGGTCGCGACCAAGTACGGCCTTCGTCCTCACCTGAAGCTGGGCGCCAAGGTCGTCGCCGCCCATTGGAGCGACGCTGCCGCGACCTGGCGACTGACGACGGACGGCGGCGAGGACATCGTCGCGGACGTGCTGGTCGCGGCGCAGGGCATGTTCAACGAGCTGAACTGGCCCGACATCCCCGGTCTGGACGACTTCCCCGGAACGGTGTTCCACGCTTCGCGCTGGCGCGAAGACCACGACCTCACCAACCGGCGCGTCGCGGTGATCGGCACGGCCGCCGCCGCGGTTCAGTTCGTCCCGGAGATCGCACCCAAGGTCGAACAACTCTTCGTCTATCAGCGCTCGCCCACCTGGGTGGCGCCGAAGGAGGACCCGATCCTCACCGAGGCCGATCGCGAGACGCTGGCCAAGGACCCCGCAGCGCTGGCGGCGCTGCGCCGGGAATTCCACGATGCCCTCGAAGGCGTGATCACCTTCTCCAATCCCCACCTTCTGGAAGCTGCGACCAAGGCCGCCCGCGCCAACATCGACAAGGTCGAGGATACCTCCCTGCGCCGGAAGATGCTTCCGAGCGTGCCGTGGGGATGCCTGCGGCCGTTGATGTCGAACAAATACTATCCGACGTTCAACCTGCCCCACGTCGAACTGATCACAGGAGGGATCGACCACATCACCGCCGACGGCGTCGTTTCCGCCGACGGGACGCTGCGACGGGTCGACACCATCATCTGCGCGACCGGTTACAAGGTGCGCAAATACCTGACGGCGATCGATGTCACCGGCCGTGGCGCCCTGCCGCTGAGCGACGCCTGGGCCGACGGCCCGGAGGCCTATCTGGGGCTGATGACGTCGGGCTTCCCCAACCTGTTCATGATGTACGGGCCGAACACCAACAACGGCTCGCTCCTCTACATGCTGGAGCGGCAAGCCGACTTCATCGTCGCCCAACTCGAGCTGATAGACCGCGAGGGCATGGACTGGATCGACATCCGCCGCGACGTGCAGACCGCGTACAACGTCCTGCTCCAGGCGGATCTCGACAAGGTCGGCGTGTGGCAAGCGAGCTGCAGCAACTACTACCGCACAGAGTCGGGACGGATCGTCACCCAATGGCCGCATACCATGGCCGAGTACAAGAAGCGCTGTGAAGCTGTGGACGACGGCCGCTTCGAGATGGGCAGGCTCACCGTCGATGCCTGAGCCTCCGCGGGCGTGCGCTTCATGGCCCCGATGGAGTCTCGCGCGCGACCCGATCTTGCTGGAGGAACGCGCTAACCCAGGCGGAAGCGCTCGTCGCACAGGCCCGCGCGCACCGTCTCGGCAAGGGTTTCGAGGCTGGCGTCGCCGATTTGGAGAACGTGCGTCTCCAGTCCGCCAACATGCGCGAAGCCTTCGAAAATGTTAGGGGGATAGTCGGGGAGCGGGCCCTCCGGCCGGTCGCGGGCCCGGGCCACCGCCGTCTCGCGCGCCAGCCGCAGGACGATGTAGTCGAGCGGGACGCCGTCCACGAGATGACAGCGCCGGTCATCGCCTCCGGCGCAGGTCCTTGATGATCTCCCGCGCCGCGTTGTGGCCGGGGGCGCCGGTGACGCCGCCGCCCGGGTGGGTCCCCGCCCCGCACAGATAGAGGCCGGGAACCGGTCCGCGATAGGCGCCGTGGCCCAGCACCGGGCGCGCGGAGAACAGCTGATCCAGCTCCAGCTTGCCATGGAAGATGTCGCCGCCGACCAGGCCGAAGGTGCGCTCCAGGTCGAGGGGGGAGTTGATCTGGCGGCCGAGGACCGAGGCCCTGAAGCCGGGGGCGTGGGCGTCGACGGTGTCGATCATCAGGTCCGCCACCTCTTCGCGGCAGTCATCCCACGACCGGCCGTCCGGCAGGGTGGGCGCGACATGCTGGCAGAACAGGCTGGCGACGTGACGCCCCGGCGGGGCGAGGGTGTCGTCCAGGGTCGAGGGGACCAGCATCTCGACGATCGGCGCCTTTGACCAGCCGAAGGTGCGGGCGTCCATGAACGCCCGGTCCATGTAGGCCAGCGACGGCGACATGATGATCCCGGCGGTCATGTGGTCGCCGGGCTCGGGGAGGCAGGAGAACCTGGGCAGCTCGGCCAGGGCCACGTTCATCCGGAAGGTGCCCGAGCCGCTGCGATAGCGGTCGATCCGCTCCCTGAAATCCGCCGGCAGGACCGCCGGATCGACAAGGCGCTGGAAGAGCAGCTTGGGGTGCAGGTTGGAGACGACCGCGCGCGCACGGATCGAGCGGCCGCCCTCCGTCACCGCTCCCACCGCCCGGCCGCGCTCGGTGAGGACCTCGTTCACCGCGGCGCCGGTGACGATCTCCACGCCGTGGGTGGCGCAGGCCCGCGCCATCGCCTGGGTGATCGCCCCCATGCCGCCAACGGCATGGCCCCAGGCGCCCTTCTTGCCGTTCACCTCGCCGAACACGTGATGCAGCAGCACATAGGCGGAGCCCGGGGTGTAGGGGCTGGCGTAGTTGCCCACGACGCCGTCGAAGCCGAGCGCCGCCTTGATCGGATCGCTCTCGAACCAGCCGTCAAGGTGGTCGCCGGCCGACTGCGCGAACAGGGCCAGGAGGTCGCGGCGGCCGGTCATGTCCAACCGTCCGAGACGCCGCCCCAGGCCGACCCCCTTGAGCAACTCCGGAAGCGCCTCGCGCCAGCCGCCCTCGACGACATTGGGCGGGGCCTCGAGGATGAGCGCGCGGAGCACGTCGGCGACGACCTCGAGCCGCTCGCCGTAGGGGCCCAGCCGTTCGGCGTCGCGCGTGGAGAAGCGCGCCACCTCGGCGGCCGTGCGGCCCTCGCCGGTAAGCAGGTAATTGTTGTCGGGAAGTGGGAGGAAGTTGGCGACCTTGCGCTCCACCACCCGAAGGCCGTGGCCCGCCAGGTCCATCTCGGCGGCGACTTTCGGGTTGAGCAGGCTGACGGTGTAGCTGGCCACCGAGTTGCGGAAACCGGGATGGAACTCCTCGGTGACCGCCGCCCCGCCGACCACGTCGCGGCGCTCGAGCATGGTCACCTTCAGCCCGGCGCGGGCGAGGTAGAAGGCGCAGACCAAGCCATTGTGGCCCGCCCCGATGATGAGAACGTCCGTATCCGCCGCGCAATTCGTCATCGCGCGGTCTTAGTGACCAGGGCTCTAGGCGTCCAGAAGCTGGAAGCGCAGGTCCATGTTGGCGCGGGTCATCACCTGGCGGGCGATATCGTAGAAGTGGGTCGCCATGCCGGTCAGGGGACAGCGCGCCACCACCTCCACCCGCACCGGGCGGCCATCGAATTGCGGCCACACGGCCTTGATCTGTCCGGTCTCGATGAACGCGATCTGGGCGTTGAGTTTGTCACGCAGCATGTCGAGATGCCGCTCGTCCTCGGGAGGCCGCCACGTCAGGGGGTCGGTGACCACCAGGACGGGGGTCTCGTTCTCATCGTCCAGATAGATGTAGTCGATGAGGTCGGTTTCGAGCACGGACATGGCACAGCCTCCTCTTGCTATCAGCGACTCAAGGTTAGCCCGGGTTCCCCGGTTCGCCTCGCTGGCAGAGGTGGAGGGTGGCTGCCAGCGGTTCCTACGGGCCGTTTCGGCAGGCCTGAGCTTAATTCCTGGGCGCCGTCTCGAAAAAATCGGCGCGCCGATGGTCAATTCGGCGGCGGCGCCCCCGCCACGGCGATCGCGGTGACCATGCGCGCCGAGCGGACGGGGCGCAGGTCGCCTTCAATGACGAGTCGGAACGGGCCCTCGTCGGCCGGCAGGGGCGCGCCCTCGACGCGGTCGGCCAGCAGGATCTTCTCCGGCCGTACGCCGGGGTCGGTCTCGGCGAGGCCGAGGACCACGCGGTAGCCGTCGCGGGCGCTGACCACGACCAGTTTGGCGAGGGCCGGACCGCGCAGGGCCTTGCCGGCGGGCGCCCCGACGCTCTGCAGGAGGACGGTCAGGGGCACGCCGTCATAGCGTTTGGAGGGTCCGTGCTCGCTGGCCAGGGTCGCGCTCTGGTGCGGCATGGCGGCCAGTTCGGCGAGGCTCACCGACCGCGTCTGGCCCTCCGGCCCGCGAAGGCTGACCGATTGCGCCACGGCGCCACTGACGACCACCCACAGGAACAGGCCCCAGACGCCGGCGGCCAGGAGGACGTTCGCTACTCTCATGACACGGCTCCCCCGGGTTTCGCTCTGTAGCCAAGGTCGCAGAGCGCGTTATGCTCCGCTACCACATAACGACTCCCGGAGTCTCCCCATGGCGTCTCGCCGCACCTGGTCCCGCCGGGCGCTCGCCGCCCCACTCGCGCTTGCGGCGATGCTCGGGGCCCTTCCCGCCGGCGCCCAGCCGTCCGCGGCCCCGGTGACGGTGTTCGCCGCCGCCTCGCTCAAGAACGCCATGGACGACGCGATCGCGGCCTTCACGGCCCGCACCCACCTCCCGGCGCGGGCGTCCTACGGCGCCTCCTCGGCCCTCGCCCGGCAGATCGAGCAAGGGGCGCCGGCGGACGTGTTCGTCTCGGCCGACATCGACTGGATGGACTACCTCGCCAGGAAGAACCTGATCGCGACCGAAAGTCGGACCGACCTGCTCTCGAACCACCTCGCCCTGATCGCCCCGGCCGATTCGAAGATCAGGTTGCGGATCGGCCCCGGCATGCCCCTGGCCGCCGCCCTGGGCGCCGGCCGCCTGGCGGTCGCCGGCCCGGACGTCCCGGCCGGCCGCTACGCCCAGGCCTCGCTCACCGCCCTGGGGGTTTGGCCGAGCGTGCAGGGCAAGCTCGCCCGCGCCGAGAGCGTGAGGGCCGCCCTGGCCTTCGTCGCCCGGGGCGAGACGCCCCTGGGGATCGTCTACGACACCGACGCCAAGGTCGAGCCGAAAGTGCGCATCGTCGGCCTGTTCCCCGACTCAACCCATCCGCCGATCATCTACCCGGCCGCGCCGGTGCGCGCCTCGCGCAATCCGAACGCACCGGCCTTCATGCGCTTCCTGCGCGGACGCGACGCCGCCGCGATCTTCCACCGCTACGGCTTCCAGACCGTATCCAGCCGCTAGCGCAAACACCATCGCGTTCGCTGACCGCCGAACCAGTTCCCATTTCGGCGGCGAACGCCCTGGCCGGGCGCGAGCGGTTGCCCGCGACCCGGCAAACGCCTAAGCGGCGGGCCGGCGCGGACCCAGGGGATTGCGAGTGTCGAAACTAGAGCGCGTTCCGAAAAGTGCTCTCGCGGGCGGGGTCGCGGCGGCGCTGGCCAGCCTGGCGGCCGGAGCCGCGTGCGCCGATACGGCCGTGGAGGTCGGGCCGCTGGAGGTGACGGCCACCCGCGTCCCCGAACCGGCCGACCGCGTCCCCGTCTATATGAGCATCCTCAATGGCGACGACCTGCGCGCCCGCCACGTCGCCGATCTGCGCGGGGCGCTGGCCACCGTGGCCGGCGCGGAAGCGCCCCCGGGCGGCGACGCCGGGCCGGCCAGCGCCGTCCCCTCGTTCTGGGGCCTGCACGAATTCGACGCCTTCCTGCTGGTGGTGGACGGCGTGCCGCTCGGCGGCGCCTTCAACCCGGCGATCCCCGACCTCGACTTGACCGACGTCGAGCGGATCGAGGTCCTGAAGGGCGCGGCGCCCGTGCTCTATGGTGCCACCGCCTTCGTCGGCGTCATCCAGGTGATCCACTACCCGGCCGGCCAGGCGGCGAACCACATCGAGGCAGGCTACGGGACCGACAGCTCCTGGCGGGCGGACGCCTCGATGGCGCTCCCGGATTTCGCGGGGTTCAGGCAGTCGCTGGCGATCGAGGGCAAGCGCGAGGGTTTCTCCGATCCCCGCGAGCGCCTCAGCGACGGGCGGGTCCTCTACCGCGCCGCCGGCGACCTCGCAGGCGGGACCCTGCGGCTGGACTTCGACTTCTCCGCGGTGCGGACCGTCCCTCCCAGCGCCGTCCCCCGCGTCGGAACGGCCCTCACCGCGCTCACGCCGCTGGACGCCAACTACAATCCCGTCGACGCCCACATCGACGAGGATCGGACCCACGGTGTCCTGGCCTATTCGCACCCGACGCCGCTGGGCCAGTGGGACACCACCCTGTCGCTTGCCTCTTCCCACATCGCCGACGTGCGCGGGTTCCTGCGGTCCGACCTCGTCAACGCCGACAGCCAGAACCAGCGCCGCAAGATCGACGACGACTACGCCGACAGCCACATCAGCAGCGAACTCGGCCGCGGCGTGAACCTGACCTGGGGCGCCGACCTGCTCTATGGCCGCGGCACGCAGGCCAGCCGCAACGGCGGCTACCTACCGGCCCTGGACGGGTCCACCCCCCTGCCCGCCACGACCGACCTGCACGTGGACGAGATCAACGGCGTCTATGACCAGCGGGTATTCGTCGGCGAGTACGCCCAGCTGGACTGGAAGCTCGACTCCCGCTGGGATTTCAATGGCGGCCTGCGGCTGAACGAGACCCACGAGCACAAACGCTCGACCCACATCGACGGCTTCGACCCGGCCAACAATTCCTATGCCGACCGGACCCGCAACGTCACCCGGCTGTCGGGCATGGCCGGCCTGAGCTACCGCGCCTGGAACTCGGGAACCGACGAGGCAATCCTCTATGCGGACTACCGCAACACCTTCAAACCCGCGGCGCTGGACTTCGGGCCGGACAACACTCCGAACATCCTGCAACCGGAGAGCGCGCAGAGCTACGAAGCCGGGATCAAGGGTCGCCTCGCCGATGGGCGTCTGGACTATGAGGCCGGCTTCTTCCTGCTGGACTTCACCAACCTGGTGGTCGTCACGACCGACGCCGCCGGCGACCAGATATTCCAGAACGCCGGCGGCGAACGCCTGAAGGGCGTGGAGGCCGAGGCTCACTGGCGCCTCGCGCCCAACCTCACCCTGTCGGCCGCCGGCGCCTGGCACGACGCCCGCTTCACCCATTATGTCGCCGCCGAGGGCGGGGCCAACATCGACGTGTCGGGAAACCAGCTGACCCTGTCGCCGCACTGGCTGGGCTCGCTCGGCCTGGTCTATGCGCCGCCGTCCGGCCTGTTCGGCTCGGCGACCGTAACCTACGTGGGGCGCCGCTGGCTCGACCTCGCCAACACGGCGCCCGCCGGCGCCTACGCCACCGTCGACGCCGGCCTCGGCTACCGCTGGCGGCGCTACAGCCTGGCGGTCAACGCCACCAATCTCGGCGACCAGCGCCCGCCGGTCACCGCCAGCGAGTTTGGCGACCAGTCGTTCTATCTGCTGCCGGCGCGCAAGGTGTTCGTGGACCTCACGGCGAACTTCTAGCCGCGTACGGCCAATCGCACTGGAGTGACGAAGCACGACTGCGCTATAGCGGACGGAGGATTGGTCCATGGACGGCAAGCACCCGCATGTGGTGGTGGTCGGCGCGGGCTTCGGCGGCCTCGCCGTCGTTCACGGGCTGCGGCACGGGCACGTCGACATCACCCTCGTCGATCGGCAGAATCACCACCTGTTCCAACCGCTGCTGTACCAGGTGGCGACGGCGGCTCTCTCGCCCGCCGACATCGCCGCGCCCATCCGCGCCATCGTCAATCGTAACCCCCGCATCCGGGTGCTGCTGGACGAGGTGACGGGCGTCGCCGCCGCGGAAAAGCGCGTTTTGCTCGCCAGCGGCGCGACCTTGGACTTCGACATCCTGGTGCTGGCGACGGGGGCCCGGCACAGCTATTTCGGCGCCGACCACTGGTCGGCGCACGCGCCCGGCGTGAAGACCATCGACGACGCCACCCGGGTGCGACGATCGATCCTGCTCGCCATGGAACGGGCAGAGACCAGCCGCCAGCGGGACCTTTCCCGCCGCGATGACCTGCTCACCTTCGTGATCATCGGCGGCGGCCCCACGGGGGTGGAGATGGCCGGCGCCATCGCCGAGCTCACCCGCCGGACCGTGGCGATGGACTTCCGCTTCATCGCCCCGAGTTCCGTGAGGATCCTTCTGATCGAAGCGGGACCGCGGATCCTGCCGTCCTTTCCCGAGTCGCTCAGCGCGGCGGCGAAAAGGGCGCTGGAAACCCTCGGCGTCGTGGTGCGCCTCGGCGAGATGGTGACGGATATCGACGAGGCGGGAGTGATGGTCGGCGACGAGCGTATCGAGACGGCGACGGTGATCTGGGCCGCCGGCGTCCAGGCGTCCGCCGCGGGCCACTGGCTGGCCGCGCCCACCGACCACGCCGGACGCGTGGTGGTGGAACCGGATCTCACCGCGCCTGGACACCCGGACATCTTCGTGATCGGCGACACCGCCGCGGTGATGGACGCCGACGGGCGGCCCGTCCCCGGCGTCGCGCCCGCCGCCAAGCAGCAGGGCCAGTACGTGGCGCGCGTGCTGGCGGCGAGACTCGCCGGCCGCGCGCCGCCGCCGCCGTTCCGCTATCGAAACCAGGGCTTGCTCGCCACCATAGGGCGCCAGCACGCCGTGATCGATTTCGGCTGGGTGCGCCTGCGCGGCCTCCTCGCGTGGCTGCTCTGGTCGACCGCCCACATCTATTTCCTGGTGGGCTTCCGCAATCGGCTGGTGGTGGCGGCGAACTGGCTCTGGAGCTATTTCACTTACGATCGCGGCGCCCGCCTGATCACCGGGCTTGTGGCCGACGAAGACGCCTCAGATCACCATCGGAGCAGTCTTGGGCCGGCGAGCGCCCCGATCGCGCAGGGGACCAGTATGCCCAGCGAGTACCAGATCGCCACGAAGGGCGCGCCGACCTCCGGGCAGTGAAGGCAGTAGACAAGGGCGCCGAAGCCGCCCGCGGTCAGACCCGCCAGCGCCCCGGCCAGGCGCAGCCTCGTCGGGGCCAGCCCGCGGACGGCCCAGATGAGGGCGATGAGCAGGGGCGCCGACGTGGCGGCGATGACCCACGGGCACAGCATCGCCGAATGGCCCATCACCAGATGACGCATCCGGGCAGGCTGGGCCTGGGCCAGCTGCAGGCCCGCGGCGATGGCGATGCCGATCGCCGGCGCGGCCAGCCAGCCCAGCCGGCGTCCCGCCGCGCCCGCCGGACGCGCGAGCCGCTCGACGCAGAGCACGCCCACCGCCGCATAGGCGCCCGCGTAGGCCAGCTTCATCCAGAACATCCGCGACGCCATGGCCTGGGGGAAATCCGGGCGCAGCCCGAGCGACAGCGATATGCCGACCAGCGAAACGACGACGCCTGAAGCCACGGCTACGGCGAGCCGGCGTGCGACGGCGCCCTTGCGGGCCGGACGCAGGTCGCGCGACAGCTGATCGATCAGGTC
>JAQGIW010000129.1 GCA_028290905.1 Caulobacteraceae bacterium | reverse complement strand
CGGCGGACTGCCGGCGGGCGAAGTCCTGGATGATCTGCCTCAGGCCCGATTCCTGGACGGCTGCGGCGGCCGCCTCCCAGCCGAACCATTGGGCGTTGCGCTGGTCCTGCTCCCGCCACGCCTCTCTTTGCGTCTCCACCTCGAGCGGAAACACCGTGACGCGGCACGGCTGGCTCTCCCCGGACTTGAGCACCTTGAGATAGTCGAACTCGCCCAGGGGTTCCTTGCCCACCCTGCCCTCCACGCCCGCTTCTTCGAGGGCTTCGAGCGCCGCGACCTTGCGGTGCGACTTCAACCGGATCGGCCATCCCTTTGGGATCACCCAGCGTCCCGTCTCGCGGGAGGTGACCAGCAGGATCTCGAGCTGCGGGGCGAGGCGATAGGGCAAGGCGGCGTACTGGGCGCGCGGCTTGGACCGGGCGAGTTTCTTGGGACCTGAGGGGGCGGGATCCTTCAAGGTGTTTTCACGCGGGCCCCGCGAGCCGCTTGGCGGCCGTCAGGGTGTTCTGAAGCAGACAGGCGACCGTCATCGGCCCGACGCCCCCTGGAACCGGGGTCAGCCAGCCGGCCACCCCGCGGACTTCCTTGAACGCCACGTCTCCCACCACCCGCGTACGCCCTAGGGCGGCCTGCGCGGGGTCTCTGAAGGGAACCCGGTTGATGCCCACGTCGATCACCGCGGCGCCGGGCTTGATCCAGTCGCCCCGGACCATTTCCGGGCGACCGACCGCGGCCACGAGGATGTCCGCCCGCCGACAGATGGCCGGGAGGTCCCGCGATTTCGAGTGGGCGATGGTGACCGTGCAGTTGTCGGCCAGCAGCAGCGCCGCCACCGGGCGCCCCACCAGCACCGAGCGGCCCAGCACTACCGCCTCGCGTCCGGCCAGATCGCCCAGGGCCTCCCGCAGCAGGATCAGGCATCCCAGCGGCGTGCACGGTGTCAGAGCCGGCAGTCCGCTGGCGAGGCGCCCCGCGTTGACCACCGTCAGGCCGTCGACGTCCTTGTCAGGATCGAGCCGCGCCAGCACGGCGCCGGCGTCCAGAGGCGCGGGCAATGGGAGTTGAAGCAGGATCCCGTGGATCGCCGGATCGCGATTGAGACGTTCGATCAGGGCGGTGAGGTCAGCCTGGGTGGTGTCGGCGGCAAGGCGGTGGACCACCGAATGCATGCCGACGGCCAGGCTCTGCTCGCCCTTCGAGCGCACATAGATCTGGCTGGCCGGGTCGTCGCCCACAAGGATGACCGCCAGACCCGGCTGCAGGCCGTGCTCGGCCCTCAGGCGGGCGACCTCGGCCGCCACGCTGGCGCGAAGCGCCTCGGCCCGGGCCTTGCCGTCGATGATGATACTGTCGACCACTGGCGCCTCTTCGCGTGACGGGACCTCAATCGGTCCCATAAAGCGAGTCGAAGGGATCGACCTTGCCCGCCTCCACCTCCGCCACCCCGAGCTCCGGCCAGCCCACCCGCCGCGTAGCGCTGGATCGCCAGGCGTCGACCACCAGGTCCCGCAAGGCCGAGGCGGCGGCCGCGAGGCGCGCGGCGGCGAAGGCGCGGCCGCGGGAATCGCCGGAGACAAACCCGCCCGCCTTCTGCAGGTCGTAGAAGGGCGCCACCTCTGCGCGGGTGGCCGTCAGGTAGGCGCTGGTCCACTGGGCGATACCGCATCGGCAATCCCCATAGGGCGCCATGGCCGCCCGTACGGTTCCCTGGCTGACAGTGTTGCGGACGAACTCGCCCTCGAAGGGTCCGTGCACGCGCTCCTGGGTGTAGCCGTTCGGGTTCGGGAACGGTCCCCAGCCGTTGAAGTGGACGGTCACGTGCAACGGCTGGCTGCCGTCGCCGACGTAGTGGGACAGGGTTCCCAGGTCCCGCAGGATCAAGGCCTGCCGCTCGACCCCGTCGGCGGCCAGCCACGCCCGGTGGGCCGGATCGGCTGCGGTCGCCGCGCCCGCCTCATCTGCCCGCCAGTAGGCGAGGTCCTTGGCCAGTTGCTGCCAGCCATCGATGATCGAATAGGGCAGGTAGCCAGCCTTCCAGCTGTCGGCTCCGACGGCGCGCAGCGCCGTGTCATAGGCCGCCCGCGTCGGCGGCAGCGCCTTGATCGAGGGTCCGCCGAAGATCGTCCCGTCGTCGCCGATGTTGACGTAGTGCCCAGGGTCGCGGTCGGCATCGTGCGCCGCGCCGGCGTCCTTCCAACGATCCGGCTCCCGCGAAAGCTCCCCCACGGCCTCCGCCGCGGCCTGGGTCCGAAGGAAGGCCGGCAGCTCCGGCGGGAGGGCCAGGACGGCCTCTCGCCCGATCAGCCGGTGCCCCGTGGAGCCCCACGCCAGCGCCTGGACCGGCGGGAGAGAAAGGACGGCGCCAAAACCGACCAGACGAACGATCGCAAGCATTCGGATCATCGGCCGTTCATGCGGGTCTCACGCCTAAACGGTCAAGCGACGCCGGAATGTGGGAATTGTCACGTTCGTAACGGTTTTTAAACAAAGTTACACATGCGTGTCACGTCAGAGTACAATCAGGTTGACCGTTGATACGGTAAAAGTGTCCTCGTCAACGATAGAATAGGTCGCCCGACAACAAGATGCGAAGATTTGAGGTTAAGCGAAAACAACACTCAAATGGACTGCTCGTCAAACGTGCAATTCGGCGCCGATCACGCGCTCCACTCGGTTTGGGGTTGCCTAACCTGGGAGATGCCGCTAGCCATACGTACAATGGCCATTAGGCGCTACCGGAGCTAACCCCTTGAGGCCACTCCTGGCATCCCTCGCCGCCCTGGCGATCTCCCTTCCGTTCGGTGGAGCGAAAGCGGAAACCCAAGACCCGATCGGCGATCTGATCGGCCAGGTCGCCGCCAAGGTGGCGCCCTTCCTGGAGACCTTCGGGCTCAAGGCGACGCTGTATCACCTGGGCTTGCGCGGCATCCACGACCGCGACTCCCTCGGCTGCAAGGTGATCCCGATGCGCACGGCGGCGGTCGATGACGTCAAGGTGAAGCGGCACAGCGTGCTGTTCATCAAGGAAACGGTCGGGCTGCCGATGCCCGACGGCCGGCGGCACGACGGCTACTGGTTCGCCACCGACGTCGGCGGCGGCATCCACGCCGGACGGATCGACCTGTTCACGGGCCAGGGGCGGTCGTCCATGCTGCCGCTGCTGCACCTGAACCTGGCCACCCTGACGGTCGCCAAGGTGGGCGAATTCACCGGCTGCCCCACGACCTGACGCCGTCCCGACGACGCGGCTCGCCAGCAAGCGAGGGCGCGGCGAGGGGCGCTAGCGCAAACGCCATCCTGGTGGAATCACCTGGATGGTGATGATTTGCGCTGGACTCATACGCTGGGGCGTTCGCTGTTCGCCGAACCGGTTCCCACTTCGGCGGCGAACGCTCTAGTGGTGCGAATCAGAGGCCTCGAACCCACCCGAGAGGCGCCGAACGCACCACAAGGCTTTGAATCTTGTGGTGCATTCTGAACCGCGGGGATCGGACTCATGTGTTTGATTTGCACCACTAGGCCGCCAACTCCAGTTTCGAGCGGTCGGCTTCGATCTCCAGCGTCGATTCGATCATGGAGACTACGCTGTCGGCGAGCTCGTCATACTGCCGCCGGGCGTTCGACGCGACGGGATGATCGGGAGGGATCGACGCCATCAGCTTACCGGTCGCGTCGGTGTCGGTCTTCTGTATCCTGGCTGCGGCGACCGTCTCGCCGAGGGCCCTGAGTCTCGTGATGGCGTCGTCCAGGTTGCTGACCGCGGGCGGTTTGACGAGCACGCCGCCGACGTAGACCACTTGGGACAGCCCGAGAATCCCCAGAAGCGACGCCGGCACAGCGAAGTCCGACAGGTTCGACGCGCCGCCCACGATCAGGGCGGAGGCCACCGCGATGGTGAATATGATGGTTTGAAGCTTGTAGACATCGAACTCCCGGTTCGTGAGAACGAGGTCGCGCCACATCGGACCCTGCGAATCCTGGGCGGAGGGTCGTTTCAGGACCTGATTCTTTTCGAGCCACGCCCAGTTGTCGAAGCTCAACCGCGCCTTCTGCTGATAGGCGGCCTGGGCCGTGGCCGCTCCGATGCCCGAGATCCCGAGAAGCGCGACCACGGTGGAGGACAGACTGACCAGCGTTCCCGTTCGCAACACCAGCGCCAGGACCAGCTCACCCACGAGGAACGAGAATAGAATGACTTGCGCCTTCTGGACGCTGCCCTGATTGAAGGCGTTGCCGATCAGATGGATTGGATTGAAGAAATCCAGCTTTTTGAGCGGTCGCGCGCCGAAGACAGCGGGATACTTCACTTCGAGGGCGTGCGGCTTTTGCCTCTGAGCGAACACCGCGGCCATTGCCAATGCATACACCAATACCCCCAGGACAACGCAAATGGCCAAGGTTACGTCCGGATGACTGACCGGCGCGGTAACGCTCCCCCAGCCGCTGAATTGCTGTCCCTTGCAGGACAGGATGACGAACGAGCGAATCAGCCAGGGAGGCCATGCCGGCGGGATGTTCACCAGCAGCGACGCGCTGTCCGTCGGCCTGAACCGTCCGTTCGCGTCGCCGGGGGCCGGATCCACCGAAATGAGCGGTATCTCCTGTCCGTTCATGCGGTTGGGACTGAGGCTGTCCACCTCGAAAACCCTGAAGCTTCGGGCATCCGTATCGGCGCCGACCGGCTGTTTGAACAGGAGTCGCGCAGAGCCACCGGCGGGCAGAAGCATGGTCGCCGTCGCCGCGGGCGTCGGCCCCCGGTTGGGGATGAAGGCCGTCCGCAGCTGGCTCAAGGTCGCCTCGGGGCACGACACCGCGGTCGAAGGGGCCGCCGCGGACGCGCCGCTCGCCGCCAGAACGCCAATGAAACCGATGGGGAGCCAGGCCCATCGGCCGATCGACCTGGTTGTCACGTCCGCTCCCCCCGTCGCGTCAGACTCGGACTATCCAAGGAAATGTAACGCGAGGCCGCTCATCGGGGCAACCGCTCAGTAAAGCGGTTCTCGTTTAGGCAATTTACAGTCAACGGACCATGGCGGCGACGTTGCCGCCGTCGACGGTGATCACCGCCCCTGTCGTGCGCCGCATCAGGGCGGCGAACACGAAGGCCTGGGCGACATCACCGGCGGTGACGTCCTGGTCCAGCAGATTGCCGGCCATGTAGGCGGCGGGGTCGACCCCGCGGGCCGCCGCGCGGACCTCGATCATCGCCTCGGTGAGCAGGCCCGAGCGGATGCGATCGGGATTGACCGCGTTGGCGCGGATCCCCTCGGCGCGGGGACCAGGGCCACCCGCTCGCCGTAGACCGCCTCGATCAGCGCCGCCGCATTGGGTTGGTTGGCGAGGGCCAGGACCGGCAGGGCGTGGGTATGGTCGATGTAGGTCTCGGGGATGAAGGATGCAGCAGCGTCTCGACCGAAGGGTTCGGCGCGTTGGAATCCATCAGGTTCTGCCGTTGGGCGCTCACCATGTCCTCGTCGGAGAGGCTCGCGAGCTCGCGCAGGCGCAGCAGGGGGCCAGGCGCACGGCGGGGCGCACGGCCGGCTCGATCACAGCCAGGTCCCAGCCGCTGCCCTTGACGCACAGCACGTCCACCGGCTCGCCGAACAGGTCGGCCGCCGTGGTCTTGACCGAGGTGTTGCCGCCGCCGTGCAGAACGAGGCGCGGATCGGCCCCGAGCAGGCGGGCGCTGTAGGTGCGCAGGGCGAAGTCCTCGGTCACCCCCTGGGCGGCGTACCGCGCCACGGCGGCGCGCGCGTCTCTTCATTCCACAGGCTTTTCATGGAGTTTGTCTTACGCCAGCAGGGCCAGGAGGGCGAAGCTCGCCAGCCAGTGCTCGCCCATGTAGTCGCCGGTCACGTGGGGCAGGCTGGCCGCCAGGTGGCGGGCGGCCGCCGCCTCGGCGACACCGCGCAGGGCCTCGTCGTCGCCGGCGGCGCAAGCGATTCCCCGCCAGCACCAGGCGCGGGAGAGGTTGAGGCCATCGAGGTGGGCGACCTTGCCGTCGCCCCGGTCGCTGACCCGGGCGGGGCGGAAAAGGGTCGCGGGCTCGCCCCTGGCGGCGTCCCGCAGGAAGCGGGCGAACCAGTCGCGGAACGCCGGCGCCGGCAGGATCCGGCGCATCAGTTCGGCCTCGATCAGGGCCGGCGAGAGGAAGTCGTCGCCGGACGGCTCCCAGGCCTGGCAGCCCGCATCACGGCCGTACCATGACGCAGCCTTGGCCTCGATCAGGTCGGCGAAGCCGGCGTTCTGGACGGTCCGGGCATAGTCATGGGCCAGCGCCAGGGCGAAGGCGGTGTTGGAGTGGACCCCGGCCCGGACGGGGTAGTCGGCCTTGGGCAGGAAGGCCTCGAACCGGATCACCAAGGCGTCGGCGAGCGGCCGCAGGGTCAGGTCCCAGACGTGGGCGTCCGCCCCCGCATGCTGACGCAGCTCGCCGGCCAGCATAAGCAGCCAGGCCCAGCCGTAGGGCCGTTCGAAGCCGGCGCTGGTCGGGCGGGCGAAATAGGCGAGCTCGCCGGCAACCTTCGGGGTGGTGAACGCCTGGTTGAAGTGCGTGCGGATGGCGGGGGCCTCGGGGAGGTCCGGCATGAGCCGCAGCAGGCGGGCCAGCAGCCAGTGGCTGTGGACGCAGGAGTGCCAGTCGTAGCTGCCGAAGAAGATCGGGTGCAGGGCCCGGGGTGTCCCGAGGTCGTCCGGTCCCGCGAGGGCGTGGACGAGGACGTTCGGATATTCGCGCTCGATGTGGCCGAGGGCGGCCTTCGCCAGTTTGGAGGCCAAAGACGGGTTGAGCGCGGGATTGAGATCGTTGGTCATGGCGCGCCATGCCTGAAGGCGAGTGCCTCCATCAAGGCCAGATTGGCGAGGAGCACCGTGAGGGCGGTGGGCGCCTGCACCCGGATCACCGCGCCGGGGCTGAGGTTCAGCAGGGCGGCGGGGACGATGTTGTGGGCGGCCATGGGTGTCATCAGGGTTCCGCAATAGCCGCACAGCATGCCCAGCGCGCCGATCGCCGCCGCGTCGCCGCCGAAACGGCCGATCAGCAGCGGCGCGCCGAGGGCCGCGACCATCACCGGCAGGGCGGCGAAGGCGTTGCCCATGATCAGGGTGAACAGCATCATGCCTATCCCGTAGGCCGCCACCACGGCGAAGCGGACGTCCAGCGGTAGCCACGGCCCTATCAGCGCCCCCACCGCCCGGCCGACGCCGGCCAGGGCGAAGACGGCGCCCAGCGCCGCCAGCAGCTGCGGCAGGATCGCCGCCCAGCCCACCGAATCCAGCAGCCGGCGGGCCTCCTGGATCGGGGCGGCGGCCGGCGGCCGAAGCATGGCCATGGCGGCGATCAGGGCGAGGACGACCCCGAGGGCGAGAGAGACCACCGTCACCTGGGCCGGATCGACCAGGGGATGGCCGCCGAGCCGGATCGCCTTGAAGGCGAACGATCCGGCGAGGGTGGTCAGGGGGACAAGGAGGACGGGGAGGAACAGCCGCGCCCCGAAGCGCGCCGCAAGGGCCTCCCGCTCGGCTCCCGTGGTAGTGGGCGGCTGGCTCAGGCCCAGGCCGCCGATCCCGCCGATCAGCACTAGGCCGAGCACAAGCACCCCGTTGCCAATGTCGCCGAGCCTGTCGCCGAACAGGAAGCTGACGGCGAGGAGCCCCCAGAAGCCGGTGTTGCGCCAGCGCTTGGGATGCGCGCGGTCGGCGGCGGTGAAGGCGGCGATGGCCGCGAACAGCGTGCCGGCCACGGCGTAGGCGACCCCGACGCCGATCACGGACGCCGGGCCCCCTTCGCCAGGGTCCGGTCCAGCCACAGCAGGCGCGCGGCGTGGACGGCGAAGGCGACGACGGCGGTTGGAATGGCCCAGAAGGCGATGCGCAGGGGTGCTTCGGCGATGTGGTTCTGCTGCAGCACCGCCTGGATCAGCAGCACCGAGCCCAGGGCGACGAAGATATCCTCGCCGAAGAAGGCGCCGATGTTGTCGACGGCGGCGGCGTGGGCGCGAATGAGCGCGGCGCGGTCAGGATCGCCCGGCCCCAGCCGGCTCTCGGCGACGCCCTCGGCCATCGGCGCGATCAGGGGGCGCACCATGGTCGCCTGACCGCCGAGTGAGAGGAGGCCGAGCGCGGTCGTGAGTTGGCGCAGGGCGAAGTAGGCGAGCAGCAGGCGCCCGACCGTGAGGGCCTTCAGCCGCGCCACCGCCGACCGCGCCTCCACCTGCAGGCCGGAGCGCTCCAGGAGGCCGATCACCGGCAGGATCAGGAAGGCGATGCTGATGTAGCGGGCATCGTTGAACGCCTTGCCGAAGGCCGCCAGGAGGCGGAGCGGCGCAATCCCACCGGCGAGGCCGGCGACGAGGGCGGCGGCGGTGACGACCAGCAGGGGATTGCGCCGCGCCACCAGCCCCGCCAGCAGCACGCCGACACCGAGGAGGCTCAGCATAGCGCGGTCAGGCCCGCTCGAGGAGGGCGACGGCGCCCTGGCCGCCGTCGGCGCAGACCGAGACGACCGCCCGGGCGCGGGCCGGCAGGGCGGCGAGCGCCTTGGCGGCCTGGCTGAGGATGCGCGCGCCGGTGGCGGCGAAGGGGTGGCCGAGGGCGAGGGTGCCGCCGTGCGGGTTGACCCTGTCCCAGGGAAACGCGCCCAGTTCGGCGTCGACGCCCGCCCGCTCCCGGCGATAGGCGGGATCGGTGGCGGCCTTGATGTTGGCGAGCACCTGGGCGGCGAAGGCCTCGTGGATCTCCCACAGCTGGATGTCGGCGAAGGCGAGGCGGTGGCGGGCCAGGAGTCTGGGGATGGCGCGGCCCGGCGCCATCAGCATTCCCTCGTCCAGCCGGAAGTCGATGGCGGCGATCTCCCAGTCGACCAACTTGACCGCGGCCGGCGCGCCCAGCCGCGCCAGCCCCTCGGCGTCGCCGACCCAGACCGAGGCGGCGCCGTCGGTGACCGGCGAGGCGTTGCCGGCGGTGATCGTGCCGTTCACTGGATCGAAGGCGGGCCGCAGATGGGCGAGCCGCTCCAGGGAGGTATCGCGACGCGGCAGGGTGTCGTGGTCGACGCCGCCGAAGGGGATTACGAGGTCGGCGAAGAACCCCTCGTCCCAGCCCTTCACGGCGCCCTGGTGCGAGCGCAGGGCCCAGCGGTCCTGCTCTTCCCGGCTGATCCCGAACCGCTTGGCGGTGTCCTCCGTGTGCTCGCCCTGGGAGCGGCCGCTGACCCGGTTGGCCCAGGCCTTCAGCGGCAGGTCGAAATCGCCGGGCCCCAGCTTGGTCAGCATGGCCACCGCGCCGGCCGGGTCACGGCCGAACTGGGCGATCAGCCGGTCGGCGACCTCGCGCTTCAGGGCGATCGGCACATGGCTCATCGTCTCCACCCCGCCCACCAGCGCGAGATGGCTTCCGCCGCGGCCGACCATGCCCGCCGCCTCGAAGGCGCCGACGAGGCTGGTGGCGCAGGCCAGCACCGTAGAGAAGGCCGGGAGGGTGGGGTCAAGGCCGGCGGCGAAGACCAGTTCGCGCGCGATGTTGGAGATCGTCGGCTCCGGGATCACCTCGCCCCAGACCAGGAAGTCCGGCCTCGCCCGGGCCGCCATGGCGCTCGCGACCGGGACAGAGAGGGCGAGGGAATCGAAGTCCGCGAAATCGCCCCCGCCTTTGACGAACGGCGTGCGCACGCCGGGGGCCACGAAGATCTCGGTCATGCGCGCCTCCTCCTCCGTGCAGGCGGCCGGGCGTCGGCGGCCGCGACGGTCAGTCGATGGGATCCGGTCCGCACCAGCCAGGCAGGTAGCCGGCGTCCTTGGATTTGGCGAGCTTCACCGCGCGCGCAAGGGCGGCGTTGAAATCGGCCGCGATCGACTTGGGCTTGATGCGACCGCGCAGGAAGTCCGCCCACAGGAATTCGCTGAACGGCGTCAGGTCCTTGGCGTAGCCGCCGGCGTGGCGCAGTTCCCCGGCCAGGCTGCGGTAGGGATCGTCCTTGAGCTTGTCGATGCTGGAGGGGATGGCGTCGAAGGTCGTTCGCTCGCCCTTGGCGTCGTAGGGATGGCACCAGTCGCGGTTGTCGAGGAAGCGCCAGAAGGCCATCTTGGTGAGGGCCGAAAGGTCGGCGACCACGCTCACCAGCACCGCCTCCACGGCCTCCTGGTGAAGCGCCAGGGCCAGGTGGTGGTTGTCGACGAGATAGTGCCGCTTCCTGGGACCCAGCACGGTGGGGATCATGTGGCGGCCGAGGAAGGCGCCCGCCTTGTCCTTCATCCGCTCGATGCGCTTGCGCTTGGCGGCGACCTCGCGAAAGCCGACGGTGATCTGGGTTGGCCGCAGCTCGGCGATGGCGACCGGCTTGAGAACGGGTTCGCGAGGGTTCATCCGCCGATTGTATGGCTTCGGTTGGGTTCGGACTAGTGCGGTCGCGGCCCCCGCCAGACACGGCAATTCATCCTGGGCATGCCGCTGTGAAGAGACCGCATTTGAAGTGCTTTCGGGCGGTCCACATGTGTCGGCGCACGGGAACGTTCCCGGCGCAACAAGATGGTGTTTGGTTATGACCCTACCGCTCGAAGGGATCAAAGTCATCGATTTCACTGGAGTACAGGCGGGACCCGCCTGTACTCAGTTACTGGCATGGTTCGGCGCCAGCGTTCTGAAAGTCGAAAGACCGGGCGTTGGTGACGTCACGCGCAATCAGCTGCGCGACATACCCGATCTCGATGCCTTGTATTTCACGATGCTGAACAGCAACAAGAAATCACTCGAACTCGACACCAAGACGGTGGAGGGCAAGGAGATCCTCGAGGAGTTGATCCGCGGCGCCGACGTCCTGGTCGAGAACTTCGCGCCCGGGGCGCTGGATCGGATGGGTTTCACCTGGGAGCACATCCAGGCCATCAATCCGCGGATCATCTTCGGCTCGGTGAAGGGCTTCAGCGAGGGCTCGCCCTATGCGGACCTGAAGGTCTACGAAAACGTCGCGCAGTGCGCCGGCGGCGCCGCGTCCACGACAGGGTTCTGGGACGGTCCGCCGACGATCAGCGCCGCGGCGCTCGGCGACAGCAACACCGGCATGCACCTGGCGATCGGCATACTGACGGCGCTGCTCGACCGAACCCGGACCGGCAGGGGCCAGAAGGTGGCGGTGTCGATGCAGGACGCGGTGCTCAATCTGTGCCGCGTGAAGTTGCGCGACCAGGAGCGGCTCGAGCACGTCGGATACCTCGAGGAATATCCGCAATATCCCAACGGGACGTTCGGCGACGCGGTGCCGCGCGGCGGCAACGCCGGCGGCGGCGGACAACCGGGCTGGATCCTGAAGTGCCAGGGCTGGGAGACCGACCCGAACGCCTACATCTACTTCACGATCCAGGAACAGAACTGGACGCGGACCTGCGAAGCCATCGGCCACCCCGAATGGCGCGACGATCCGGCCTACGCCACCGCGCACGCCCGCCAGCCGCGCATCTTCGAGATCTTCAAGGAGATCGAGGTGTGGCTGGCCGACAAGACCAAGTTCGAGGCCGTCGACATTCTCCGCAAGTTCGAAGTGCCCTGCGCCCCGGTGCTGTCCATGAAGGAGATCGCCTACGACCCGGCGCTGCGCGCCAGCGGCAGTGTCGTAGAGGTGGAGCAGGAGCGGCGGGGCAAGTTCCTGACCGTCGGCTGTCCGATCAAATTCTCCCGCTTCACGCCCAAGATCACCGGCGCTCCTCTGCTCGGACAACACACCGACGAGGTGCTGGCCGAGCTGGGCTACAGCGCCAAGCGCATCGCCGAGCTTCACGCCGACAAGGTCGTCTGACCCCAAGCCTCGTCTGACCTAAGTCCGCGAGCCGCGGCCTCGAGCCGCCCTCCTCCTCAAAACAAGGATACTTTCCCATGGCCGACGGGACCAATGCTCCCCCCATGACCGACGGGTTCCACCTGGTGGTCGACGCGCTGCAGTTGAACGGGCTCGACACCATCTACGGCGTCGCCGGCATCCCGATCACCGATCTGGCCCGGCTCGCCCAGGCCTCGGGCCTCCGCTACATCGGCTTTCGCCATGAATCGTCCGCCGGCAACGCCGCGGCGATCGCCGGCTATCTGACGCGCAAGCCGGGCGTCTGCCTGACCGTGTCCGCCCCAGGCTTCCTGAACGGCATGGTGGCGCTCGCCAACGCCACCACCAACGGCTTCCCGATGATCCAGATCAGCGGATCGAGCGATCGGGCGATCGTCGACCTGCAGCAGGGAGACTACGAGGAACTCGATCAGCTCAATGCGGCCAAGCCCTATGCGAAGGCCGCCTACCGGATCAACCGGCCCGAGGACATCGGCATCGGCGTGGCGCGCGCCATCCGCACCGCGGTCTCGGGACGCCCGGGCGGCGTCTACCTCGATCTGCCGGCCGAGGTCCTGGGCGCGGTGGTGAGCGCCGAGGTCGGCGCCAGGTCGCTCGTACGGGTGGTCGACGCCGCGCCCCGGCAGCTGCCCGCGCCCGAAACGATCACGCGGGCGCTCGAGGTGCTGGAGAAGGCCGAACGGCCCCTGATCATCCTCGGCAAGGGCGCCGCCTACGCCCAGGCCGACGACGACATTCGCGCCTTCGTCGAGCGGACCGGCATCCCCTTCCTGCCGATGTCCATGGCCAAGGGCCTGCTGCCCGACGACCACCCTCAATGCGTCGCCGCCGCGCGCTCCTACGCCCTGGCGCAGGCCGATGCGGTGATGCTGGTGGGCGCGCGCCTGAACTGGCTGCTCGGCCACGGCAAGAGTCCCCAGTGGTCGCCGACGGCGCAGTTCGTTCAGCTCGACATCCAGCCGACGGAAATGGACAGCAACCGGGCCATCGCCGCGCCCGTGGTAGGCGATATCGCGTCCTCCATGGCCGCCCTGCTGGCCACGCTCGGAAAGGGCCGGATCCGGCCGGGTTCGGCGTGGCTCGGCGAGCTCGAGAAGCGGAAGGCCGTGAACGCGCAGCGCATGGCGGCCCGCCTCACCGCCAATCCCGTTCCGATGGACTTCCATAGCGCCCTCGCCGCCATCAAGGACGTGCTCTGCAAGAACCCCGAGACCTACCTCGTCAACGAGGGGGCCAATACGCTGGACATCGCCCGCAACGTCATCGGCATGCGTGCGCCGCGCAAGCGCCTGGACTGCGGGACGTGGGGGGTGATGGGCGTGGGCATGGGCTACGCCATCGGCGCGGCCGTGACCAGCGGCCAGCCGGTCGTGGCGATCGAAGGCGACAGCGCCTTCGGGTTCAGCGGCATGGAGATCGAAACCATCTGCCGCTACCAGCTCCCGGTCGTCACCGTGATCTTCAACAACGGCGGCATCTATCGCGGCGATGACGCCAACCGCGGCGCAGACGCCGACCCTGCGCCGACCGTCCTGATGAAGGAGGCGCGCTACGAGAAGCTGATCGAGGCCTTCGGGGGCAAGGGCTACTACGCCGCCGATCCCCAGAGCCTTTCGCGCGCTCTCGTCGAAGCGCTGGCTTCGCGCCGACCCGCTCTTATCAACTGCGCCATCGACCCGGCGGCGGGGACCGAGAGCGGTCACATCGGCAATCTCAACCCGCAAAGCGCCCTGGCGCCGAGAAAGTAAGAGGAAGCCCCACCATGTCCGTTGCGAAAAACGCCGGTCCGTTCTCCGGACTGCTGGTCATCGACCTCACCCATGTCCTGAACGGTCCGTTCGGGACGACGATGCTGAGCGATCTGGGCGCCCGTGTCGTCAAGGTCGAGCCCCCGGGAGGGGGCGACGACACCCGCGAATACGGCCCGTTCTCTCAAGGCAGGTCCCTGTACTTCGACGTCGTCAACCGCGGCAAGGAAAGCATCGTCCTGGACCTCAAGGACAAGGCCGACCGCGAGATCTTCGTCACCATGGTCCGGCGAGCGGACGTGCTGGCGGAAAACTACCGCCCCGGGGTGATGGCGCGCCTGGGATTCGCCTACGACGATCTGGCCAGGATCAATCGGAAGCTGGTCTATGCCTCTTCCTCCGGCTTTGGCCAGACCGGACCCCTGGCCATGGCGCCCGCCTATGACACGATCATCCAGGCGATGAGCGGGATCATGAGCACGACGGGCATGCCCGACGGCCCGCCGACGCGGGTGGGGACGTCGCTGTCGGACCTGCTGGGCGGGCTCTACATGTTCAGCGGCATCGCCAGCGCCCTCTATGCGCGCGAAAAGTCGGGACGCGGCGCGCATGTGGACATCGCCATGTTCGACGCCACGCTGGCGTTCCTGGAACACGGCGTCATGGAATATTCCGCCACCGGCCACTCGCTCGGGCGGATCGGCAACCGTCACCCGTTCCTGGCCCCGTTCGACGTTTTCGAGTGCGCCGACGGGCACGTGGCCATCTGCTGCGGCAACGACCATTTGTTCAGCCAGTTGTGCATCGCGCTGGGACGCCCGGACCTCCTCGCCGATACGCGCTACTTCGACAACACGAGCCGCCTCGAAAACGTCGACTCTTTGAAAAAGGCCCTGGAAGACGTTCTGCGGACGCGATGCGTCTCGCATTGGCTCGGGACGATCCAGGCGGCGGGCGTGCCGGTGGGTCCGCTGCTGAACGTGTCGGAAGCTGTCCAGCACCCGCAGACCCGGGCCCGCAACATGCTGATCGAGGCCGGCGGGCTGAAGATGAGCGGCAACCCCATCAAGATCAGCGGCTATCCGGACCCGGCCGTCCGTCCCGCCGCGCCCGCGCTCGACGAGCATGGCGCACGGCTGCGCGATGAATTCGCGCCCTGCTTCTCGGCCGCCGCCAGCTGATAGAGTCCCGAGGTCGAACCCATGTCGATCGTCCAAGCCAGGGCGGCGCGCGAACCGGCCGTCGGCGTCGCCGCGCGGCGCATTCTCAGCCTCGGCCTCGTCGCCGGCTATATCGGCGCGCTCGGCTTCGTCGACCTGCACGGGATCTACACCGCCGCGATGACCGGCAACACCGTGCAGCTTGGCCTGGACCTCGTCCGCGGAGAATGGACGCGCTTCGCCATCGTCGGCGCGACGCTGGGATCGTTCTTTTGCGGCGGACTGTTGTCGAGCTTCATCCGCCGGCGCCTGGAGCATCCGGCGTTCGAGCTGCTGATCATGGCCGCCCTGGTCCTGGTCGCGCAGGCGGTCCGCTCTGTCGCGCCGGACCGGTCGGCGCTGGAACTGCCGCTGCTGGCGGTGGCCCTGGCCATGCAGGGCGAGACCATCTCGCGTTTCGCCGGGGTCCCGATCCAGACGATCGTGGTCACCAGCAACCTGCTGAAATTCGCCGACGCTGTCGTCGGGCGATACCTGTTCTTCGAGAAAGGCGCCGCCAGGCGCCGAGCCGCCGAGCCTCGCCCCACCCGTGCGGACGTGGTCCTCCCTGGATGCGCGTGGCTGGCTTACGCCATTGGCGGGGCGAGCGGCGTGTGGGCGAGCGGCCACCTGGTCCTGCCCCTCTTGGCTCCGGTCGTCCTGCTGGCGGCGACGACGCTCGATTTGCGGGTCGCCGGCGCGGTCGACAATGCGCGCTGAGCATGTCGCAATGAATAAAGACCATTTTACCGTGAATATTGACTGATCTATTCTCTATGTATCGACACCCGAAGATGTGGAGCAAAGACCATGCAGAAAAATGACAAAGAATTTCCGGCAAGCGCTCAGTCGCGGCCGGCCTGGGCAAGCCGGATGATCGGCCGCCTGGCGCCAACACTGACCGTCACCGCCATCGCCTTGGTGATGGCGGGCTGCGAAACGACCAAGCAGATGGTCGCGCACAAGGAGGACAGTCTCACGGCGGCGGGATTCACCGCCCGCCCGGCCAATACGCCCCAACGCGCCGCCATGCTGAAGCGGCTGCCTGCCGACCGCTTCGTTCAGAAGCCCAGCGGCAACACGGTGCACTATGTCTATGCCGACCCGGTGGTCTGCGGGTGCCTGTACGTCGGCACCGAGCAAGCCTACGCCCAGTACGTCAAGAACGAGCAACAGCAGGATCTCGCCAACGAGCAACTGATGGCCGCCCAGATGTACTCCGACCCGAGCTGGAATTGGGGCGCCTGGGGCGGCGGCTTCGGGCGCGGCTTTGGCCGGCGCGGCTGGTGATCCCAACTGCGTTCCGAAAACAGGGGAACCGGTTTTCGGAACGCTCGGCAAGACGAAGAACGAGAGCCGGCGCGCCGGCTACGACGCGCGGGTGACCGCGGCGACGATGGCCTCGGCCTGGCGGAACAGCGCCGGGTCGATGACCAGCCCCGAGGCGGCGGCGTTCTCCTCCAGCTGCGCGGGGCGGCTCGCGCCGACGATCGCGGAGGCGACATTGGGTTCGCGCAGCACCCACGCCAGGGAGAACTGCGAGAGCGTGCACCCCGCCTCGGCCGCCAGGGGCTTCAGATCCTGGACGGCCTCCAGGACCTCCGGGCGCAGCAAGTTGTTCATCATCTGGCCCATGGAGGCGCTCTTGGCCCGGGAGTCGCGCGGCGGCGCGCTCCCAGGCGCGTACTTGCCCGTCAGCACCCCCTGGGCGAGGGGAGACCACACGATCTGGGAAATGCCGAGCTTGGCGCAGAGCGGGAACACCTTCTCCTCCGGCCGTCGCCAGAGCAGCGAATACTGCGGCTGGCTCGACACGAACCGCTCCACCCCAGGAATGGCGGCCGCCGCCTCGATCTGCTCGGGGGACCACTCGCTGAAGCCGATGTAGCGGGCCTTTCCCTGCCTCACCACCTCGGTCAGCGCCTCCATGGTCTCCTCCAGGGGCGTCTCGGGGTCGTAGCGGTGGCACTGGTAGAGATCGACATG
>JAQGIW010000098.1 GCA_028290905.1 Caulobacteraceae bacterium | reverse complement strand
GATAAAGCCCGCGCCCCTAGATCAGGTTTCGTTTCCGTGGAATCGAAGCCCGATCCAGGCCTTACCGGCGAACTTCAAATCCAGCACACTAGCCTGCGCGACGGCGGTCCAGGGCGTCGCGGATCCTGGCGTGGTCGGCGCGGCCCCGGCGGTAGCCGAGCAGGGTCGCCACCGAGAGGCCGGTGATCACCGAGGCGCCCGGGCCGTACAGAAGCCCGAGGTTGCGCACAGCCTCGGCGGGGATCGCGTGCGCCGCCGCGGCGCCGGGCCCGAGGCCGTGAGGGAAGCCGATGATGTCGAGAACCAGGCCGGCGATCAGCGCCCCGACGCCGCTGGAAGCCTTGGCCGAAAGGCTGATGCCGGCGAAGTAGAGTCCCTCGCGCCGGGCGCCGAACAGGTGCTCATGCTCGTCGGCGGCGTCGGCCATCATAGACTGGAAGCCGATCAGGGAGGCGCTGGCGCCGACCCCGACCAGGCCGTGCGAGAGCATCAGGACCGGTACATAGGCGGCCGGCGGGATCAGGCCGGCGACCTTCAGCGCGGCGGGCAGCAGCTGGCAGAGGCCGATGAGGCCGACCCCAAAAAGGGCAATGGTGCGCTTTTCCAGGAGCCGGCCGAGGAAGCCGGCGAAGAACACCCCGACCAGGAGGCCGGCGGCATAGGCGTAGGTGATGATCAGGATGGCGCGACTCGGCAGCTTCCAGAAGTAGGTGTTGGCGTGCAGGGTCAGGGAGGTGGCGGCGCCCAAGCCCACGAACAGGATCAGGCAGGCCAGAAACAGGGTGCGGAAGGAGGGGTTGCGGAACACCTCGACCACCTCGGCGGCCAGGCGCCCGAGCACCGCGCCCTTGGCCGGCGGCGCGGCATGCAACCGGCCGCGCGAGCGCAGGGTGCCCAGGGTGCTCACCGCCGCGGCCAGGAGCACCACGACGCCGCAACCGAACGCGAAGGGGGGGTAGGCGTCGCGGTGGGTCTGGCCGCCGACGCCCTTCATGAAGACGCCGAAGGCGAGGAAGGCGCCGATGATCGGCGCCGCCACGCTGAACAGGACGCGCGCGGCGACGATCACCGAGCGTTCCGCATAGTCGTCGCTCAGCTCCGCCCCCAGCGCGATGTAGGGAACGGTGAAGCCGGAGAGGCCGATCCGCACGGCCAGCAGGGCGACCAGGGCCCAGGCGAAGAGGCCCGGCCCCGTGAGACCCGCCGGGATCGAGAAGAGCATCAAGAAGGCGAGCGCGATCGGGATGGCGCTCGCGGCCATCCACGGATGGCGGCGGCCATGGCGCGAGCGGCTGTTGTCGGAGAGCGACCCCACCAGCGGATCGACGAAGGCGTCGACGACCAGGGCCACGCCCAGGGCCAGGCCCGCGGCCGATCCCGACAGGCCGCAGACGATGGTGAGATAGAACAGAAGGAGGGTATTGAGCCCGTACTGGATGATGTCCTGCACCGTCGAGCCGGCGCCGTAGGCCGCAAGGGCGCCCAGCCCCAGCCGACCCGACCGTTCGACGTGATTGGCGCCGGCCAGGCGCGCAGGGACTTCGCTCCGCAATGTGAGGCCCGTCATCGATTTCCTCGCTGCGCGCCATTCTCACCGGGACGCCTGCGCCATGATTAGGGTCGCGCGGGCTCGACGCCTAGTGACTTTCCATTCAGGCCCGCGTGGCGGGCTCGAGCGGGTTCTCGTTCGGCGGGGCCGGGGTGGGGAGCCAAATCTGGAAGGCCGCCCCGGGCTGATGGCGGATGGTGAGTTCGCCCCCCACCTGGGCGACGAAGGACTTGACCAGCTTGGCGCCCAGACCGCCGGCGGTGGCGAAGTCGGCCGGCAGGCCACAGCCATTGTCACAGACCGTGAGCAGGGCGCCGCTGTCCACCGGCCGGAAACGGATCCGGATCGATCCCGTGCGGGGAGCCGGGTAGGCGTATTTCGCGGCGTTGGTGACCAGCTCGTTGACCACGATCCCGAGCGCCACGGCGTGGTCGATCGAGAGCGGCCAGGAACTGGCCTCGACATCTATCCCGATTCTGCCGTCGCCGAGGATCGACCTGGAGAGTCGTTCGACGAGGTTGCGAAGATAGCCTCCGAAATCGACCTCTCCCGAGTTGTGGTGCGCCGACAGGCTCTCATGCACCGCCGCGATAGATTGCACCCGGTCGACGGCCTTTCCCAGCGCCGTTCGCAGCACCGGCCCGCCCGCCCGCGCCTGCATGTTGAGCAGCGCGATGACGATGCCGAGGTTGTTCTTCACCCGGTGGTTTAGCTCGTCGAACATTTCGGCCTGGCGGGCCTGCGCCGCCTTGAGTTCGGTGACATCGAAAAACAGCTGGCCCATCCGCGTCGGGGTCACGCGGGTGACGTGGACCTCATGCCACCGCCCCGTGTCGGGATTCAGATTCTCGAACGACCGCGGAGCGCCGGTCTTGAGGACGCGGTCACATAGCGCCAGCCAGGGGCCGTGATCGCCGGCGGCATCGCTCAACCGGCGTCCGACAGCCTCCGGCCCAACTCCGAGCATGGCCTGGAGAGCGGGATTCATCTCCAGGACGACGTAGTCCGTGAGCCGACCGTCTTCGTCCCACGTCGCTTCACAGAGCGCGAAGCCTTCGGACATGGTCTGAAAAACGGCGTCATAGGTCAGATTGCGCTCTGAGAGGGCGGCCTGGCTGCGGGCCAGCCTCCCCATCAGCACATGGAGATAGCCGGCCACGACCACGATCGCCAAGGCCGTCCCGGCGTCGACGGCCATGGCCAGCCAGGCGAGTGGCGCAGGCGCGCCGAAGTCCACCCAAGGGCCGACGAACAGGAACCAGGCCAGCAGCAGCGAGAGCGCCGTCGCCGCCGCGCCGGCCTTCCAACCCCCGACCAACGTCGCCAGAAGGATGGCGGGAAGATAGAGGCTGAACGGCGGTATCCGCCAGTCCACCACCCCCAGGGCCATCCGGCTCAGACTGGCGACGATGATCAGTCCGAGCGCCAGCCCCAGCCGCGCCCATCGGCTCCGCAGCCGGCGCGGAAATCGCGAGAATTCCCAGACAGTCGCCATCCGTCCCCCGCGAGAATATCGCACGGTTGGTTACAAATGTTGAAACGGCCACGCTTAGGTAGGCGTCGCGTCCCTCGGCCTCGCCTTATCCTGGGATCAAAACATTCACTGTCAAATAGTTAACACAACTTCACAAAAGGTTTCGGCAAGCCTATTAATCGGGCTACTCGGAAGGCAGCAAGACTGCCAATTTATAGACCATGTGGTGCGACTGCATGGGTTTTGGACAGACCACCACGTCCCTGACACGTTCGGTGATCTCTTTGGGCGCCGGCGAGGCGGAGTAGAACACCACCCCCGAGCCGCGCGCGGTCCCAGCTTGGCCAGGCTCAGGCGGACAGGCGGAGCCGGGCGAATTCATCCTCGATGATGCGGTAGCACTCGCACGAAGCCTCCTCGAGTCCGGCGCGATCCAGGATGGTGATGACGCCCCGGGAATAGCGGATGAGGCCGGCCTTCTGCAGGGCGGCGGCGGCGGCGGAGACACTGGGACGGGTCACCCCCAGCATCATGGCGAGATATTCCTGGGTGAGTTCGAACGTGTCGCCGATGACGCGGTCGTGGGTAGTGAGTAGCCATCTCGCGCAACGGGTATTGATCGCGTGGAGCTGATTGCAGGCGGCGTTCTGGCTGACCTGGGTGAAGACAGCCAGCACATAGCGCAGCATCAGCTGCAGCAGCGTCGGGCTGGCCTCGACCGCGTCGCGGAAGGCCCCTGTGTCCATTCTCGAGCCTCTGCCGGAAACCTGGACCATGGCGTCGCCGGACATGGTGTCGCTTCCCAAGACCAGGGAGATGCCCGTGGTGCCTTCGCGGCCGACGGTGGCGACCTCCACGGCGCCCCCCTCCGCGTCAGTGGCGACGATCGAAATCACCCCCTCATGGGGGAACCAGACGTACTCGGCGGGGCGGCCGCCCTCGAATACCAGTTCGTTCTGGATGAGATCGACCACGGACAGGTGAGGCCTGAGGAGGTCGTAGTCGTCGTGACCGAGCGCGCCCAACAGGCGGTTGGCGCGATGGATATTTGTGGTGTCGGTCAACAGGACGCCTCCGCGATAAACGAGCGGGAGCGTATGACCGACGAGGGTCGCTAGACTTCCAGCCGCCGGAGCCCAAGGCTACCCACCGGCGATGGGGCACCCTGCGCTCTCCAAGGGGGGCTGTCTGTAGCGCATAAGGCGGCGCTGTCTGTCAAAGGTCGAACTTAGGCCCGCTGGGTCAATAGTTTAGTCCATCCTGAGGCCGGCAAGCTCACCATGGGCCCGCCAGGCGCGGACGAGGTCGTAGAAGGCGACCGGCCCGGGACCGTAGAGCTCGTCGAATATGCCGCCGCGCCCCGGCATCCCCTCGGCGTTGTAGTATCCGGGGGTGCAGTCCATGCGGAATTGCAGATTTAGGCCAGAATTGCGCCGGATCGTGTCGACCCATTCGGCCTCGGCCTCCGGCGTCGGTTCGATCGAGCGGGCCTGGACCGACTGCGCCCGCTGGATGATCTCGACGATATGGCGGATCTGCTCATCGAGCACGTGTGGGAAATTCGGGGTGAGGGCGTTTTGGGTAATGCCCATGTGAAAGCAGTTGGGGAAGCCGTGGCTGTAGAAGCCGTGCAGGGTCTTGAGCCCCCCTGTCCAGTAGTCGGTGAGGGCCTGCCCGCCCCGCCCATGAATTTCGAACCCAGCGCGCCAGTTCAGCCTCTGCAGAAGGCGGCGAGGTCGCGGGCCGTGTCGCGGCTGATCTCCGGACAGCAGACCGGGAAGATTTCCGTGCCATGGATGGTTCCCATCACCTGGCGGCAGCGGGCGGGAACGCCGCTCCTGATCAGCAGACGATAGAAGTTGATGCCTTCGTCGCGCAAGGGATCGCATTCGTTTACACTGATCACGACGGGCGGCAGGCCCTGCACATCCTCCGCGGTCGCGAACCCGGGCCAGGCCAGGGGATTCCTGGCCTCGAAGGCCTCGATGCCATAGCCCATGGCGCCGCGATTGTTGTGCAGGTCGAGGAGGATGCCGTTGTTCTCGGTCGAGGACGGGCTCTCCGGCAGAGGCCAGCGACCGGCGATGTAGGGGCACAGGGCGTAGAGGCCCTTGATCAGGCCGATGTCGCCGTCCCGCTTCAGCTTCAGTCCGGTGGCGAGGGTCAGGTTGCCGCCCCCGCTCTCGCCGGCGACGATGATGCGGTCCGGATCGACGTTCAGGTCCTCGGCGCGGGCATGGACCCACTTCAGGCCCGAGACGCAGTCGTTGAGACCGGCCGGAAACGGCGCCACCTCGGGGACCGAAGAGGCGCGCACGGCGTTGCGGAAATCGACCATGGCCACGGCGACGCCCTGGGCGGCGATGATCCGGCCCCAGGCCCGGTAGGCGCCGTCGTGGCAGGAGAGGGTCTGCATGCCGCCGCCGTGGATGTAGTAGACGCAGGGTAGCGTCTGGGCGCTGTCCGGGCGGATGAAGCGGATGTTGATGGTGTTGCCGTCCGGCGCGGAAACGAGCTTGTGTTCGGTGGTGACGAGACCCGCCGAGGGGGCGACGTACTCGTTGTCGAGCGCGTCGAGCATCGCCTTGAGCTGAGCGGCCCGGGCGTTCGCCGCCTCGCTGTGCTCCTGGGCCAGCAGTTCCTCGCGGCTGGAGACGTCGCCGGCGGGCGTCACCTCCATGGCGGCGAACATCGCCTTGATGCGCGGGTCGATGCGAGGATCTTCGGCGAGCCTGGAGGCCATGGGCGCGTTTCCCTAAGGTTGGATGACCGGATTGAATGCGTGGCGCCAGGTTCGGACGTTTCAGTGAACGTCGTCAAACGCTGGTGTGGCGATTCAGAAATTCGCCACTGTTTGTGGCAACGATTGAAATCTAGTGTGCTTTTTGGATTTGAAGTTCTCACCCAGCCCGACCCTGCGCATCGGCGAACTTCAAATCCAGCACACTAGAAGCGAACCTTGATCTCGCCGCCGACCTGGCGAGGGCCGCCCAGGTGACGTAGCGCTTGCCGATGCTGGTCGAGTCGCCCTGGGCCTGGATATAGGCTTGGCTCGCCAGGTTGGTGGCGGCGGCCGACGGACAGATGCGACTGCCGAACTTCGGACGCATGCTCCTCCCCCCCCGTTTCTCAATACCCTGTTGGGTTTTGCGGGCAACCTGCGCGGCTTCGGCCGTGTCGACAAGCCCGGACCGACATTGATTTTCATAGAGCGAGCCTTGCGAACGCGGTTGGCCTGCGGCAGCGTGTTCACCAACAAAGGCAGGTGGAGACCGGGATGGAGACGTCGCAGGACTATTACGAGACCATCAAGGAGAAGTTCGCGCGGGAGCGCGACCTGCGCCTGAAGTACCGGCCGGAAGGAACGGCCCAGTACACGTCCGACCTCACCGGGGCCCTGGCCAGGTACGAGATCGATCCGTACGACCACGACGCCGAGCCGCGGGCGCCGATCTCCGACACCGTCGAGTGCCTGTTCATCGGCGGCGGATTCTCGGCCCTGCTGACCGCCGCGCGGCTGCGCGAGCGCGGGGTAGAAAGCATCCGCATCGTCGAACGCGGGGCCGACGTCGGCGGCACCTGGTACTGGAACCGCTATCCGGGGGCGGCGTGCGACGTGCCCGCCTACGACTACCTGCCGCTACTGGACGAGATGGACTATGTGCCCTCGCGCCTCTACGCCAAGGGCCCGGAGATCTACGCCCACTGCCAGGCGATCGCCCGGCGCTACAGCCTCTACGACCTCGCGGTTTTCCGCACCACCGTCATCTCCACCGTGTGGGACGAGGCCGAGAAGCTCTGGCGCATCGGCACCGACCGCGGCGATACGATGAAGGCCCGGTTCGTGATCTGCGCCAACGGCACCCTCTCCAAGCCCAAGCTCTCGAAGATCGCCGGCATGGAGACCTTCACCGGCCACTCCTTCCACTCCTCGCGCTGGGACTACGCCTACACCGGCCAGGACCTGTCGCGCCTCGCCGACAAGGTGGCGGGGATCATCGGCACCGGCGCCTCGGCGGTGCAGGCGATCCCGCGCCTGGCGCGGACGGCGAAGGAACTCTACGTCTTCCAGCGCACCCCCTCGTCCATCGACCTGCGCAACGACCGTCCTACGGACCCGGAATGGGCCGCGCGGCTGAAGCCGGGCTGGCAGCAGGCCCGTCGGATGAAGCACCTGAAGGGGCGCGAGATCGACGTCGCCAAGAAGGCCGAACTGGCCCAGCTTTCCCGCGAGGAGAAGATCCGCCGGCAGGAGAACGACAACATCGATTACATGATGCGCATCCACCGGCGCATCGAGGAGATCGTCGAGGACAAGGCCACCGCCGAGTCGCTGAAGCCCTGGTACATGTTCATGTGCAAGCGGCCGTGCTTCGACGACGAATACCTGCCGGCCTATAACCGGCCCAGCGTCCATCTGGTAGACACCCACGGCAAGGGCATCACCAAGATCACCGCGCAGGGGCCGGACTTCGAAGGTCGGGTCTATCCCCTCGACCTCCTGATCTACGCCACCGGCTTCGAAGTGCAAAAGACCGGCATCTACAATGACATCCGCGGCCGCGACGGGCGCGAGATCAACGAGACCTATCGCGACGGCCTGCGCACCCTGTTCGGGGTGCACACCCACGGCTATCCGAACCTGTTCATCATGGGCGGCTACCAAGCCTCGTTCCAGTTCAACCTGACCTTCATGCTCCAGACCCAGGGCGACCACATCGCCGAATGCATCGCCTACGCCCGCGAGCACGGCCACGCGGAGATCGACGTCTCGCCGGAATCCGAGGAATGGTGGGTGCAGGAGGTGATCGAGCACCGCGGCAAGACCACCCGCAACCAGGATTGCACACCCGGCTATTACAACTTCGAGGGCGAATTCAATCGCCGCCAGGACGGAAACTACAACGGTGGCTTCGCCCAATACTACACGCATCTGACCGAAGCGCGGGAACGTATGGAACGGCACTTCACCTTTGCTTAGGGTACGATAGTATTAGCTGGAACCCGCCAACGGCCGAATCCCACTCTAGACTTGGAGTGTGGAACGCGAATCGGACGTTTCAGTGAAACGTCATCGGACGCGACGCCCGCGCCCGGAACGGACGGTCGGCGCACGGGCTTCTATCGGAAAGGCACGAGAGGAACCGCCATGCGCCATTGGACTATAGCGGCGGCCACGGCCGCCCTGCTGCTGACCGCGCCCGCCGCCCTGGCGGCGCCGACGTGCGACAACCGCCAGGGCGAGACCGTCAAGTGCGGGACTCCGGGCGCCATGCCGGTGGGCTGGGCGCCCTCGCCGGCGGACGTGCTGGACCACCGGGCCACCCCTCCCGAGCTGAACCCGGCCGAGGTCGCGGCGCTGATCTACATCCTCGGCGCCTTCGTCGCGCTCATCGCCCTGATGCCCGAGTTCGACGGCTGGCGCGACGGCGACTGGGACGAACAGGAGGGGGACTCGAAGGCGTCTACTTCGGCGAGCGCGGCTTCGAGTCGGTCCACTCGGGAGGCGCGGCGATAAAGCCGCTCATGAAGGTTTCGGCGGGGTGGCCCTTGCCGTAGGCGTCGCACGCCGCCGGAACGGGCCTCTTGCGCTTCGCGAACGGATCCCGCGGGATATCGTGCAGGGGATTGCGGCCGGTGGAGACCAGGGCCGCCAGGTCACCGGCGAAGGCGCCGGAGAGTTCATAGGCGTCGCCGATCTTCGAGGCCCGCGGGCGGTTGGTGAACATGTCCGCGCCTCGCGCCCATGCGATGGCGGCCCGCTGCGCGCC
>JAQGIW010000064.1 GCA_028290905.1 Caulobacteraceae bacterium | reverse complement strand
CCGATGAACGCGATGCAGGCGAACGACTTGATATCCACAGCGATAACCCTCTCGCGCCGGATGGCGCTTCAAGCGTAATTCCCCACCAGCTTGACGGTTCCCCGCGCCCGCGACGCAACGAAAAGCGACGCCGTACGTTAAGCAGGCGACATTCGGAGGAACAACAATGAAACTTCGCCTGCTTATCATCCCTGCTCTTGCCGCCGCCGCGCTTGTATCTGGCTGTGAATCCTATGGTGATGAAGGCCCACGTTACGCAGGACCGGCCTATGGTCCGGGTCCCGGGCCTGACGAGAACTGGGATGCTCCGCATTATTATCGCGAAGGGGACTATCAGGACCGGACGATGTCTCCCGATGAGCGCGTCTATCGCGGTAGCGACGGACGTTATTACTGCCGCCGTTCCGATGGCACCGCGGGCCTGATCGTCGGCGGCATCGCCGGCGGGGTCCTGGGCAACGCCATCGCCCCCGGGGGCTCGAAGACGCTCGGAACCCTGCTCGGCGCCGCTGGCGGGGCCGCCGTGGGCAACGCCGTTGCGCAGGACAGCGCCCACTGCCGTTAAGGGGCCGTTTGCCCGGCGCCGGTCCATTCCGGCGCCGGGTCATAACTCACGGTTCGGCGCGGGTCTGATCGACCTCCTGGTCGAGCCGTTGCAGGTCTTCCCGAATCCTCATGCGGTCGTCGTAGGGCAGGTTCCAGCCGTGCGCCCGGTACTCGCTCATTTCCTGGTAACGGATCTGCTGTAGCTGACCCAAGAGATCGTCCGCGCCTTCGCGGTCCAGGGTATCGTCGCTCAGGCCCTGCTGGATCTCCCCGCGGATGTGCATCTCCAGCGACCTGAATTCGGGGTAGCCGCGGAACGAGCGCGCGCGCCAACCATAATCACCGCGCGGCTGGCCGTAGTCCCCGCGGGGCTGGCCGTATTCCCCGGACCGCCCGTAGTAGGGACGGTTGTCGTAGGGCGCCCCGTATTGCTGGGCCGACGCGGCGGCGGGCGCCGCCAACGCCGCGGCGCTGGCGGCGAGCAGTATCATCGTCCGAGGTGTCATGGCGTTCTCCTATGGTCCAACGGCTTGACCGCCGCTGAGGAGAACGTTGCGCTTCCGACGCTGAACGGCCCACGAAGACACCGTTCATCGCGCGTTCATTTCAAGATCGTCACACGCGTCGATGTTCCGCGACATGCCCGCCGCACTTGCCTCAAAGCTTGCCGCCGGCCTCCCTGAATTCACGTCTGGCGGCGGCCAGGGCGGCGGTCGCCGCCTTGCGGCTTTCCTCATAGGCCGCACGCGCGGCGGCCCGCGCGTCACTGAGTTCGACCTGCCGGCGGCGGAACTCGGCCTCCTCCCGGTCCCGGCGGTCATCGAGCGTCCGCATCGCCGCCTCCGCGGCGTCGAGGGCCGACCGGTCCGGGGGCGGCTTCGGCGACGGGGCGGCCTTCGCCTTGGGGGGCGGGCGGACCGCCCTGGCCCGCACGCCCGACACCTTGGGCAAGGCGCCCGGCGCGCGCTCGAAGGCGCCGTCCGTGCCGACGGGGCGCAACAGGGGCGTTCCCGGATCGGCCAGCGCGGCCGCGACCGCCCGCGGGTCGATGGCCACGGACGCCTGGCCGTCGGCGAACAGGTTCTGATGCGTGCCCCAGGCGCGGAGCGCGGCGGCCTGGCTCGGTGCGGCGACGACGGAGTCATGGAAGCCGAACCGGGCCTGGAAGACCTTGAGCTTCGCGGGCTTCATGTCGGCATGACGGTGGTCTTCAATCCCGCGAGCGCGAGCGGGGCGGCGACCGTTCCGTTCTCGATGACCGCTCAATAGAATTCGCTCCCAATTGTGACAGCCGCGGTCGGAACCGCTCCCGGCGTCGATGGATTTTCCACGCGAACATCCAAAGAGGAGCCGCCCATGTCCATCCTCGACAAGGTCGTCGCCGCCGTCACCCCGCCCGAAAGTGACGAGACGCGCGCCAAAGCCCGCCAGGAAGCCCGCGCCGCCGCATCGCCGGGTGACTGGCTGTCGATGGCGCTGGATCACCACCTCGCCATCGAAGGCGCCTTCGCCGAAGCGAGGGCCGCCAGGGAGCCCTCCGCGCGGCGCACCGCTCAAAAGAAGCTCGCCACCCTGCTGACCGGCCATTCCATGGCCGAGGAGGCCGTTCTCTATCCGGCCATCGCCCAGGCCGGGGAGAAGGCGCACGCCATCCTGGCCTACACCGAACAGGCCGCGGCCAAGATGCAGATGGCGGCGCTCGAGGAAATGGATCCGATGAGCGAGGACTACCTCGACAAGCTTGGCCACCTCGAAGGTGCGGTGAAGCACCACGTCTACGAAGAAGAAGGAACATGGTTCATCGAACTGAAGAAGAAGGCGCCCGCCGCCGACCAGCCGAAGATCACCGACCGCTTCAAGGAGCAGTTCGAGCGCTACATGGGGGTCGACAGCCCCAAGACCTGGAACGACGGCCGCTGAGCCGTTCGCCGTCCGGCGCCGGTCAGGGCCGGAACCCCATCGGCCTGGGCCCCAGGCGAGCTGACTGGGTGGCGATGCGCGCGGCGTTTTCCGCCCATTCGCAGACCAGGCGGCGGGTGTCGCGCGGGTCGATCATCTCCTCCATCTGGAACCTGTTGAGCGGCCCGATCGGCCCGCGGGCGCTCTCGATCCGGGCGTTGATCTCGGCGCGCAGGGCGGCCGGGTCGGCGGCCTCGGCCAGTTGGCGCTTGTAGGCGGCCTCGATGCCGCCTTCCGGGGGAATGCCACCGACGTCCGCCGCCGGCCACACCACCCGCACCCCGCCACGGGCCAGGGGCGTGGCGTAGTTGTTGCCCGCGACGCCGAAACTGCGCCGCATGATCACCGTAAACACCGGGACGGCGATCTGGGCGAAGGCGATCATCCACTCCCCACCCTTGCGGATGGTGCCGGCGATCTCGTGCTCGAGGCCGACGGCGAAGCCCGGATTGTCGACCAGGTTGAGGATCGGCAGGTGGAAGAGGTCGCACAGGTCGAGGTGGCGCTTGAGCTTGTCGCACCCCTTGGCGGTCAGGGCGCCGCCGTTGACGTGCCGGCTGTCGGAGGCGATCACGCCCATGGGGTGGCCGTCGAAGCGCACGAAACCGGTGATCTGGTCGTCGCCCCACAGGGGGCCGATCTCGAAGAACGAGCCCTTGTCGGCCATCAGGCGGATGGCCCGGCGAATGTCGAAGGTCGCCGTGCGCTTGCGCGGGACGATGTTGAACAGCGCCTCCTCGCGCCGGTCGGCCGGATCGCCGCCTTCGGGGGCCAGGACCGGCGGCGGCTCGTAGACGCTGGACGGCAGGTAGGAGAGGAACCGCCTGGCCTGGGCGACGGCGTCGGCCTCGGTTTCGGCCAGGTTGTCCACCGAGCCGTTGCGGCAATGGATGCGCCAGTCGCCGAGGTCCTCCTTGGTGATGTCGTAGCCCATGGCGTGGCTCACCACCGGCGGCCCGGCGACGAACAGCTGGGCGATGTCCCTCACCATCACCGAGAAGTGGCCGAGCACCGCCTTGGCCGCGCCGATCCCGACCACGCTGCCGAGCAGCAGATTGACCACCGGGACCTGGCTCAGCTGCTCGGCGTAGAGGCTGCTCCCCAGATGTCCGGGCAGGAAGGAGCCGCCGCCTCCCGCCACCCGCGGCCGGCCGGCGGTGATCGCGCCGCGGCTTTCGCGGGCGGCGCTTTCCCCTTCGGCCCGCTGCTCCGGCACCATGGAGGCCACACTGCCGCCGCCGGAGGAGCCGTCGAGAAGCCGGATGGACGGGCATTTGAGTTCGACCGACAGGCGATCGAGATAGCTGCTCTTCGCGCCGATCGCCCCGTCCGAGTGGCCGCCGCGGGAGGTGAAGTCGTCGGCGCAGACCACGGCGGTGCGCCCCTCGATACGGCCCCACCCGCCCACGTGGTTGGCGGGGGTGAAGTCGGCGACCGCCCCCTCCCCGTCATAGGTGGCGAATCCGGCCAGGCTGCCCACCTCCCGGAAGGAGCCTTCGTCGAGCAGCAGGTCAATGCGCTCGCGGCAGGCCAGCTTGCCGCGGGTGCGCTGGCGTACGACACCGGGATCGCGGGACTCGGGCGCGAAGCGGGCGTGGGCGATGTCCTGCAGGGCCTTCACCTGACCGAGCAGGGGCGCCCAGGTGTCCTCGCCGTAGGTCGCGGGGGCAGTTCCGCGGCTGGACACGCCTTCCCGGGGCGTGATGGCCCCGACGACCTGGCCCGCCGCCACCTGCCCTCCGACAGCCAACGGCAGCAGCTCGCTGATCACACCAGCGCAGGGGGCAACGACGGCGGTCTCCATCTTCATGGCGCTGACCACCATCAGGGCGGCCCCCGCCTCCACCGCGTCGCCGGCCTTCGCCGTAATTTCGACGACTGCGCCGGCCATCGGCGATTCCACCGCCTCGTCGCCCTGCGCCACGGCCATGGCGGCGACGGCAGCCGCCGCCGGGACGATGACGCCCCGGCCAAGGGCCGCCGCCTGCTGGTCGAGCAGCGAAAGCGGCCCGGCGGCGGCGGGCGCCCTGCCCGCCGGCCGGGCCAGCTCCGGGTGCTCGTCAAGCAAGGTCGTGCGGGCGTCACCGGCGCGCACCGATGGATCGGCCAGGATGGCCCGCAGGGCGCGCAGATTGGTGGCGAGGCCGGCGATCTGGAATTCGTCCAGCGCCCGCAGCGTGCGATCGAGGGCCGAGGTGAGGGAGCCGGTGGAGTTCGATTGGCCGATGAGCTTGGCGAACATCGGATCGAACTGGGGCGGCGGCGAATAGCCCAGGTAGCCGCAGGAATCGACCCGCACGCCGGGGCCGCCGGGCTCCCGATAAGCCGTCAGCACGCCGGCCCCCTGGGCGACGATCCGCGCCTGCACCGCATAGCCGCGCGGCGGCCCCACGGCCGCCTGGTCGGCCAGTCCGAGATCCGCCAGGCTCTCGCCGGCGGCGACGCGGAACTGGGCCTCCACCAGGTCGACGCCGGTCACCTGCTCGGTAACCGTATGCTCGACCTGGATGCGCGGATTGCACTCGATGAAATAGGCCTCGCCGGCTTCCGGATCGATCAGGAACTCGACCGTGCCGGCGTTCACGTAGTCGGAGGCCCGCGCCAGGATCAGCGCATGGCCGAGGATGCGGTCGCGCAGCGCCGGATCGAGATTGGGGGCCGGGGCGATCTCGACGACCTTCTGGTGGCGCAGTTGCACCGAGCAGTCGCGCTCGTGCAAGTGGACGACACCGCCGTGGCGGTCGGCGAGAATCTGCACCTCGACATGGCGCGGCCGGGCGATGCGCTTCTCGAGGAACAGCGCCCCGTCGCCGAAGGCCGCCTGGGCCTCGCCCCGGCAGCGCGCGAAGGCGCCGGCCATCTCTTCGGCCGCCGCCACCTCCCGCATGCCGCGCCCGCCGCCGCCGGCAGCGGCCTTGATCATCACCGGATACCCCAGGGCATCGGCGGCGGCCGTCGCCGCCTCCGCCGTCGCCAGGGTCGCGGGGCTGCCGGGCACGACCGGCACGCCCTGGGCCCGGGCAAGGTCGCGGGCGCGGGTCTTGTCGCCGAACAGGGCCAGGGTGTCGGGGCGCGGTCCGATGAAGGCGAGCCCTTCGGCCAGGCAGCGGCGGGCGAACTCGGCGTTCTCGGCGAGGAAGCCATAACCGGGATGGACGCTGTCGCAGCCGGTCTCCAGGGCCGCGGCGATCAGCGCCTCGATGTCGAGATAGGCGGCGACCGGATCCCCGGGGGCGGTCGGGGCCCCGGGCAGCAGCCGGGCCCGGCTCGCCACGCGGGTGTGCAGCGACAGGGCGTCGGCCGCCGCGTGCACCGCCACGGAGTCGACACCCAGCCCCGCCGCGGCCCTGGCGATGCGGATGGCGATCTCGCCGCGGTTGGCGATCAGGACCCGCTTGAACATGGTGGCGCTTCCCCTGCCGTCAGACTTTAGCTGGGGGCGTGACGTACCAGAGGGGCCGGTGTCAATGAAGCCGGCCGCGAGACCGGCGATTTCGCCCTCTCGGGCGAGAGCGGCCGCGAGATCACCCGCCCCCGAAGAGCCTCGCCATGGGCCGGACCCCCTTGTCGGTTTCGGCGGCGTGGCCGAGGTGCTCGCCGATGCCGAAGGCGTCCTCGATCGTCCGCAGCAGCGAATAGTGGTTGTAGGGCGTCGGGTCGGCCAGGGCATGGGCGCCGTGGTTGGTGATCACGATCGTCGGGATATGGCCGCCGCCATAGTTGGAGGGCGCCTCGGGCGTCACCGCGCAGCAGCCCGTCCGGTCGCCCCCGGAGCCTTCGTCGAAGGTGATGACGATGGCCATGTTCCCTTTGGAGCGCCATTCCTTCGTCGCCTGAAGGTCGCCGACCAGCTTGCCGATTTCGGCGTCGCCGCGCGCGATGAGCCCGGCGACGTTGGAGGACTGGCAGTCCGCGGGGATGCCCGGGCCGCTGAGCCCGTGCATCTCGTTGCACTGGTTGGGAACGATCAGGGCGAAGTTCGGCAGGGCGCCGTTGTCCAGGTCGACTTTCAGCCGATCGAACCCGACCAAGTGCTGGGCGCGGTCTGGATCATGCTGCACCGAGGCGAAATTGACGAAGCCGGAGTGCTTGGAGGCGTAGAGCGCGGTCTTGCGCGTGCCATCGCTCAACTTCGGATCGCTGGCGATGTACGCCAGGGAGCCGGGCTCGGGCAGGTCCTCGAAATAGGCCTTCCAGGTGAGTCCCACCCCCTGGAGCTGGTCGCCCAGGTGCGGCTTGTGGACGGTGTGGTCGGGATAGCCAGGCTCGACGTTGACGAGGGCGCAGGCGAGGTCGGTCGAGCCGGGCTTGCAATAGAACGGATCGTCGTCGTGGATGCCGAAGGTATCGCCGCCCAGGAGGGCCACGTAGTTGGCTTCGCTCGGATGCACCTCGCCATAGAAACGGGTGGCGTCGCCGAACGCCTTGGCCAGGCGCGAGATGTTCGGCGCCGCCACCCCACCGACGATCTGGTCGTACTCTTTGTTCTCCTCGACGATGACGACCACGTGGTCGAAGCGCGGCACGCCTTCGAGGCCGCCCCCGCGCGCGACCGCCGCGGAGCCGCAAACGCCCGCCGCCAAAGCCAGGCCCACGCCGAGCCACGAACCCAACGCCATCATGAATCATCTCCCACCGACCGTGCGCCGGCATCCAACAGCATGTTTGTGACGATAAGCCCATGGCCCCGCCACTGACCCGGAACGCCGCGCTCCAAGCCGTCGCCAGCCCCCGCTTGCGCCGCCGGAGGGCTGGGCGTATTAGGCGCGTCCTTCGGCGATTGCCCGATCCTCGGTAGCTCAGTTGGTAGAGCAGGCGACTGTTAATCGCCGGGTCGCTGGTTCGAGTCCAGCCCGGGGAGCCAGGCTCCCTTGAACCCATCGGCCATTGACCGGGGGTAGCTCACCTCGGAGCCCCGAACCCGCCGCCGCCGGGGGTTTCGATGATGAATACGTCCCCGGCCCCTACCTTCACCGACGCACAGGCGGGCAAGTCTTCCCGCCGGCCATCCGCCCGCAGCACATAGTTGCGGCCCACCGCGCCCGGGCCGCCGCCGTCCAGTCCGAAGGGCGCCACGCGCCTCCGGTTGGAAAGGATCGACGCCGTCATCGGCTCGAGGAACCGCACCTTGCGGATGACCCCGTCGCCGCCCCGCCAGCGACCGCCGCCGCCGGAGCCGCGCCGGATGGAGAAGGCATCCACCAGGACCGGGAATCGGGCCTCGATCACCTCCGGGTCCGTGAGGCGGCTGTTGGTCATGTGGGTGTGGACCGCGTCGGCGCCGTCGAAACCAGGGCCGGCGCCGGCCCCGCCGCAGATCGTCTCGTAGTACTGCAGGCGGTCGTCGCCGAAGGTGAAGTTGTTCATCGTCCCCTGGGCGGCGGCCAGGGCCCCCGTCGCGCCGTAGAGCGCATCGGTGACCACCTGGCTGGTCTCCACATTGCCGGCGACTACGGCCGCGGGCGAGTGCGGGTTCAGCAGCGTGCCCGCCGGATTGATGATCGTGATCGGCTCCAGGCAGCCGTCGTTCATTGGGATGTCGTCGTCGAGCAGGGTGCGGACCACATAGAGCGTGGCGGCCCGGGCGATCGACGGCGGGGCGTTGAAGTTCGAGGCCAGCTGGCCGCTGGTGCCGGTGAAATCGACCACCGCGGTCCTCGCCTCGCGGTCGACGCCGACCTCCACCTGCACGCTCCAGCCGTCGTCGGCCTCGTAGCGGAACCGGCCGCCGGTGAGGCGGGTGAGGAGATTTCGGACCGCGTCGGCGGCGTTGTCCTGCACGTGGCGCATGTAGGCCATCACTACCGCCTCGCCGTGTTCGGCAAAGGCGCGCCGCAGCTCGCTGGCGCCCCGGGCGCAGGCGGCGACCTGAGCGCGCAGGTCGCCGATGTTCTGGACGACATTGCGAGCGGGATAGGGTCCGGCGGTCATCCGGGCGCGCACCACGGCGTCGTCGAACTGGCCGTCGCGCACGATCCTCACGGAATCGAGGAGCACGCCCTCTTCGGCGATGCTGCGGCTGTACGGCGGCATCGAGCCGGGTGTCAGGCCGCCGACATCGGCGTGGTGACCGCGCGCGGCCACGAAGCAGAGCAGCCGGTGGCCGGCCTCGTCGAAGAGGGGCATGACAACGGTGATGTCCGGCAGATGGGTCCCGCCGGCATAGGGGTTGTTCAGGGCGTAGACGTCGCCCGGGCGCAGGGGCTCGCCGCGGTCGCGGGCGGCCGCGATCACCGTGCGGACACTGTCACCCATCGAGCCCAGGTGCACGGGCATGTGCGGGGCGTTGGCCACCAG
>JAQGIW010000015.1 GCA_028290905.1 Caulobacteraceae bacterium | reverse complement strand
GACAACGATCCCGCCGATCGACATCCTTCCGCACCAGTTGTCGGTCACCGAGACGGGCGGCGTGCAGGATGTGAGCAGCTTCTTCGGCCCCAACATCCTGGTCCAGGTCGGCTCCGACCTCAACGTCCCCGAGCCGGCCACCTGGGCGATGATGCTCGTCGGCATCGGCATGGCCGGCGGCGTCATGAGGATGCGCAGAAGGCCCGCAGGGTCCGCCGCCTAAGCGACCCAGCAAGTTGTATTGGCGCAACGTCGGGACCCAGGCTGGGAGCATGCCTCGCCTGGGTCCTTTGGCGCGTTTGAACGGCGCCCTCGTGCGCCACCGTCTCGCAATTGTCGTCTGCGCCCGCTATCTCCCGGGCCATGACCAGACACATCGCCCTTGAGGGCGTCGATAATTTCCGGGACTTCGGCGACTATCCGGCCGCCGGCGGGCGGCGGCTGAAGCGGGGAGCGCTCTATCGCTCCGCCTCCCACTCGCGGGCCACGGACGCCGACCTCGAACGGTTGGCGGCGCTCGAGATCGCCGTGGTGGTGGATCTGCGGCGGCGGGAGGAGCGCGCGCGCGAGCCATCGCGCCGGCCGGCCAACTTCGCGGGCAAGGTGATCGCCAACGACCAGTGTCACGACGAGGACAGCTGGCACAGTCACATCGCCTCGGCCGAGCTCACGGCCGACTCGTTCCGCGCCTACCTCGTCGACTACTATCGCGCCGCACCGTTCGACGAGCGGCACATCGACCTCTTCGCCCGCTACTTCCGCGTGCTCGCCGAAGCTGAAGGGCCGGTGCTCATCCACTGCGCCGCCGGCAAGGACCGCACCGGCATCCTGGCCGCCCTGACCCACCACCTGGCCGGGGTCCACCCCGACGACATCGCCGCCGACTACCTGCTCACCAACGATCCCGAGCGCATGGCTCGCCGACTGCCGGTGGTCAGCCAGGCGATCCAGGAAATCTCGGGCCGCGTGCCGGACGAGGCGGCGGTGATGACCGCCATGGGCGTCGACACCCTTTATCTGGAGACCGCCTTCTCAGCCATCGCCGAGCGCTTCGGCGGCCTGGACGCCTATCTGGCGCAGGCGCTGGGCGTCACGCCCGCCGCCCGCGAGGCCGTGGCCGCGCGCCTGCTCGACTAGTGTGCTGGATTTGAAGTTCGCCGGTGTGTGCGGCCGGGCGGGGTGCGAACTTCAAATCCAAAAAGCACACTAGAATTCAAGGGCTTCTAGTGTGGCTTGAGATTCAGAAATTCGCTCCGGGGCTTCCACAAACAGCGGCGAATTTCTGAATCGCCACCCCAGGGCGGATTGCGATCCGATGTAGTCAGATCGGACCCGCCCATCGGCCCAATGAAAATGCGCCCGCCGCCGGCTGTCCGGTGGCGGGCGAAGTTCGACCATGAACCCTAGTCCTCGCCCCGCAACAATGCCGCGAGCGGCGCGTCTGTTCGAATCACCATGCCGTGAGGCGCCGTGACGTCAGCCATCGGATTGCCCAGGAAGGCTGGCGAGGCGGGGCTTTCGACCTAAATGGGAAGCTTTGGCTTTAGGGAGGCGAGCCATGCCGTCCGATCTTAACGTCGCCGTCCTGGTCGGCAGCCTGCGCAAGGCCTCGTTCAGCCGCCGGCTGGCGGAAGCCCTCCTGAAGCTCGCTCCGGAGGGGATGACCGGCGAGCTTGTGGCGATCGGGACCCTGCCGCTCTACAACCAGGACTTCGACGACGAGGGCGCGCCGCCGCCCGCCTGGGTGAGCTTCCGCGACACGGTGAGGCCCAAGGACGCGGTGCTGTTCGTGACGCCCGAGTACAACCGCTCGGTGCCCGGCGTCCTCAAGAACGCCCTCGACGTCGGTTCGCGGCCCTATGGAAAGAGCGTCTGGAACGCCAAGCCGGCGGCGGTGGTGAGCGCCAGCCCGGGGGCGATCGGCGGCTTCGGCGCCAACCACCACCTGCGCCAGTCCCTGGTGTTCCTCAACATGCCGGTCCTCCAGCAGCCGGAGGCCTATGTCGGCCAGGTCGCCGACCTCGTCGCAGATGACGGCAGCGTGACGCGCGAGAACACCCGCGAGTTCCTGCGGGGACTGATGGCCGCGTTCGACCGGTGGGCCCGCCTCACCCGTCAGCTTCCCGGATAGCGTCCGCGTTCCAGCTCCCGCGGATCCATGGGCCGTTCGGGGGGCAGCAGCCATTCGCCGTGGAAGCTGAAGCGCAGCGTGCGACACAGCTTGGCCGGCCCTGCCGTTGGTGCGCCGATCACCCGCACGGTGAGGTCGCGATTGAGCTTCAGCGGCCCGAACGCCAGCCACGCCCGCATCGCTCCGGGGCAGAAGGCGGAGATCAAGGCGGTCCCCTCGTCCGCCGGCTCGACCCGGTACAGGGCGCGCTCGGCCGGCTCGGCCCCCACCGCGCCGGCCAGGCCGGCGGGACCGAGCGCCTTCTCGTCCGCAGGCCGCAGATAGGCGGTGGCGGAGGCCTCGGTGGAGCGCAGGTTGAGCACGGTGGTGTGCAGCAGGCCTTTGCGGAACATGAAGGTCAGGGGCCCCGAAGCATGCCGCGTCTCCGCGTCGGCCGGGTCGTAGGAATAGAGATGCACGGTGTCGGCGTGCGCCTCGCCCGCCAGGCTCATGGCTATGAGCGCGGCGGCGGAGGCGCCTCGCACTCCCCTCACGAGCGCGCTCCGCCCTTTCGGCCGGCCAACACCTGGCTGGCGTCGAAGGCGACCAGCTTCCACGTCCCGTCCTCGTCGGCGAAGGTCAGCAGGCAGGGACCACCCTTGCGGCCCTTGGCGCACACCCGCCCGTCCGGCAGCGGCGTCAGGGCGACCGCCAGGGAGAGCGTGCCGGGAATAGGGGTGTCGGGCCGATAGCCGTAGTAGTCGGCGACGGCGCGAAACACCTCGGGGCGGATCAGCACGCTGCCCGCGGCCCGCGCCAGAGGGCCGGAGAGCAGCACCCCCAGGCCGGCGGCCCCGTCGCCCATCCCGGCCTCCCGGCTCCGCTCGACCATCACCGCCTGCATCTCGGCCTCCAGGGCGCGGCGGTCGACGTGGGCCTCGAAGGCCGCCCGGTCATCATCACGGATCGCCACAAGCAGGGCATGTACGTCCGGCGCCGCGGCCAGCTGGCGGGTCGTGGCGCAACCGGTCAGGAGGGTGAGGGCGGCGAGAAGGCTTGCGGCGCGTCTGAGCATGATCGGAGGGCAGTCTCTCGCCGCTGTGTGGCGTGGCCATGGCGGCCTTCCGGCCTCAATTCGCTAAGCCCCCGTCCGCTCCTTGAAGAAAGCGATCACGCGCTGTTCGGCCTTTTTGGTCGGCCCGTCGGGGTCGTCGTCCACCAGATGGATGGTGAGCACCGAGTGGGCGGCCATGCGCGGGTCGGGACGGCCGTCCTTGGCGTCGATCTCGATGGCCTCGAATGCTTCGCCGAATTCCCGCTTCAGGGTCTCGAAGCGGGCGTCGGGCACGAAGGGGTCGCCATGGAAGCGAAGGCCGATCATCGACAGGCCTTCCTCGGCGAACCGGCGTTTGGCGCAGGCCCTCTCGGCCGGCGTCACACCGAGGCCGGCGCCACGGACCGGCGAGCCGGCGGGTATCGGCATCGATGGTTGCGAGAGCACCGGCGCCACCACGCTGGGCTCGGTCATCATCGCCAGGGCGAAGTTGCCGGTGAAGCACATGCCCACCGCGCCCACGCCCCGGCCGCCGCATTCCGCGTGGACCGTCGCCGCCAGGGCCCGGAGCCAGTCGACGATCGGGCTCGACTTGTCCGCCGACCAGACGTTGAACTCGCGCCTGATGCAGATCCCCTTCAGCATCTCGCCCAGCGCGTAGGCGCCGGTGACGGGACGGCCGGGATCGCCGAACAGACTGGGCAGGAACACGGTCATGCCCGCCGCCGCCACTCGGTCGGCGAAGCGGATCACCAGGGGATGCAGCCCCGGCATCTCGTGGATGACGATCACCGCCGGACCGGCGCCGCGCCGCCAGACGGGCCGCGTCCACCGCCCGCCCGGGTCGGAGTAGTCGAAGCGCTGGTAGTCGGCGAGCGCCTCCAGCCAGGCCATCAGAAGATCGAACGCCCGGCGATCCTCACGTCATAGCGCTGTTCGCCGGCCCGGAAATCGATGTCGCCCTCCAGGGCCAGGTACGAGAATTCCGAGCCGCCCTTGATCGAGAAGCCGGCCGTGTACCAGCCGCCCTTGTCGTTTTCGGCCGCCAGGGTGAAGGGGTTACCGCCGTTGAAGCTGGCCGTCGTGTCGCCAACCGTGCCGGCGAAGATCTCGCGGTAACCGCCACGCACCTCGGTGCGCAGCCAGGTGGCCTGCCCCCATTGGCGGCCCAGAACCAGGATCGCCTGGCCGCTCAGACGGCGGCTGTTGCGGGCGGCCACGTTCAGATCAAAGGCGTTGCCGCCGCCGCTATCGCTGTGCGCGCCCTCGTCCAGCTCCAGGAAGTCCGCCGAAATCTCGGGCCTCGCGTAGAAGCGGCCCAGGGGCTGCTCATAGGTTCCCTGAAGGTGGGCGTCGTAGAACAGTCCGCCCCAGTTCGAGTGGGCTCGCAGTTCGGTCCCGGTGGCGGAATTGGCGTTCGCGCCGGTGCCGGGGGTGATGGTGGCGAACACGCGGTTGTCGGAGAACCAGGCATAGCCGATCGCCGCCCGGCCGCCGAAGGTGAAGCGGCCCATCGTCCGCCGGTAGTATGCGCCGGCCTCGAGCATGGAGGCGACGGCGCCGGTGCCGATCCGGTCGGCGTTTTCCTGTTCGGTGGCGTTGAAGTAGGCAAGGGTGAGGCCGACGGCGCCGCCGCCCACGCCGGCATGTTCATAGCCGCCGACGATGCCGAACAGCTTGGTGAACGACCCCAGGGTCTGGCTGGTCGTCGACCGGTCGATCCTCTCGTTGACCTCTTGCAACCACAGGCTGGTCCCGGCCACCCGGCTGGAGGCTTCCGGCGCGGCCCCAACCATCGCCCCCTCCGCCTGCGCCGCGGCCTCGAGCGCCTCGAACAGGCCCTGGCCCTGGCTGGGCAGCAACTGGTCGTACACGCCCTTGAGCCCGGCCTGGGTGGTCTGGGAGAGGATGGCGTTCTGGATCGCCGCGTTGGCGGGGGCGGCGGCGAGCACCGCGGCCAGCCCCTGTTCCTCGGCGTTGTTGAATCCCAGCTGGGCCTGGGACTTTTCTGTCACCGTGACCTGGATCGAATTGGCGTTGGCTGAGGCGGTGGCGGCGAACAGGAAGGGCGCATCGGTGAGCGCGCCCGTCCCGAACGTCCCCGCCGACAGCGTGCCCGCGCCGGTCGTCTGGAGGATCGTGTAGGTGCTCGTGAGGCTGGTCGGGATACTGAGCAGCGTGATCCCGAGCTTGGCGCCCTGCGCGAAGGTCGAGGCGCCGCTTGTGATGAACTTGGTGTTGGTGTTGTTGGCCGGGTCGGCGGCGACCAGCAGGGTGCCGTTGGCGCCGACGTTCACGCTCCGGGCGTAGATGGTGTTCGGATTGGTGTCGACGAGTGTTCCGTTGACCACGTTGAGGGTCAGGGTCCCCAGCGTGTCGCCCAGCAGCGGCCCGGTCTGCGCCGAGGCGGAAACCTCCTCGATGGCGCCGGAGAGGGTCGCGGCCGAGGCGGCGGAGCCCACCGTCACCGTGTTCACACCGGTTCCGAGGTTGATCACCGGACTGTTCACGGTACCGGCGTTGACCGTCAGGGTGCTGCCGCCCGAGCCGAAGTAGATCGAGCCGAAGATCGTGGGATTGGTCGCGCCGATCTGGCGCCAGTAGGCCGGATAGTTGATGGGATCGACCGACACCCCCGCGGTGGACGTGGCCTGGTAGACCAGGCCCAGGTAGTTGACGATCTGGCCCTGGGCATAGGCGATCGTGCTGTTGTAGGCCGCCGCCCCCGTCACCGCGGCGTTGGTCGACACGGACTGGGTGATCGCCTGAGGTCCGGTTCCCGCGGACATGTCGATGGCGGTCGCCGTCACCGGCATCGGCGTGGTCAGCAGGGTCTGGGTGGCCTGGGCGCTGATCGAGCCGGTGTTGGTGACGCTGGCAAGGCTCCCGGAGCGGTCGATGATGCCGCCCACCGTGCCGCCCACCCCGCCGGAACCGGTGATGTTGGCGGTGATGACGCTGTTGTTCACGAAGGAGCCGACCGTCGCGCCCGGTTCGATCAGGACGCCGTAGATGTTGACCGGGACCACCGGCTGGGTGACGCCGGCCACCACGACGGTCGTCGCGCTGTTTTCCTGGATCGAATTGGCGGTGATCTGCCCGTCGTTGAGGATCAGCGGCGTCGAGCCGCCCGCCAGGAAGTGGATGGCCGTGGCGTTCGCCTGGTAGGCCTGAGCGGCAATCGCGCCGGTGTTGTAGATGCCGCCGTTGATCACCGCCGCGTAGGGGCCCCCGCCGCCGACCTGGATCGCGGTCGCCGACACGGGGGCGGGCAGGTTGGGATAGTTGAGCTGGTCATAGACCCCGCTGGCGGCGATCGACCCCTCGTTGACCAGTCCGTAGCCCGCCGGGTTGGTGGTGGCGTCAGGCCCGAGGATGGAGTTGACGGCGGGATTCACGACTCCCACCGAAAGCGCATTGGTCGCCGAGCCGATCACCATGGCGGGGGCCGAGCCGTAGGTCGAAATCGACCCGGTGGCTTGCTGGATCTGGGGAATGCTGACGCCGTTGACGAGATCGCTGGCCGTGGAGGCGCTGGTGATCGCATCCAACGGCGGCGCGCTGATAACGATCCCGGCGCCGACGCTTCCGGCGATGGTGACCGCCGATCCGCCCTGCTCCATCTCCTGGGCGGTGTATTTGGCCGCCAGGGTGGGGAAACTGGACCGCGTGGTGGAGCGGTAGCCGGTGGAGGTGATCTGGCCGGCGACGTTCAGGGCGCCGCCCACCTGGCCGGCGACGTTCACGGCCTGGGCGCCGAAACCCGTGGCCGAGACCCCGCCGAGGGTGACATTGCCGCCGACCCCGCCGGTGGGGCCGACGTAGAAGCCGATGACAGGCGGGGTGGCCGGCGCGCCGTTCAGCGCCGGCTCGCCGCCCTGCACGGTGATGGACCCGAGCAGGACGACAGCGGCGGTGGTGCTCGTGGCCGGCGTCACCTGCAGGGATTGATAGTTCCCGGTGATCGGCGCCGCGATGGCGACGCCGAAGGAATTGTCGCCGTGGACGGTGATCGTGCCGATGTTGGTGATCGAGCCGGTGAACACGCCGGGACCCACCACCTGGATGCCGATGCGGTTGGTCCCCTGGGCGAAGGGCAGCTCGAGCAGGCCGGTGTTGTTGTCGGTGGCGGGCGTGAAGTTGTCGGTGAGGACGACCGAGCCGCTATTGGTCACCGAGCCGGTGTGGCCGCCCTGCACCTGGATGCCCACTGTGTTGTCGATAGCGGTGGAGCCGATCTGGCCCTCGACGGTGACCACGTTGTTGCTGTTCAGCGTCACTCCGACGCCCGCGGCGGTGAGCCCGATCGATCCGCTGCTCGTGACGTCGACGTCGTCAGGGGCGCCGTTGGTGGCGGTTGCCGTCGCCACAGGCGTGCTGGTCGCCGAGCTGATCGAATCGGTGGCGTGGGCCCCACTGGCCATGGCCATGAGCAGGGGCGCGACCGAAGCCGCCGCGACGAGGTACCTACGCTTCATCGAATAAGGACTCTCACTCGCGGGATTTCGGGTCGGCGGATCGAGCCCGCCTAATACGACCGCAATTAGGCGTCTTTCAAGGCGAGGGGCTCGAATGGGCAAACTGTCACGCAGGGTGTCTATGGCCAGGGGGTTGAGCCTGCGCGAATCATCGCGTCGGCCGCCCCGCAAGATCCTGTCCGCCGTTGATGACCGAATCGCCTCCACCCTCGCCTTCGCCGACCGGCGCGCCGCGCAGGTGGCGGCTGGGAGCGCTGGTCGCCGTAGGAATGGCGGCGCCCCTGGCGCTGGCGCTGACCGGTCAGGCCTCGCCGCTCGCCGCCGTCATCGTCGCGGCCGGGGCGGCCGCCGCCGGCGGGGCGCTGCTGGCGATAGGCCGCCCACCGCCTCCTCCACCGCCGCCAGCGCCGGTGGTGTTCCCAGTGGAGCGCCCCTGGACGCCGCCCTTCCGCGCCATGCTCGACCGGCTCGCCGACCCCATCCTGTTGATCCAGGGCGGCCAGCGCGAGGATCTCAGCGGGCGGAGGTTCCTGTTCGCCAATGCGGCCGCCCGCGCCCTGCTGCGCATCCAGCGGCAGGAGGGCCCCCTGACCACGGCCATCCGCACGCCTGAGGTCCTGGACGCCGTCGACGAGGCGCTCTACGGCGGCGCCCCCAGCGAAGCCGTTTACGACGTGCG
>JAQGIW010000311.1 GCA_028290905.1 Caulobacteraceae bacterium | reverse complement strand
CGGCGGCCAATGGCGGAACCGACCTGGAGATGCCGGGGCCGGCGCGCTGGTTCGGGGCGAAGCTGCTCGCGGCCGTGAAATCCGGTGAGGTTCCGCCGGCGCATGTCGACGAGGCCGCGCGGCGGATGGTGCGCCTGATCCTGCGCACGGGCGTGCTGGACGGCGCGCCGGCGCCGGCCGGCGAACTGCGCACCCGGCGCCATCGCGACATCGCCGCCAAGGCGGCGGAGGAGGCGGTGGTGCTGCTCAAGAACCAGGGCGAACTGCTGCCCCTGGACCTCGGGGCCCTGCGACGGGTGGCGGTCGTCGGCCCCAACGCCGCAGCGCGCCGGATCCAGGGCGGCGGCTCGTCCCAGGTGCGCGCGGGACGCCAGATCTCCATTCTCCAGGCCGTCCAGGACCTGCTGGGGGACGCCTGCGAGGTGGTCCACGCCGAGGGCGGCGACAACGAGCCGGTTCCGCCCCAGGCCAAGGCGGCGTCGTTCAGCGCCGATCCCGCGCGGGGGCAGGCGGGGCTGCTGTGCGAGTATTTCGCGGACCGGGGCTTCGCCGCCGCGCCCTACCGCGCGCAGGTGGAGCGGGGCATCGGCAAGCTGGTGGCCACCGGTTCCATGGACGTTGCGGGCGACGGGCTGGGCGCCCTGCGCTGGAGCGGCTGGCTCTGGGCCGAGCGGGACGGCCGCCACGAGCTCTCGGTGCGGGCGCCCGGCCAGGTGCGGCTCGAGCTCGGCGGCGCGACCCTGATCGACGAGGGCACGCCGGGCGAGGTCGACCGACTGGACGTGGGCGGCGTCGCCGTGACGCGCCGGATCGCCGACGTTCATCTGACCGCCGGCGAGGCCTATCCGGTGACCATCGAGTACGTCCGGCCAGCCGGACACCGCGAGGTGAGCTGGGAATATGTCGGGATCGGCCTTCGCCAGCCGCGCGGGTCGATCGCCGAGGCCGCCGCTCTGGCCGCCACCTCCGACGCGGCCATCGCGGTGATCGGCGCCGCGTCGATCACCGAGGCCGAGGGCTACGACCGGGAGACCCTCGACCTGCCCGGCGACCAGAACGCTCTGGTGGAGGCGGTGCTGGCGGCCAACCCGCATACGGTGATCGTCCTGGTGGGCGGCGCGCCCTACGTCATGCCCTGGATCGATCACGTTCCGGCGGTCGTCGCGTCCTGGCTGGGCGGTGAGGAGGGGCCGGACGCGCTGGCGCGCATCCTGTTCGGCCAGGCCGAGCCCTCCGGTCGCCTGCCGGTCACCTTCCCCCGCCGTCTCGAGGACACCCCCGCCCATGCCTGGTACCCAGGCGGCGCCGACGCGATCTATGGCGAGGGACTTTACGTCGGCTACCGCCATTTCGACCGCGCGGCCGAGGCGCCGATGTTCCCCTTCGGACACGGCCTCACCTATACGCGGTTCGCCTATGCCGACCTGGGCGCGCCGGAGGAGGCGCGGGCGGGAGACACCGTACAGGTCAGCTTCACCGTGAAGAACGTCGGCGAACGCCCGGGCAAGGAGACGGCCCAGCTCTACGTCCGTCCGCGCGGCCCGTCGGTGGACCGGCCGGTGAAGGAACTGAAGGGCTTCGCCAAGGTCGCGCTGCTGCCTGGGGAGCGCCGGCGGGTGAACCTGACGCTCGACGCCCGGGCGTTCTCCTTCTGGGATCCCGCCCAGGGCGCCTGGGTGGCGGAGCCGGGCGCCTACGACCTGCTGATCGGCGGCTCGGCGGCCGACATCGAGCTGCAGGCGACGGTCCGGCTGGAGGAATGAATCGGCGGTCGCCCCTTGTAACATTGCCGATATGTAAGGCAGTTAACGAAACTGCCTGGAGATGCTCGTGCCGGACGATGGCTCACCCTCGATAGCCTTGCGCCCGGCCAACTCGCCGAACGCCTTCGACCTGCGCCGGGTGGGCGCCCATCCGGACCATTGGTACCCAATCGCCTGGGCCGACGAGATCAAGGCCGGAAAGGCGATCGGCCGGCGGTTCGCCGGCCAGCCGATCGTGCTCTATCGCGGAAGGGGCGGGCAGGTGTTCGCCCTCGAGGACCGCTGCGCCCACCGCCAGGTGCCGCTGCACCTCGGCGTGGTCGAGGGCGAGCGGCTCAAGTGCCACTATCATGGTTGGGCCTATGACGCCGGGGGACGGTGCGTGGACGTGCCCTACCTCGGCAAGGGGCGTCTTCCCAACGGGGTCAGAGCCTACCCGACCGCCGAGGTGGACGACCTGGTCTTCGTCTTTCCGGGCGCCCCGGCCCTGGCGGAAGGCCGAAGGCCCATCGCGCTCGGATCCTTCGCCCGCAAGGCCTACAAGACCCGGCGCCTCAATCGCGAGGTCGATTGCCACTACAGCTTCATGCACGAGAACCTGTTCGACATGAACCACCAGTTCATGCACCGCAGGCTTATGGGCTCGATCAGGGCGCATTGCCTGGGCCGCGCGCATGGCGAGGATTGGGCGCAGGTGGACTACAGCTTCAGCCGCACCGACGGCAAAGGGTCGCTCGGCGAAGCGGTGATCGTCGACCTGATGCGGCCGCGCGGCGCTGCGGCGCGCGGGGATTTCGCCGACCACATGCGCATCCGCACCGATTACCCCTCACAGAGCCTGAAGGTGTGGGTCGGGCGGGACATCCGGATGACGGAGGACCCGGTCCTCGACGTCTGGCTGGGCTATACGCCGCTGGACGCCGCCCAGAAGTCCAACCGGACGTTCGGCTACCTTTCCGTGAAGCGGCCGCCGGCGCCCTTCCTGATCGAGGCGGTGTGGCCGTTCGTCGTCTGGTTTACCGAGGGCATCTTCCGCGAGGACAAGGATATCGTCGAGTTCGAGCAGCGCGCCTACGAGGCCCAGGGCGGCGACTGGAACAACGAGGTGTTCCCCGCCCTGCGCGACCTGCGCGGCGTCCTCGCCCGCTGCGGCGCCGCCCAACCGGCCTGAAACTCAGGGTCCAGATCAGACTTCGAAACGGAGTGGCCAGAGTCTAGACAGTTGGCCATGGCGCCCCGGCAAGCGGTTCTCGGCATGGAAGACGGCGCCTTCTTTCATGGCGTCCGCAAGGTCTTCTCCGGCATCACCTTCCTCCTGGACGGCGAGCGCACCGCGCTGGTCGGCGAAAACGGGGTGGGCAAGTCCACCCTGCTCAGGTGTCTCACCGGCGAGCTGGAGCTCAACCGGGGCAAGGTGGTCCGCTCCCGCAACCTGCGTCTGGGCTCCCTGCCCCAGGAGGTCCCTCCGGAGCTTGCCACGCTCACCGTCCGCCAGGTGCTGGAACAATCCCTGGAGCGGATCGGCGCGGCCGGGGAGGACTGGCGGATCGATGTTCTGCTGGACGAAATCGAAGTCTCGGCCGCCGTGGCCGACGGCGCCTTCAACGCCCTGTCGGGCGGGTGGCAGAGACTGATCCTGATCGCGGGGGCGGCTCGGCTCGAGGAGCCGGACATCCTGATCCTGGACGAGCCCACCAACCACCTGGACATCGGCAACATCAACGTCCTGGAGCGGTGGCTGGCCAGCGACATCGCCATGCCGATGCTAGTCGTCTCCCACGACCGGGAGTTCCTGAACCGGGTCAGCACCCGCACCCTGTTCCTGCGCGATGACGGGGCCCAGCTCTTCAAGGTCCCCTTCGCCCAGGCGCGCGAGGAACTGCTGCGTCGCGACGCAGCCGCGGCGGTGCGCCGCCGGCTGGAGGAGCGGGAGATCAAACGCCTGGAGGCGGTGGCGGCGCGCTATCACGCCTGGGGGGTGAAGAACCCCGAATTCCACAAGCGCCAGAAGGCCACCGAGACCCGTATCGCCCACATCGAGGCGGCCAAGACGCCGGTCTACCAGGCCCGCGAGCGGCGGCTGGAGCTGGGCGAGGGCGAACTGGAGGCGAAGATCGCCCTGCGCCTGGCGGACCTGACGGTGAAGACGCCGGACGGAGCGCGGACACTGGTCAGGATCGACCGCTTCGCCGTCGCGGCCGGCGACCGGGTGGCGCTGCTGGGGGCGAACGGCGCGGGAAAGTCGACGCTGCTCAATATCATCGCCGGCGTCTTCGACCCGAAGCGCGTCCACTACGACGGCACGTCGCCGGTGCGCTTCAACCCGGGGGCGCGGCTGGTCTATTTCGACCAGACGATGCGCGAGCTGCCGCTGGCCGAGAGCCTGCTGGACTATCTGCTGGCGGCTGACGGCGTGACCGAGCGGGAGGCCATCCGCTGCCTCGCCCAGGCGGGGTTCGCCTTCACCCGCATCCGCGAGCCGATCCTAACCCTCAGCCACGGCGAACGCTCGCGCCTGACGTTCCTGAAGCTCAAGCTGATGAAGCCGAACCTCTACCTGCTGGACGAACCGACCAGCCACCTGGACATCGAGGGCCAGGAGGATCTGGAGGGGCAGCTGGAGGAGGCCGAGGTCGCTTGCATCTTCGTCTCCCACGACCGCTGGTTCACCCGCGCCGCCGCCACCCGCTTCGTTGAGATCCGGAAGGGCAGGCTGGTCGAGGTCGACTCGCCCGACGCGTTCTTCGACGCGCAGGGGTAAAACGCTTCACCCCGCCGCCGCCAACGCCTGGTCGAGATCGGCGAGGATATCGTCGATGTGTTCGAGGCCGGCGGACAGGCGGACGTAGCCTTCGGACACTCCCGTCGACAGCCGCTCCTCGGGCGAGAGCTGGGAGTGGGTGGTGGAGGCCGGGTGGATGGCCAGGCTGCGGGCGTCGCCGATGTTGGCGACGTGGTAGAGCAGCTTGAGGCTGTCGATGAACCGGCGCCCGGCCTCGCGGCCGCCGGCCAGTTCGAACCCCACCAGGCCGCCGTAGCCGCCGAGGAGGTACTTGTCGGCCCTCGCCCGCTGCGAGCCGTCCTGGCGCGAGGGGTGGATGACCGTGGTCACTTCGCGCCGGGCCGCCAGCCAGTCGGCGATCGCCTGGGCGTTGCGGCAATGTTCGTAGATGCGCAGCGGCAGGGTCTCGATCCCCTGCAGGATCTGGAAGGCGTTGAACGGCGAGAGCGCCGATCCCAGGTCGCGCAGCAGGATCACCCGGGCCCGGACGATGTAGGCGATGGGCCCCAGGGGCTTCACGACCTGGGTCCACACCGCGCCGTGGTAGCTGGCGTCGGGCGTGTTGAGCAGGGGCTGGCGATCGGCGTGCGACTCCCAGTCGAAATTGCCGCCATCGACGATCAGGCCGCCGATCGAAGTGCCGTGGCCGCCGACGTATTTGGTGGTGGAATAGACGACCACGGCGGCGCCATGCTCCAGCGGACGGCAGAGCAGGGGCGCGGCGGTGTTGTCCATGATCAGGGGAATGCCGAGCGGCCGGCCGATGGCGGCCACCTCGGCGATGGGAAACACCGTCAGCTTCGGATTAGGCAGGGTCTCCGCGTAGTAGGCCCGCGTGCGGGCGTCCGTGGCCCGGCGGAAAGCCTCCGGATCGGTGGGGTCCACGAACCGCACCTCCAGCCCCTGGTCCTTCAGGGTGTTGGCGAACATGTTCCAGGTGCCGCCGTAGAGGTCGGTGGAGCTGACGATGTTGTCCCCGGCCCGCGCCAGGTTCTGGACGGAGAACGCTGTCGCCGCCTGGCCGGACGAGACCGCCAGCGCTGCTACCCCGCCCTCCAGCGCCGCCATCCGCTGCTCCAGGATGTCCGTCGTCGGGTTGCCGATGCGCGTGTAGATGTTGCCCAGTTCCGCCAGGGCGAACAGGTTGGAGGCGTGCTCTGTACTGTGGAACTGGTAGGACGTCGTCTGATAGATCGGCGGCGCCACCGCTCCGGTCGCCGGGTCGGCCCGCCAGCCGGCGTGCAGGGCAAGGGTCTTGGGATGCAGCTTGCGGTCGGTCATAGGCGGCAGCCTAGCCGCTCGCGGCAGACGGATTAAGCTGGAAAATAACGCCCAGGCATGAGGTGAGCCCGGCGTCGCGGCAGGGATCTCAGCCGAAGACGATCGTGCGCTGGCCGTTCATCACCACCCGGCGTTCGACGTGCCAGCTCACCGCGTGGCTGAGCACGCGGCATTCGATCTCCTGGCCCATCACCACCATCTCCCCCGGCGTGTGGTTGTGGCTCACCCGGGCGACGTCCTGTTCGATGATCGGGCCTTCGTCCAGGTCGGTGGTCACATAGTGGGCGGTGGCGCCGATGATCTTCACGCCTCGGGCGTGGGCCTGATGGTAGGGCCGGGCGCCCTTGAAGCTCGGCAGGAACGAGTGGTGGATGTTGATGCACCGCCCCGCCAGCCGTGCGCACATCTCGGGGCTCAGGATCTGCATGTAGCGAGCGAGGACCACCAGATCGACGCCCTGGGCGTCGACCAGCTCGAGCATCCGGGCTTCCTGCGCCGCCTTCTCCCCCGGCGCGACGGGCAGGTGGTGGTAGGGCAGGCCGTTCCACTCCACGAACGAGCGCATGTCGTCGTGGTTGGAGACCACGGCCGTGATCGCCACCGGCAGCAGCCCGGCCCGCCAGCGGTGCAGCAGGTCATAAAGGCAATGTCCGAACTTGGAGACCGCGATCAGGACACGCGGCTTGGCCGAGGCGTCATGGAACGAGCAGGTCATGTCGAACGCCCGGGCGTTCGGGGCGAAGCCGGCTTCCAGTTCGGCCAGGTCCGGCATGCCGGGGCCATCGCGGCGGAACACCACGCGCATGAAGAATTCGTCGTGCAGGCTGTCGTTGAAGTGGTTGGATTCAACGATCGAGGCCTGGTTGTCGGCCAGATAGCCGGCCACCGCGGCCACCACCCCGCGCCGATCCGGGCATTGAACCAGAAGTATGTACCGCTGCGCCAAGACCCCGCTCCGACCTGCCGAAAGCGGCGCGAGACCATGACGCATGGCCTCCGGCAAGTTCGAAAATCGGGAAGGCCGATGCCTTCAGCGCAAAGCCCGGTCGGCGATCCTCGTCAGCCCGCGACGCCCTCCGTCACGATTCGCGCGCCGGCGGTGAGGAGCCGGTGGATGGGGCACATTTCGGCGATCTGCATCAGGCGGGCGCGCTGCTCGTCATCGAGGTCGCCGCCGAGGCGGATGCGCCGCGTGAAGGTGTCGGCGGGTTGGTCGCCGGCCTTGCGGGCGTGGGTGACCTCCACGTCGACGGCGCCGAGCGGCCATTCCTTGCGCTTTGCGTAGAGGCGCAGGGTCAGGCTGGTGCATGCGGCAAGGCCGGCGGCCACCAGGTCGTGCGGCGTAGGACCCAGATCCAGGCCGCCCATTTCGACGGGCTCGTCGGCAACGAATCGCGCGGGACCGGCGCCGATCAGGATCTGCAATCCTCCGTGGCCGCTGTCATTGGCGGTGGCGGGGCGGGGGTCGATGTCCATGGCGTGCCTCCTGGTCCAGGTCTACCTTCGCCTTACCAAGAATTCACCTGTTCCGCCGCATCCATACAGCGCGTCGGCGGCCCTATAGCATCGAAAGCGGTGGCCTTCCGCCGCTCGCACGACGGGACAACTGGAGACGACAATGGATCATCTGACAGGATTTGTGGCGACCATCCTCTTCTGGACCGTACTGGCGGCGGTCATCCTGGTTCCGACCTACCTCAGGTATCAGGATCGGCAGCGCATGCACGAGACCCTGCGCATCGCCTTTGAGAAGGGCCAACCCGTGCCGCCCGAACTCATCACGGCGTTGCAGACCAACATCGCTCCGCGTCGGCCCACCACCCCGGAAAGCGATCTGCGCCGGGCCGTGATCTTCATCGCCCTCGGGCTGGGATTCTGCGGCCTGGGCTACGGCCTGTGGTATGGCCTGATGAGCGTCAACGACATCGCCGCCTATGTGACCGGCGGTAGCGTCGCGGGTATCGGCGCCATTCCCGGGTTGGTCGGCGTCGCCCACCTGGTGCTGTGGGCCAGCCGTCGCGGGACGACCAAGGTCTGAGCGGGGACGGCGGCGACAGGGGCGATCTAGATGGCGCCTTCCGCGCAAACCCTGGCCTCGGCCCACGATCTCGACCTGGTGGCGCTGGCCGTTACCGGCGGGCGCGAGGCCTTCGGCGAGCTGGTGCGGCGGCACGGCTCGGCCGTGCGCGGCTTGCTGCGCCGCATGGGGGCCGATCCGACCCTTGCCGACGACCTCGCCCAGGACGCCTTCCTGGCCGCGTTCGAGCAGATCGCCGACTTCCGGGGGGAGGGGACCTTCCAGGCCTGGGTCAAGCGCATCGCCGCGCGGCTCTACGTCAAGCGCTGGCGGCGCGACGCACGTCTCGACCTGATGGCCGAGCCGCCCGAGCCGGACGCCGCGCCGGGGGGTGGCGAATCGGGGGCCGCCGACCGCTTGGATCTCGACGAAGCCCTACGCACCCTCGGGCCGTCGGAACGGGTCTGCGTCTCGCTTTGTTACGGGGGCGGCCTTTCGCATGTCGAGGCGGCCCTTGCCTTGAATGCGCCACTGGGAACGGTCAAATCGCATGTCAAACGTGGTTTGGATAAGCTCCGGGCGCGGATGGCGCCCCGACGTCCACTCGAAGACCCGGAGTCGGCTCATGTCTGACAAGACTTTCGAGATGGATCTCGAGCGCCAGTTCGCGGCCACGCCGATCCTGCCGGATTCCGACACCTTCGCCCTGAGGGTGACCGCGCGGCTCGACCGCGGGTGGACCTTCCGTCAGTTGCTGATCGGCGGCCTTGGCCTGATCGGCGGCCTGATCGGAGCCGGGCAAGTGCTCGGATCCGGCCTGCTGTCGCGCCTGGAAACGATCAGCGCCCAATCCGACACGCTGGTGAAGTCCGGGATCGCAAGTCTGCCGGCGGCCCGCGGCCTCACCACCCTTCTCTCCGTGGGCTCGGGGATGGACAGCCAGGTGCTGTGGATGTCCGCCGGCCTCGGCGCGCTGGCGGTGGGGCTGTTCGTCACCCGCGCCATCAGGGAGCTCTGAACCGTCCGTGTCAGCGTACAGCGCCGAGGCGACCCGGCGGATCGCCCCGCGCCAGATCACCGCTCGCAAGGGCGGCGAGCCGATCGTCTGCCTGACCGCCTATACCGCGCCCATGGCCGCGATCCTCGACGAGGCTTGCGACGTGCTTCTGGTGGGCGACTCGGTGGGGATGGTCGTCCACGGGCTGCCGAACACCATCGGCGTCACGCTCGAGATGATGATCCTCCATGGCCAGGCGGTGATGCGCGCCAGCCGCCGCGCCCTGGTGGTGGTGGACATGCCGTTCGGCGCCTACGAAGGCCCTCCCGCGCGCGCCTATGACAACGCGGTGCGGATCCTCAAGGAGACCGGCGCCCAGGCGGTCAAGGTGGAGAGCGGCCCGGAGGTCGCGGACACCATCGCCTACCTCACCCGGCGCGGCGTCCCGGTCATGGGCCATGTCGGGTTGCGTCCGCAGGCGGTGCTGATGGAGGGCGGCTTTCGCGCGCGCGGGAAGCGGGCCGACGAGGCCGCCTGCATCGTCGCCGAGGCCGAGTCCGCGGCGGCGGCCGGCGCGTTCTGCGTGGTCGTGGAGGGCGTCGCCGAGAGTGTGGCGGCGAAGATCACCGCCGCGATCGCGGTCCCCACCATCGGCATCGGCGCCTCGGCCGGGTGCGACGGCCAGATCCTGGTGACGGAGGACATGCTGGGACTCTTCGAATGGACCCCGAAGTTCGTGCGCCGCTACGCCGATCTGCGGGGCGAGATCGCCCGCGCCGTGCGCGACTACGCCGCGGACGTGCGCAGCGGCGCCTTCCCGGGCGCCGCCGAGACCTATTTTTCGACCCTGAAAGCCTGAGAGACACGCGTTCCCGTTCGCCGTCGCTATAGAGGCAGGTGGATGGAACAGTAGGTCCGGGGGAGCTGAGGTCATGACGCGGTCGATCACGGGCCTTGCGGCCGCGATCCTGATTGCCCTGAGCCTCGCTGGAGCGGCTCGGGGGGCGACAATTGATCCGGCGAGCTACGGCGCCCTCCACTGGCGCTCGATCGGACCGTTCCGGGGCGGTCGGGTGCTCGCCGTGGCCGGGGCGCTCGACGATCCACTGCATTTCTATTTCGGCGCGGTCAACGGCGGGGTCTGGGAGACGCGCGACGCCGGCCGCACCTGGACTGCGATCTCCGACAGCCTGCCGGTGGGCTCCATCGGCGCCCTGGCCATCGCGCCGTCGGCGCCGCGAACACTCTACGCCGGCACCGGCGAAGCCGACATGCGCTCGGACATCGCCCAGGGGCTCGGCCTGTTCAAAACCGTCGATGGCGGGAAGTCCTGGGCGCCCAGCGGCCTGGCCGACAGCCAGTCGATCGCGAAGATCCTGGTGGATCCGGCCAACCCCGACGTCGTACTCGTCGCCGCCCTCGGCCATCCCTACGGCCCCAACGACCAGCGCGGCGTGTTCCGCTCCACCGACGGCGGCAAGACCTGGACCCGCACCCTGTTCCGCAACGCCGACACCGGCGCCATCGACCTGGTCTACAAGCCGGGCGATCCCAGGACGGTGTACGCGGCGCTCTGGCAGACCAGGCGGCCGCCCTGGAACGTCTATGCGCCGTCCAGCGGGCCGGGTGGAGGCCTGTTCAAGTCCGTCGACGGCGGCGCCACCTGGACCGAGATCGCCGGCCACGGCCTGCCCGACGCTCCGGGCCGCATCGGCCTCGCCACGGCCGAGGGCGCGCCGGACCGCCTCTATGCCCTGATCGACGCCAAGGCGGGGGGGCTTTACCGCTCGGACGACGCTGGAGCGACCTGGTCGAAGGTGACGGGCGATCCGCGCATCTGGCAGCGCGGCTGGTATTTCGGCCAGCTCACCGTCAATCCAAAGAACCCGGACCAGCTGTGGGTGCTGGACACCATCGTCCTGCGCTCCGACGACGGCGGTCGCAACTTCCTGCCGATCAAGGGCGATCCCACCGGCGACGACTTCCATGTCCTGTGGATCGACCCGACGGACCCCAACCGGCGGATCCTTGGCGTGGATCAGGGGGCGCTGGTCACCCTCAACGGCGGGGCGACGTGGAGCTCATGGCTCAATCAGCCGACCGGACAGTTCTACCACGTCGCCACCGACAACCGGTTTCCCTACCGGGTCTACGGCGCCCAGCAGGATTCCGGCGCCGCCGATGTGCCCAGCCGTACCGGCCAGTGGGACGGCATCGACATCACCCACTTCCACGAGCTGACGCCCGGCGGCGAAAGCGACAACATCGCGCCCGACCCGAGCGATCCCGACACCATCTACGGCGGACGGGTGGACCGGCTCGACCTGCGCACGGGTCAGGTGCGGGACGTCGATCCGACGCTCGCCTACCCGGACCGCTACCGGGTCACCTGGACCCTGCCGCTGGCGTTCGGCAAGGACGGCCGCTCGCTCTACTTCAGCAACCAGCGGGTGTTCCGCACCCGGGACGGCGGCGAGCGTTGGACGCCGATCAGCCCCGACCTCACCCGGCCGGACCCTGGCGTCCCGCCCAACCTCGACGCCGCCGCGGCGGCGGACGTGGAGGCGCCTGGGCCGCGTCGCGGGGTGGTCTACAGCCTCGGGCCTTCGCCGTTTTCGGACGACGACCTGTGGGCGGGGACGGACGACGGACTGGTCTGGCGGACGCTGGATGGCGGGGCGCACTGGAGCGACGTGACGCCCTCCGGGCTGGCCCCCTGGTCCAAGGTGGCGGCCATCGAGCCATCGCACTTCGACCGGCAAACGGCCTACGTCGCCGTGGATCGGCACCGCCTGGATGACTTCGCGCCCTATGTCTGGCGGACGAAGAACGGCGGACGATCATGGGCGCCCATCGTCTCCGGGCTCGCGGACGGCGGGGTGTTGAACACGGTGAATGTCATTCGCGAGGATCCGCACAGCCCCGGCCTGCTGTTCGCCGGAACCGAGCGGGGCGTCTTCGTCTCATTCAACGACGGCGGCCGCTGGGGCTCGCTGCAGAACGGGCTGCCGACCACCTCGGTTCGCGACATCACCATCCACGGCGACGACCTGGTCATCGCCACCCACGGACGCGGCTTCTGGATCCTGGACGACATCGCCGCCCTGCGCGAGCTCGCGGCCAGGCCGGCGGCCGGGCCACGCCTGTTCGCGCCGGTCATGGCGATCCGCGAGCGACCGTCGGGCTTCACCGGCACGCCCAAGCCGAAGGATGAACCGATGGCGGCCGACCCCCCGTTCGGGGCCTATATCGACTACGTCCTCCAGGCTGACGTCCAGGGCCCCGTGGTCATCGAGGTGCGCGACAAGGCCGGAGCCCTGGTCCGGAGCTACAGCAGCGCGGATCGCGCACCGCCTCCCGACCTGGCCCGCATCCCGGTCGCGCCGGAGTGGCTCCCCAAGCCCGAGACGCCCTCCGCTGTGGCCGGCGGCCACAGGCTGGTGTGGGACCTGCGCTACGCCACGCCTGCTGGGCTGGAAGGCGACTTCCGGATCGGCGGCGTATGGGCGTCGCCGGGAGACTACACGGTCACCCTCGTGGTCGACGGCGCCCGATACTCCCAGCCGTTGCGGATCACCCCCGATCCCCGGGTCAAGGCGGCGCCCGAAAGCTATGGCGAGGAATTTCGGCTGGCGCGCGCAATCGAGGCCGACCGGGCGCGGGTCCACGGCGCCCTTGCCGAGATCGAAAAGGCGACCAAGGTGCTGGGAGGGACGGTGGTGGCGGGGCCGGCCGGGCTCGAGACCCGCGCGCACGCCTTGACCTCGCCGCTCATCGTCGACAGCTTCGCGGACTTGGCGGAGCGGCTCGGGAAGCTGCAAAGGGCGGTGGACGGCGCCGATGGCGGCCCGAGCGCGGACTCGCGGGCGGGTTATGCCGCCGCGTCCAAGGCCCTGGTTATGGCGCTCGCGACCTGGTCCGCCCTGAAGGCCGACATCGCAGCCGCGACGGCGCCGCCACCAGCGTGACGAGGCGGCGGGCCAGCCGCAACACCAGAGGAAGAAACACGTTCCATTTCGACAACGCTCGCGCTAAGGGCAGCCGCGGGCGACGAGAAGCTACAAGGTGATGATGCGCGCCGTGATCAATTCGCCTTCGAGCCCAAGGCCCGGATGCGTCATCGCCACGCCGGGGACAATCGCGCGATGAAGACGGTCATTTTGGCCGGCGGCCTAGGCAGTCGCCTCGGCGAGGAAACGGCGGTGCGTCCCAAGCCGATGGTCGAGATCGGCGGCAAGCCGATCCTCTGGCATATAATGAAAATATATTCTCAGCACGGGCTCAACGATTTTATGTTTTTCCAGTTGTTCTTGGGGTAGATGTTCTTGGTGTTTTTGTTGTTGTACTACCTGCTGTTGTCCGTCGTCATCATCGATTTGATGCGGATCTTCGTGGTGGTGGATCTGTTGAAGGAGGAGATGT
>JAQGIW010000289.1 GCA_028290905.1 Caulobacteraceae bacterium | reverse complement strand
GAAACCGTACAATGCCTTTCAAATGACGCGCTTTGGGACGATACGGGCAGGCTGTTGTCCTGAGCGCCGGAGCGTCACGTCCATGAGCCTTCTAGAAAAAATTCCCCAGCTGGATGACAGCGCCCTGAAGAATCTGCTCGACAACGCCCGTCGCCTGGAATCCTCCGGCAACGTGAAGCAGAAGGCGGACGCGGCCGAGCTGTTGCCGGCCCTGGAAGCGGCCGTGGCGGCGCGCAAGGCCGTGAAACTCGAGGCGGCCGCCGAGAAGCGCAACGCCAACCGCAAGCCCCCGGCCCCGCGCGCGGCCAAGGCCAAGGTCAAGGCGGCCGACGCCGCGGCGTGAAGCGCCTCTGAACTTTATCTGGAGGCCGACGCCTCCATCATCGCCGCGAACCGCTCGAAAATGGGCAGGGAGTCCGTGGGGCCCGGAGACGCCTCCGGGTGATGCTGCACGGAGAACACCGGCCGGTCCTTGAGGGCCAATCCGGCGTTGCTGCCGTCGAACAGGGAAACGTGGGTCTCTTCCAGAGTGTCGGGAAGCCCGTCGCGATCGACCGTGAAGCCATGGTTCATCGAGACGATCTCGACCTTGCCCGTCGCGAGATCCTTGACCGGATGGTTGGCCCCGTGGTGCCCCTGGTCCATCTTGATCGTCGTCGCGCCCATGGCCAGGGCCAGGAGCTGGTGACCGAGGCAGATCCCCATCACAGGGACGCCGCTCTCCACCAGCGCGCGGATCTCGGGGACCGCGTAGGCCGCCGTGGCGGCCGGATCGCCCGGGCCGTTGGCGAGCACGACCCCATCGGGGTTCCGGGCCAGGATGTCCCGCGCCGGCGTCTGCGCGGGGACCACCGTTACCCGCGCCCCTGTGGAAACCAGCGCGCGCAGGATGTTGCGCTTCACGCCGTAGTCGACCACCACCACATGGCGGCGAGGGCCGTCGCCCCCGGCGGAGCCGTAGCCGCCTGGCCATGACCACAGTCCTTCGGTCCATTCGAAGGGTTGCAGGCTGCTGGCGGGGAGGGCGAGATCGAGGCCCTCCAGACCCCTCCACTCGCGCGCCTGGGTGGTCATCGCCTTCAGGTCGAACGATCCGTCGGGCGCGTGGGCGATGACGCCGTGCGGCATGCCGGTTTCTCGGATGCGCCGGGTGAGGGCCCGGGTGTCGACACCGGCCAGGCCCACGACGCCGCGGCGTCTCAGCCATCCGTCCAGGTCGGCTTCGGCTCGCCAGTTGGCCGGGGCTGTGGGCACGTCGCGGAAGATCGCGCCGCGGGCGGCCTCGCCGCCGCCGGCGACCTGCTCCACGTCCTCCACGTTCACTCCCACGTTGCCGATGTGGGGAAAGGTGAAGGTGATGATCTGGGCCATGTAGGAGGGATCGGTGAGGATCTCCTGATAGCCGGTCATGGCGGTGTTGAAACAAACCTCGCCGACCGCCTGGCCCACGGCGCCGCAGCCGATTCCGGCGAACACCGTCCCGTCGGCGAGGACAAGGACGCCGGTGGCGCCGGTGGGCAGTTCTGCGGGCATACGGGGGCTCCTTGCAACTCAGCTTCCGGGGCGAGTCGGGCTTCCGAGGCGGCCGTTAAATGGCTAGAGCGGTCTCATGCTACAACTCCGCCCAAACTGCGAGTGCTGCGACGTCGATCTCGCCCCGGAAAGTCGCGAGGCGCGCATCTGCACCTTCGAATGCACCTTCTGCGCGGCCTGCGCCAAGGAGCGGTTCGGCGGCCTCTGTCCGAACTGCGGCGGCGAGCTGGTGCGCCGGCCGATCCGGCCCGCCGCGGCGCTGGCGCGCTGGCCGGCGTCGAGCGAGCGGGTGAGGGGGGCTCACGCGGCATGCGCCTGACCACGGTGGGTGTCGATGCGGACGACACCCTGTGGCGCCACGAGACGGTGTTCCGGCTCACCCAGGATCGGCTGGCCGAACTGCTCGCCCCCTATGCCGAGCGTTCCGACCTCGACACCCACCTGGCCGAGGTCGAGGCGAAGAACCTGCGCTTCTACGGCTACGGGGTGAAGGCGTTCACCCTATCGATGATCGAGACCGCCCTGGCGTTCGCCGGCGACGCCTCGGGGCCGGTGATCCGGGAGATACTGGCGGCCGGGCGCGAGATGCTCACCCACCCGATCGAGGCGCTCCCCGGCGTCGAGGCGACCCTCGTCCAACTCGGCGAACGTTATCGCCTCGTGGTGATCACCAAGGGCGATCTGTTGGACCAGGAGCGCAAGCTCGCCGCCTCCGGCCTCGGCGACCTCTTCATGGCGGTGGAGATCGTCAGCGAGAAGACCCAGGAGACCTATGCGCGGGTGTTCGCCCGGCACGGGACGGGCGCGGCGGAGGCGGCGATGGTCGGCAATTCCCTGCGCTCGGACGTGCTGCCGGCGCTCGCGGCCGGCGCCTTCGCGGCCCACATCTCGTACGCCCTGACGTGGGCTCATGAGGCGGGCGTCGCCCCCATCGGTCATCCCCGCTTCGCCGAACTGTCCAGCTTCGCCGAAATCCCGGGGTGGCTGG
>JAQGIW010000278.1 GCA_028290905.1 Caulobacteraceae bacterium | reverse complement strand
CATAACCAAGGGTCGCGATGCCGTTGCGCCGGCAGTAAGGCAGAAGGTCCGTCTCGGCGTCGCGCTCGAAGAGGTTGTAGGGCGGCTGCAGCACATGCAGGGGCGCCACCTGCCGAAACTGATCCATCTGATCGATCGAGAAGTTGCTGACGCCGATCGCCCGAATCTTGCCCTGCCGATAGAGCGCGCCCATGGCCTCCGCTGTCTCCTCGATGGCCACTAGCGGGTCGGGCCAATGAACCTGGTAGATGTCGATGTAGTCGGTGCGCAGCCTGCGTAATGAATCCTCCGCCTCCTTGAGAATCCGCGCTCGGCTGGCGTTGCGGAACACCTTGCCGTCGTTCCACTCGAGACCGACCTTTGTGGAAATGACGGCGCGCGAACGCAGGCCGGCGTCATCCAGGGTCTTGCCGACGATCTCTTCGGAGTGGCCGAACCCATACGCGGGCGCCGTGTCGATGAGGTTGATCCCATGCTCGATCGCCGCGCGGATGGTGGAGGCCGATTCCTCGTCATCGGTCCCGCCCCACATCCAGCCGCCGATCGCCCACGTGCCCAGGGCGACGCGCGAAATCTCGAGCGACGTGCCGGCTATGCGAGCGATCTCCATTCTGGCCGGAGGGGTCGAGGATGGAGTGGCCATGGCCTTGGTTCCTTGTTCGAAGGTAGTCGGCCTCACCCGGCCGGCGTTGCACCGACCGTAAGCGGGCGCACCAGGCTGATGCCCGCTTCCTCCGCGGCGATCAGGCCGAGAGCTGTCCAGTCGAGGCCGTCGTAACCGCGAGCGATGCCGGTGATCAGACGGTCTCGCACGGCGTCCACCGACGGCATGGGAGCGCCAGCCGCCTCGCCTTCGGCGAGGGCCAGACGCACATCCTTGAGCACCAGTGGCAGGACGAAGCCGGGGGCGTAGGATTGCCTGAGGATCTTGTCGCCGTAGATCTTGTGCGTGCGACCGCCGAACATCGTTCCGGTCATGATGTCCAGGAATGTCTTGGGATCGAGTCCCCGTTTGAGAAACAGGGCGACCGCCTCCGAGATCATCTCCAGGGCCGTCGCACTCATCATGTTGCCGAGCAGCTTGACGAGGTTCGCGTGCCAAGGCTCGCCACCGCCCACGAAGGTCTTCTGTCCCAGGCTATCGAATAGCGGCTGGCAGCGCGCGAGGTCGCTGGCGTCGCCGGCCGCGATGATGTAGAGTTGGCGCTCCTTGGCGGCTTCCGGGTTTCCGAACACGGGCGCGGAGACGTAGCCCTGTCCCAACCGGCGGTGCTCGGCGGCCAACCGCGACGCCATCGCCGTACTGATCGTGCTCATGCAAAGATGGATGGCGCCGGGTTTGAGGCCCCGCGCGAGGCCGCCGCCGAGGTCGCCGCGCCCCAGCGCGACGTCTCGAACCGCGTCGTCGTCCGGCAGCATGGTGACGGCGATCCCGCACCCGTAGAGATCGGAAATATCCGTCGTGGCGTCGACGCCGAGCCTGGAGAGCCGGTCCGCCTGATCCGGGCGGCGAACATAGGCGATGACGTGATGTCCCGCGGCGGTCAGGTTCGCCGCCATCGCGCTGCCCATACGACCAAGACCGATCAAGCCCACGTCTGACTGTGGTTGCGGACTGTCGTTTGCACTTGCGCTCATCAAGGTCTCGCCTGTGTCCGCCCCATCTCGATCACAAGAAAAAGGTGCGGCCGGCCCGGGGGGGGGCTGGGCCGGCCGCGATTACGGCCGTCGGGATGCTGATCGGCCGCGGACGAACCCGGGGGGAGGGGGGACGGGTTCGTTTCTCGAACTGGTATTCATGTCGACGAGACTATCGGGGGGCCTTGGCCAAAGTCCTTGGACCGTCACTGAGCTCTCTTGAGAGAACCTGAGAGGTGATATTCAGGCGCCCGCGCCCTCGGGTCCAAGGAAGGTCGATGACCGTGGCGCCAGCCTGGGATGGGTTTGGGAGTCTGGCGCGACAGACTGGTCGGCGCGTCTCGAATCGAGCTCTCCCGGGCGTCGCCAAGAGCGGCTTGCCGCTACCTTGCGCCGGGCAAGCCCCTCAGCTTCTCGGCCATCTGAGCCAGCTCGACCAGGGATCCGGCTCCCATCTTCCGGGTGATGTTTCCGCGATGGATCTTCACAGTGTTCTCGCTGACGCCGATGTCGGCGGCGATCTGCTTGTTGAGGCGGCCCGTCACCGCGAGAGCCATCACTTCGCGCTCGCGCAGCGTGAGCGTTTTGAACCGCGCCTCGAGCTCGGCGATCGTCCTGGCGCGCTCGCGTTGGCCCCGATCGCGCTCCAGGCCGGATCGAATCGCGTCGAGCAGATCCTGCTCACGAAACGGCTTGGTCAGGAATTCGATGGCCCCGCCCTTCATCGCCTGCACGGACATCGCAATGTCGCCGTGGCCGGTGATGAAGATGATCGGCAATTGGACGCTGGCGTTCGAGAGTTCGCGCTGGAAATCCAGTCCGCCCTGGCCGGGCAGTCGGACATCGAGCACCAGGCACGTCGGGCCGTCGGGTCGCCCGGCGCTCAGGAATTCAGCGACCGAGCCATACACGCGCGACTGCAGGCTCACCGACCGGAGGAGGCGCCCCAGGGATTCGCGCACGTCCAGATCGTCATCGATCACTATGACTGTGTCTGGCGGTTCACCCACTGACTGCGCATTCCATTTGACCGGCACTATACGCGGCCAATTGGCCCGTCGAATAGCCTGTCTGCATCTCCAGATGATCCACTGGCTTGACAGCAAAAAAGAAACGCGGCCGTTCTGCGGGGTTGATGGTTTGACGGGCGAGATCAAATCTGAGGGCGGACGCGGCCGGCGAGCGCCCCAGGAGTACGCCGTGAAGGATCTATCGGACTACGAGCTGTCGCCGTTGCGCGAAGGCGACCTCCCGCTGAGCAGGGGCACGCGCCACGGCCTGAGCTCGATCCTGGTGGTCGAACTGCAAGAGCGAAGCGCGTCGGTCGAGTCGGTGAAGCGACTCGAACATGAATATGCGCTCAGGACCGAACTCGACATCGCGTGGGCGGCGCGGCCCGTCGCACTGACGCGCCATCGCGACCGCTTATCATTGGTCCTGGACGATCCCGGCGGCGAGCCGCTTGACCGGTTGTGCGGTCGACCTTGGCCCATTTTGGATTTCCTGCATGTCGCGATCCCCCTCGCGGGGGTGCTCCGACGGGTCCATGGCCGGGGCCTTGTCCACAAGGACATCCAGCCGGCGAATATATTGGTGGATGTGGCAAGCAGCGGCGTCTGGCTTACCGGCTTCGGCTTTGCCAGCCGCGCACCGCGCGAACATCCAGATCCTGATCCGCCGGAGGCGATCGCCGGCACGCTCGCCTACATGGCGCCGGAACAGACCGGGCGGATGAACCGGTCGACGGACTCCCGAAGCGACCTCTATGGATTGGGAGTCACGCTGTACGAGCTGCTCACCGGGACGGCGCCTTTCACAGCTTCCGACGCGATGGAGTTGATCCACTGCCACATCGCTCAACAGCCGGTTTCCCCCAGCGAACGGGTGAACGCCATACCAGCCCAGGTTTCCGCGATCGTATTGAAGCTCCTCGCGAAGACAGCCGAGGAGCGCTACCAGACCGCCGCGGGCTTGGAGGCCGATCTGAGGCGGTGCCTGGCGCTTTACGAGGCGCATGGCCGCATAGACCCCTTCCCTCTGGGCGCTCGGGACGTGCCCGACCGGCTGGTCATCCCCGAGAAGCTCTACGGGCGCGAGGACGCGGTCGAGACCTTGGTCGCGACCTTCGACCGCGTCGCAGCCTTGGGGGGGAAGGGCCTCGTGTTCGTGTCCGGCGAGTCCGGCGCCGGCAAGTCCTCTGTGGTGAACGAGTTGCAGAAGGCGCTCGTCTCGCGACGGGGATTTTTCGCCACCGGAAAGTTCGACCAATACAAACGCGACATCCCCTACGCGACCCCCGCCCAGGCCTTTCAGACCCTCGTTCGATCGCTGCTGGGCCAGACTGAAGCGGAGCTTCGGCCGTGGCGGGACGCGCTGCGCGAGGCGGTCGGTTCGAACGGTGCGCTTATCGTGAACCTGGTTCCGGAACTTGAGGCCGTGATCGGTAAACAACAGCCGGTCACAGACTTGCCCCCGCAGGACGCGCAGCGCCGCTTCCAGATGGTCTTCCGGCGCTTTCTCGGCGTGTTTGCCAACGAGGAGCGCCCACTCGCGCTGTTCCTTGATGACCTTCAGTGGCTGGATGTTGCGACGCTGGAGCTCGTCGAGCATCTCGCCGCTCACCCGGAGGTGAGAGGCCTGCTGCTCATCGGGGCCTACCGGGCCAATGAGGTCGGCCCGTCGCACCCGCTGACGCGATTAGTCGAGGCGATCCGCAAGTCGAATGCCGCCGTCTGTGAGATCGCGCTCTCCCCCCTCGCGATCGAGGATGTCGGCCATCTTATTGGCGATACGTTGCACTGTGATCTGAAACGCGCCGATCCCATCGCTCGGCTGGTGCAGGAGAAGACCGCGGGAAACCCGTTCTTCGCCGTGCAGTTCCTAACGACACTCGTCGACGAGGGCCTCGTTGTATTCGACGCAGATGCCTTAGCCTGGCTCTGGGATATCGATCGCATCCGCGCCAAGAGCTACAGCGACAACGTCGTTGATCTGATGGCGGAGAAGCTTGGTCGGCTCTCCGGGGCTACTCAGAACGTGCTGCAACTGCTCGCCTGCCTAGGCAATGGCGCTCGAATTTCGACCCTGACCCTGGTCCACGGGCAGTCAGCAGAAGTCGTGCACGCCGTGCTCGAGGAGGCGCTCAGCGCGGGCCTCGTCATCCGCCGGGACGGCGCCCTCGGATTCCTGCACGACCGGATCCAGCAGGCGGCTTACGCGTCTATCCCTGAAAATCTGCGGGCCGCGGTCCACTTGCGCATCGGTCGCATGCTGCTGGGCAGCCTGGCGGCGGACGATCTGAGCGAGCAACTCTTCGATGTCGTAAGTCAGTTCAATCGGGGCGCCGATCAGCTGGTCGAGGGGGACGAAAAGGCCCGGGTGGCGAGGCTCAATCTGCATGCCGGACGAAAGGCAAAGGCGTCGGCCGCCTACGCTGCGGCCGCTGTGTACCACGCGGCAGGCGCGACACTGCTGGGTCAGGACGGCTGGAATGGCCAGTACGAACTGCTGTTTCAGTTGCAGCTCGAACGCGCGGAGTGCGAGTTCCTCCGCAGTAATTTCGACGAGGCCGGGCGCCTGATCGGCGAGTTGACGGAACGCGCCAGGACAAGGCGGGATCAGGCGACCGTGTGTTTCCTCGAGGTCCAGCTGCATGCTGTGAAGTCGGAATATTCGCGCGCCATCGCCAGCGCCCTGACCTGTCTCAATTCGTTCGGCATAGTGATTCCGGCTCATCCAACCTGGGAACAGGTGGAAGCCGAATATGACGACTTGTGGCGTAATTTGCAGGGACGCCCGATCGAAAGCCTTCTCGATCTCCCGCTGATGACCGATGCGGACCTTCAGGCCGCGATGCGGCTCCTGTCGAATATCTATGACGCCGCCGGCTTCTCCGACTTCAATCTGTCGTGCCTGCAGCGTTGCCGTATGGTGAACATCAGCTTGCGGCACGGCGTGTGCGGCGCTTCGGCTTCCGCCTGCGGATTTCTTGCGGTGACACTCGGCCCGGTGTTTGGCCGCTACCGCGACAGCTACAGGTTCGCCGAGGTCGCGTGCGAGCTTGTCGAGAAGCATGGCTTCACTTCGGACGAAGCCAGGGTGCACCAGGCCATGGGCATGGTCGCCATGTGGACCCAGCCGATCGGGACGGCGCTCGATTTCGTGCGGTCGGCGTGCCGGACCACAACCGAAGCCGGCGACTTCACCGTGGCGTGCTACAGCTATCCCCAGATCGTCATGGGGCGTCTCCTCAGGAACGACCCGCTGGACGCGGTGTGGCGGGAGTCCCAGACGGGCCTGGATTTCGTCCGGTCGGCCGGATACCGCGTCATTGCGGATCTCCTTGTCATCCAGCAGCGCTTTATTGCTAATATGCAGGGACAGACCGAGAATTTCTCAACCTTCAGTGACGCGCAGTTCGGCGAGGAGATATTCGAGGCGCAACTCGGCAGCGGCCTGGTGTCCGGCAGGTATTGGATACTGAAGCTCAAGGCGCGTTTCCTGTCGGGTGACTTCGTCGACGCTCTGGACGCGGCCCGGAAGGCGAAAGTCCTACTTTGGTCCTCGATCGGTCAAGCGTCCCAGGCCCTCGTCTATTTCTTCTACACCGCGTTGACGGTAGCGGCGCTCTATGAGCACGCCTCCGCCGATGCGCAAACCGAGTGGCGCGAACTCCTCGAAGAGCATCGGGCCAAACTGCACGAGTGGGCAGCGGCCAATGAGCCGACGTTCGGCGACAAACACGCTCTGGTGGCGGCCGAGATCGCCCGCATCGAAGGGCGTGACGCGGACGCCATGCATCTTTACGAACAGGCGATCCGATCCGCCCGCGAGCACGAATTCGTGCAGAACGAGGGCCTGGCGCAGGAGGTCGCCGCGAGGTTCTACGCCGCGCGCGGTTTCGACACGATCGCTCAGGCACATCTGCGCGGAGCGCGCCGCTGCTACTCACGCTGGGGCGCCGAGGGCAAGGTGCGGCAGCTCGAGCAGCTCAATCCAGACCTCCGCGAGGAGCCGATCCCGCCCCGTCAGGGCGCCGCAGTCGGCGCGCCGTTCGGACAGCTGGACGTAGAAGCTGTGGTCAAGGCATCCCAGGCGCTCTCAAGCGAAATCCGGCTGGGCGAATTGATCCAGAAGCTCATGCGAATCACGCTGGAGCATGCGGGCGCCGAGCGGGGTTTGCTTATTCTTCTCCGGACCGGAGAGTTGAAGATCGAGGCGGAGGCCGTCACGGGCCGCGGGGGAGTCGAGATCGACCTGCGGCAGGGCGACACCACAGCATCCGATCTGCCCCTCTCCATGCTCCACTACGTCGTTCGGACGCGTGAAGGGGTCGTGCTGGATGACGCCTCAGCCACCAACCTGTACGCGGAAGACGACTACGTGCGGCGGAACGGCCCCAGGTCCGTCCTTTGTCTGCCGATCGTTAATCAGGCGAACCTTGTTGGCGCGCTCTATCTTGAGAACAACTTGACACCCCACGCCTTTACCCCTGAGCGGGTCGATATTCTGAAGATGCTCGCGTCTCAAGCCGCGATCTCTCTCGAGAATGTTCGGCTTTATTCTGACTTGCAACAAGAAAACGCCGATCGCAAGCGGGTGGAGGAGGACCTGAGGCGCAGCCAAGCCTATCTGCACGCCTCGCAGAGCCTCGGCAGAATGGGCAGTTTCGTGATCGATCCTGATTCCAACCGTATTCTGGGGTCACCCGAGTTCTACCGGATCGCAGGGCGCGAATTGCCTGGTCGAGCGCCAAACTTGGAGACTATGTTTCAACAAATTCACCCGGAGGACCGAGAGTCGATCAAGGCGCGGCTGACTGCCGCGATGGCCGGCGGGAAGCCCTGGGCGCTGGCGCACAGGATCGTGCTGCCTGATAGCTCCATAAGGTTCGTCGAGAGCGTTGCCGAGCCGATGCTGGATGAACATGCCGCCGTCGCCGAGTACGTCGGCACGATCATCGACGTGACCGAGCGCAAACTGGCTGAACAAAAGCTCAGAAGCGCGGAGGAGGCCTTGCGCCTCGCGCAGGCGGACCTCGCCCACGCGAGCCGCGTGAACATCATGGGAGAGCTGACGGCTGCCCTGGCGCACGAGGTCAATCAACCGATCACCGCCGCGGTTGCGAACGCCAACGCCTGCCTGCGCTTTCTCGCCAGCGAGACACCCGATCTCCAGGAGGCGCGCGAGGCGGCTGAGGCGATCGTGAAAGCTGGCGCGCGGGCGGCGGAGATCGTCAGCCGGACTCGGGAGATTTTCAAGAAGGGTCCTCCGAAGAGGGAGTTGGTCGACATAGGTGGCGTCATTCGGGAGACGGCCGCCCTCCTGGAGAGCGAGGCCATGCGCTGCGCCATCCCCATCCAGACGCGGCTCTCCTCGGGCCTACCCCAGGTCACAGCCGACCGCATCCAGTTGCAACAGGTGATCATGAATCTGATCATGAACAGCCTCGACGCGATGAAGGACGTCGATGGCGCCCGCGAGCTGATCGTCGGCGCGCGGCGAGGCGACGATGGCGAGGTCGTGGTGGCCGTGAGCGACACCGGATCGGGGTTGCCCGATCGGGGGGCCGACCGGATCTTCGACGCATTCTTCACGACCAAGCTTCATGGAACCGGCATGGGGCTGTCGATCAGCCGCTCGATCGTCGAAGCCCACGGCGGACGACTGTGGGCGGCGCCCAATCCCTCCGGTGGAACCATCCTCGAGTTCGCACTTCCGGTAACGGGCTGACCGACCGATCGTACGCCCTGCCTCGACGACTAGAGCTCTAGTCCTTCGGCATTAGGTAAGGGGACATCGTTACGACTGAACTCGACCGGGGGCCAATGGCGAGCGGGCGGGCGCCGAGCTATGACTTTCGAAAAGGAGGGGGGCGTAGTGAACTTGACCGATGGCGGCACAGTGATTTCGATCGTGGATGATGATGAGTCGGTTCGCGAGGCGATGGCGCGTCTGATGAAGGCACATGGCTATCTGGTGAAAACGTTCGAATCAGGGGCCAGTCTCCTGAATTCGGAGCATCGCGCGGGCGCGGTTTGCTTGATCGCGGACGTGCAGATGCCAGGGATGACAGGGCTTGAACTATACAACCGACTGATCGCCGATGGCGCGCCGGTCCCCACCATTCTGATCACTGCCCACCCGGATGAAACTGTACGGCTGCGCGCATTGCGGGCGGGCGTCCATTGTTACCTGACCAAGCCGATCAACGAGGATGACCTGCTCGGATGCGTCCGCTCGGCCGTCGGGAATCATGAACCGAATGGGAGACCAAGATGACTATCGTCACCGCAATCCCACGCTCCGGCTTGGCGTCAGCTGATGCGACGGATGGTCGCCGCCGGACGGGCCTGCTGCTGTCTATGGAAGAGGCGCGGTCGAATCGTTCCCGCTTCGAGGCGCTTGTGTTCGGTCGGTTCCGCTTCGTGGTGCGTAGTCGGGAACTCACGGCGAACGGTGTTCCGGTGCCGCTTGGAAGTCGGGCCCTGGAAGTGCTCAGCGTCCTGGTCGAGGCGCGCGGAGAACTCGTCACCAAGAGTGAACTCCTGGACCGCGTATGGCCGACGACGACAGTCGAGGAGAACAACCTGCAGTTCCAGATCTCATCCTTGCGGAAGGCGCTGGGCGAGGATCGGGAATTCATCAAGACGGTGTCCGGCCGCGGCTATCGATTCGTCGCGGAAATCGCGGTGGAGGGTCCGGCGGCGACGCGCGATGCGCGGATCGCGGGTCTGGACCAAGACGACGCGCCGTTGGCTCCTTCCCGAGGTCCGCCTGCGCCGAACAACCTCCCGGCGCCGACGTCGGACATCGTCGGGCGAGAGATCCATCTCTCCGACGTCGCCGCGCTGGTGGAGGCGAACCGTCTGGTCACGTTGGTCGGCGCCGGGGGCATAGGAAAGACCCGCCTCGCCATCGAACTCGCGCGCCGCCTCGCGCCCGCGTTCGGTGACGGCGTGTGGATCGCCGACCTGGCTCCGTTGTCGGATCCTGGGCGCGTGGTGTCGATCGTAGCTTCGGTGCTCGGGCTCGGCGGCGATTGCGGGTCGCCCGAGCGTCTCGCCCCGGCGCTCGGCTCGAGGCGCCTGTTGCTTGTCCTCGACAACTGCGAACACGTGATCGAGGCGGTCGCAAGCCTGGCCGAAGCTCTACTGCACGCCGACGCCTTCATGCAGGTGATCGCCACCAGCCGGGAGCCGCTCAGGGCCGAGGGAGAGTGGGTCTATCGAGTGCCGGCGCTCGACATCCCTCCCGAAGAGGCGAGCGATGCTGAGGACGTGCTGGGTTACAGCGCCGCCAAACTATTCATCGAGCGCACTCGCGCGGCCGACCCGGTTTCGCGGCTCGACGCGCCGGCGGCGACAGCGGTGGCCCAGATTTGCCGGGGACTCGATGGCATTCCGCTGGCCATCGAGCTGGCGGCGGCGGGCGCGGCTGCGCTTGGCGTCGAAGCGCTCGCGGCCCGGCTCGACGACCGGCTCAGCCTTCTCACCGACGGTCGCCGCACGGCCCCGGCGCGGCATCAGACGCTGCGGGCCACCCTCGACTGGAGTTATGAGCTGCTGAGCGAGCCTGAGCGCGTCGTCATGCGCAGGCTCGCGGTCTTCGCCGGCGACTTCACGATGGAAGCGGCGGCTCTGGCGTCAGGCTTCGGTGAGGTCAGCGCGACGAAGGCCGTCCAGTGCCTCGCGAGCCTCGTGGCCAAGTCCCTCGTAGCGGCCGACCTGGGGGACCCGGCCCCGCGGTACCGGCTTCTGGAGACCATGCGCGCCTATGCGATGGACAAGCTCGCGGAAAGTGGAGAGTTCGACGCTGTCACCACTCGCTACGCCGAATCCCGTTCCGACCGCTTCTATCGGGCCGAGATGCGGGCTGGGGGAGGGCGACAAGCCCAGCTGATTCTGGCGTAGTCGAGCGGGATCGCGGACACTTCGAGTCCACGTCCATTTCACAGACTGATCTCAGCGGTTCTCACAGGAACTCAGCGCCAGTTCAACGACCCTGAAGCGGAGTTGCGGTTAGTCTTGAGTGCTGGCGAAGCAGACCCAGCCATATGAACCGCCATGGACACCGACGAAAACCAAGAAATTCGATGCACGCGCCGCGGAGCGCTTGAGGGCGCAGCGGCCGCGGCCGCCCTGGCTTACACCGGCGTCCCACAGCCCGCGCTCGCGGCTGGGCCGCCTGGTTCCGAGGGGCGCTCGGACTCAGTGGCGGTACAGCTGCGGGTTAACGGCGGCGCGCACGAGTTGTCGCTGGATCCGCGCACGACCTTGCTCGACGCCCTGCGAGAGCATCTGGCGCTGACCGGATCGAAGAAAGGCTGTGACCACGGACAATGCGGCGCCTGCACCGTGCTTCTGGACGGACGCCGTATCAACGCATGCCTGACTCTCGCCGTGATGCACGACGGCCAGTCGATTGAGACCATCGAAGGGCTTGCCGCCGGCGGGGAACTGCATCCGCTGCAGGCGGCCTTCATCGAGCATGATGGTTTTCAATGCGGCTACTGCACGTCCGGGCAGATCTGCTCGGCCCTCGGCATGCTCCACGAAAGCCGAGCGGGCATGCCGAGCTATGTAACCACCGACCTGACGCAGGCCGGGCCGGAACTGACCGACGCGGAAATCCGCGAACGGATGAGTGGCAACATCTGTCGCTGCGCGGCCTATCCGAACATCGTAGCGGCTATCAGGCAGGCGGCGGGAGAGCCGGCATGAAGGCTTTCACCTACGAACGCGCCGCGTCCATAGCGCAGGCCGCCTCGGCCTCCGCCGTTCCGGGCGCCAGGATCATCGCCGGCGGCACCAACCTGCTCGATCTGATGAAGTTGCAGGTTGAGACGCCGACCCGGCTGATCGACATCAACCGCCTCGCTCTGGACGTGATCGAGGATACGCCGGAAGGCGGCCTGCGGATCGGCGCGACCGTGCGAAACAGCGACCTTGCCGCCGACCCACGCGTGCGTCGGCGCTATGGGGTCCTCAGCCGGGCGTTGCTGGCCGGCGCCAGCGCGCAACTGCGAAACAAGGCCACGACCGGCGGTAATCTGCTTCAGAGGACCCGCTGCTACTATTTTTACGACGTCACCAAGCCATGCAACAAACGCAGTCCGGGGTCGGGCTGCGCGGCGATGGAAGGCTTCAACCGGATTCACGCCGTTCTGGGCGCCAGCAGCCAGTGCATCGCGACCAACCCTTCCGACATGGCGGTCGCCTTTCGGGTGTTGGACGCGAATGTCGAGACCGCCGGCGCCGATGGCCGGTCTCGAAGCATTCCGATCGCCGAGTTCCATCGCCTGCCGGGCGCCACCCCCAGCGTAGAAACTGACCTGCGAGCCGGTGAGATGATCACCGCTGTCACGCTGCCGCCTCCGCCGCCGGGCGTGCAAATCTACCGCAAGGTGCGCGACAGGGCTTCCTACGCCTTCGCTCTCGTCTCCGTCGCCGCCGTCGTGGACACCTCGGGAGGCAGAATCCGCTCGGCGCGGTTCGCGTTCGGCGGCCTGGCGCCCAAGCCTTGGCGGATCGGGACCAGTGAAGAGGTCCTGGCTAACGCCGCGGCGAGCGCGAGCAGCTTCAACGCCGCCGCGAACATCGTTCTGCGGGGCGCTCGCGGTTATGGCGGCAACGATTTCAAGATCCCGCTGGCGCGTCGCACTCTCTCGGCTGTGCTGGCGCAGGCGACGCGGGCCTGAAGGAGAGAGAGCCATGGAAATGGACACCCCCGCCGGGAGGAACGCCCTCGACGCCGCCGCCCGAGGCTGGGTGGGCAAGCCGCTCGATCGCGTGGACGGACGGCCGAAGGTCACGGGCCGCGCCATCTACGCATACGAAACGATGCAGGGCCCGGCGACGGCTTACGGATACGTCGTCGAAGCGTCCATCGGAAAGGGATCGATTGTCTCCATCGACGCCCAGGCGGCCGAACGTGCGCCGGGCGTTGTCCTGGTGCTGACCCACCTCAACGCGCCCGCGCAGGGCCAGGGGAACCACCATGAGGCCCATCCGGTGCTGACGGGCCCGGAGGTGGCGTACTATGGCCAGCCGGTCGCCTTCGTGGTGGCCGAAACCTTCGAGGAGGCTCGCGCGGCCGCCTATCTGGTCCGGGTTCGCTATGATCGCGCGCCTGGACGGTATGCGTTGCGCGCCAATCTCGATCGCGCCCGTGCCCCCCGGGTCGCTAGCGCAGACAGCGCCGTGGGCGATTTCGACGCCGGCTACGCCGCCTCGCCCGTGCGGTTGGATGAAATCTACACCACCCCCCTTCAGTCCCACGCCATGATGGAGCCGCACGCCACCCTCGCAAGCTGGGACGGTGATCAGCTCACGCTCCACACCTCAAACCAGATGTTGAACCAGGGACGGCAGGCTGTCGCGAGGACCTTGCAGGTTCCCGTCGAGAAGGTGCGGCTCGTCAGCCCGTACATCGGCGGCGGCTTCGGGGCCAAGCTGTGGGTGAACGCCGACGCCATCCTGGCGGCGATCGCCGCGCGCCAGCTGAGCCGGCCGGTCAAGACGGCCCTGACCCGCCAGCAGGTGTTCCATGTGACGACGCACCGCTCGGACACCATTCAGCGCATTCGTCTTGGCGCGGACCAGGAGGGACGTCTTCAGGCGATCGGCCATGATTCCTACTCCGGCAATCTGCCGAGTGAGCCGACCTTCGAGGCGGCCGCGATGCAGACGCGGACGCTTTACGCGGGCGCCAACCGACTGACCCGCCACCGGGTGGCGCCTCTCGACATTCCGGTCGCATCCTCGATGCGCGCTCCCGGCGAGGCTGTGGGGTTGCTGGCGCTGGAAATTGCCATGGACGAGCTGGCCGAGAAGCTGGATCTGGACCCGATCGAGTTGAGGTTGCGCAATGAGCCGCGCGAGGATCCCGAGAGGCATGTTCCTTATTCGAGCCGTCACCTGGTCGCCTGCCTTCAGGAGGGGTCGCGGCGCTTTGGATGGGCGGCGCGCAGTCCTCGGCCGGGACAAGTTCGCGATGGGCGTCAGCTGGTGGGAATGGGCGTCGCCGCCGCCACGCGCGGTAACCCGCTGGAGCTTTCGCGGGCGTCCGTGCGGCTGGGTCCCGACGGCGTCGCCACCGTGCGCATGGCGATGACGGATATCGGCACCGGGACCTACACGATCCTGACCCAGATCGCCGCCGACATGCTTGGCTTGTCGCCGGACCACGTTCGCATGGAGATCGGAGACACCGCCTTTCCCCAGGCCTCCGGCTCGGGCGGATCATTCGGCGCCGCAAGCTCCGGCTCCGCCCTGTTCGACGCCTGTGATCGATTGCGCGCAAAGCTCGCAGCGGCCGCTGGCGTGGATCCCGGCGCGGCTCGCTTCGCGGATGGGCGATTGGAGGCTGGCGGACAGTCGAGAGCCCTGGTTGATCTGGTCGGCGCGAGCGGCGTCGAGGCCGACGGCGAGATCCGGCCAGGTGAGACCCTCAAAGCCTTCTCGCAGCAGTCCTATGGTGCGCACTTCGCGGAGGTCGGCGTCGACGTCGACACAGGCGAAGTCCGGCTAAGACGGATGCTGGGCGTCTTCACCGCCGGTCGCATCCTGAACGCCAAGACCGCGCGATCCCAGGCGATCGGCGGAATGGTGTTCGGGATCGGCGCGGCGCTGGAGGAAGGCCTGACCCTCGACCCTCGCTTCGGCTTTTACGTGAACCACGACCTCGCCGAATACCATGTGCCCGTGCACGCGGACGTCCCCGAGATCGATGCAATCTTCCTCCCCGAACTCGACGACGCGGCAAATCCTCTCAAGAGCAAAGGCATCGGTGAATTGGGCATCTGCGGCGCCGGAGCGGCGCTTGCCAACGCCATCTACAACGCCTGCGGCGCTCGGATCCGTGACTATCCGATCACCTTGGACAAACTGTTGGGTGCGCTGCCGACGCAATCCTGACAGGTGAAAATCGGCGTCCAAACAAAGAACGCCTCAGGTTTGATCAGATTATCCGAGGGGACAGGCAGTATAGATAAGCCGTAAGATTCAAGAGATCGAAGCGCCATTGCCTGGCCGGATCGGAGACTGACAATGAGGTCTATTACATTTGGGCTGGCGCTCGCGACCATGTCGCTCGGACTGTTCGCCTGCGCATCGTACCACCATGGATATAGAGGTGGTGTCGCCTCGCTGGACTACGACGCCTATTACGACGACGCCTACGGCCCGTTCTACGACGGCTACTGGGGCGGCGACGGCGGCTTCTATTACCGCAACGGGGCGAGGCGGCCCTTCAGCCGGGACGGCGGCGACCATTTCCACCACGGCCCAAGCGGCGGTTTCCACGGCGTGCACTCCAGCGGCGGGTTCCACGGCGGGCACGCGGGCGGTGGGCGCTCCGGCGGCGGGCACGGCGGCGGGAAAGGATGAGTACCCGGTCGCAGTGTGACTTCGCAGGGCCGAGGAGCTCGGAATGATTGTCAAGCTCTTGCGGATACCACAAGGTTAACCCAAGGGGCGACAGAGACTTGCCGGAGTTTGGTTAATAATAAGTAACCATAATCATATGTACTTGAAATAATCTCTGGTCTACCGCAAAGACCAATCATATAGCGAAAATGGTTCGCGTTCTCTACGACGATCCAATCGGCGGCGTAGAGCGGAACTGGCGCGGAGTTCGCCGATCCTCGAAAGGTGCGGGGGCTGGCAGTCTAGCGCTAACCAGCGAGTGGCGCCGCGCGCTGGTCGCCGCGCTCGGCGCCTGACTTCGGCGGGCGCCCCGGCATCGTGCCGGCCCTTTGTGACCGCTCTTCCAGGAGACGCAGCATTGGGTCCGCTCCCCACCCCGTTGCCGACGTCGCGACGTCCGAGATACGCTCGACGCTGGCTCGCACCGCGAGGATTCAGGCCGACCGAGCTGAATTTCTGCAGGCGATCTCCAACTCGCCTATCCGCTGCACTCAGAGCCTCCCCACGCGATCGCGGCAGCAATGATCTTTTGGCATTTCCTGGGGCGGCCGCCCGTCCGAACTTAGGGCGGACCCTGAGCGCCGGATGCAGACACATGACCTCTGGACGGAAATCTGACCGCGTTCCGACGGCGCGCTCCCGGCGCTCCGTGATGACGGGCATTCTATCGACCGCGATCCTTCCGTTGAACGTCGCGGCGGCGTTCAACGTGCCACGGGAACGTAAGGACCTGAGTAGGCACGGCAAAGCGTACCCGCGTACCAGATGCGCGGCCTTCGAGGTCCTGGAGGTAGGACCGGGGAAGCGGTTCCCTTCGCTTACCCTGGCGGGCTGCTTCATGAACTCGCAAGCTCGGTGGAACAACGGCTACGCAGGCGCGGAACAGATCTCGCAGATGGGATTCCGAGTGATCATCAGCCCCGGACCGCCGGGGTACTACACGAACGACAGCGGCTCACATTCCCGCCGCTGGCCGTCACTGGTGGGATGGCCGCCCTACGAGGGCAATCTCCTGGGCCCAGTGATCATCGAGGGCGAGCCGGGCAAGCCGCCGCCGCTGCTGTGCACCGACGGGTACGGCGACGGCGTTCTCTACTACCAGACGGGGCTGTTCGCGACCGGCGACTTCGACGCTACCTTCAGGAGGCTAAGATTTTGGGGTTTCCGTCGCGTGGACGGCTACGGCAACTACGCGGCGATCCGCCTCGGCCAAACTTTCTTCAATCGGCCGCTCAGCAACAGCATCGTCATCGAGGACTGTGAGATCAGCGGCTGTGACGACGGAATTCTCGGCGGCAGCGTCGGCCAGAAGGTGTTCTTGCGTCAATCCTATTTCCATGACAACGGCAACAGTACCGGACTCTGCCACAACATCTATGTTGGCGTGGTCGACGAACTTATCGTCGATAATCTGCTTTCGACACACTGCAGAATCGGTCACCTCCTCAAGACCCGCGCGGCAATAACAACCATCCAAAACAGCCGATTGTTGGGTGCGGGCGGAACGGAAAGCGCGTGTCTGGACGTCCCGAACGCCGGCGTTCTGACGATCAACAGCGTGGTCTGCCAGAAGTCGCGGAACTCCGACGCCGGCTGGATCATCCACTATTCGGGAGAGAGCCAGGGCTTCCACAATCCCTCGAGCGTGAAGGTCCACAACCTCACCATGGTAGCGCCGCCGGCGCTGCAGGGTCATCCATCCTGGCCGATTACAGGCTTCGCCAACCAGAGCGGCGACGGTCCTGCGGTGTCGGGAAGCGGCTCCCATTTCGTCCCGGTCCAGGCCGACACGGTGCAGGTCTTCGGCCTCAGCGCCAGCGCTTGCGGCCTCCCCTGCCGCATTCTCAATAGCCCACCTGTGATAGACCTGAAACCACCGATGGACTGGCAGGCTTAGCCGATGAGCCGCGTCTTTGAGCCAACCGCATCGGTGCTGGCAGTCTAACGCTAACCTATCTCCGCTTCAGGGCTTTTCGGCCCGCGAGGCGGGGGAGGGGCCGTGCAGCCCATTTCGTTCAAGCGTCACCGGTTCCCAGCGGACGCGATCCGGTACGCCGTGTGGTTGTATTTCCGCTTCACCCTCTCCATCCGCGATGTGGAGGAGCTGCTCGCCGAGCGAGGGATCGACGTTCGCCGCGGGCCTCCAGAGTCGCTGGGGGCCATTGCCAGTGTGTGGCAGTCGCCACATCACTCAGCCTCTCGAAGCCGGAGCGCTCATGCGATCGTTCGAGAGGCTGGGCGGGCTCGGGCTGTCCCTCCCTGCTGGTCGGTGAGCGGGTCGCCCAGTCTGGTTTCGGGGGAGCAATCTGGGGAGCAGGAGTGGGCCGGACGGCTAAGTACTTGAAAGTCCTGGTGGATGCGACAGGGATTGAACCTGTGACCCCCTCGGTGTGAACGAGGTGCTCTCCCGCTGAGCTACGCATCC
>JAQGIW010000251.1 GCA_028290905.1 Caulobacteraceae bacterium | reverse complement strand
TCCTTCAGCTGAAGGAGACGCTGAACACCATGGTGGACCAGTTGAACCGCTTCGCCTCCGAGGTGACGCGCGTCGCGCGCGAAGTGGGCGCCGAGGGCAAGCTGGGCGGCCAGGCCAATGTGCCGGGGGTGGCCGGAACCTGGAAGGACCTGACCGAGAACGTCAACTCCATGGCCTCCAACCTGACCGGCCAGGTGCGCAACATCGCCGAGGTGACCACCGCCGTGGCCCGCGGCGACCTGAGCCGCAAGATCACCGTCGACGTGAAGGGCGAGATCCTGGAGCTGAAGAACACCATCAACACCATGGTGGATCAGCTCAACGCCTTCGCCGGCGAGGTGACGCGGGTGGCGCGCGAGGTCGGCACCGAAGGCAAGCTCGGCGGCCAGGCTCAGGTGTCCGGCGTATCGGGGACGTGGAAGGACCTCACCGACTCGGTGAACTTCATGGCCGGCAACCTGACCGACCAGGTGCGCAACATCGCCGACGTCGCCACCGCCATCGCCAGCGGCGACCTTTCGAAGAAGATCACCGTCGACGTGAAGGGCGAGATCCTTCAGCTGAAGGAGACCATCAACACCATGGTCGACCAGCTGCGCTCCTTCGCCGGCGAGGTGACGCGGGTGGCCCGCGAAGTGGGCACCGAGGGCAAGCTCGGCGGCCAGGCCAACGTTCCGGGGGTCGCCGGAACCTGGGCCGACCTCACCGACAACGTGAACCTGCTGGCCGCCAACCTGACCACCCAGGTGCGCAACATCGCCGAGGTGACCACCGCGGTCGCCCGGGGCGACCTCTCGCGCAAGATCACCTTGGACGCCAAGGGCGAAATCCTCGAGCTTAAGAACACCATCAACACCATGGTGGACCAGCTGAACGCCTTCGCCGGCGAAGTGACCAGGGTGGCCCGCGAAGTGGGGACCGAGGGCAAGCTCGGCGGCCAGGCGCAGGTGCCGGGCGTGGCCGGGACCTGGAAGGACCTCACCGACACCGTGAACGTCATGGCCGCCAACCTGACCGAACAGGTTCGCGGCATCGTGAAGGTGGTGACCGCCGTGGCTGACGGCGACCTGAAGCAGAACCTCACCGTGGCCTCCAAGGGCGAAGTGGCCGCCCTGGCCGAGACCATCAACAATATGACTGACACCCTGGCTACCTTCGCCGACCAGGTGACTAGCGTGGCGCGCGAGGTCGGGGTCGAGGGTCGCCTGGGCGGCCAGGCCAATGTGCCCGGCGCCGCGGGGACCTGGAAGGATCTGACCGGCAACGTGAACCTTCTGGCCGCGAACCTTACCACCCAGGTCCGGGCCATCGCCGAGGTCGCCACGGCGGTGACCAAGGGCGACCTGACCCGCTCCATCCAGGTCGACGCGCGCGGTGAGGTGGCGGAGCTGAAGGACAACATCAACACCATGATCGGCAATTTGCGCCTGACCACGGACCGCAACACCGAACAGGACTGGCTGAAGACCAATCTCGCCCGCTTCACCAACATGCTCCAGGGCCAGCGGGACCTCGGCAAGGTGGGCGGCCTGCTGCTGTCGGAACTCGCGCCGCTGGTCGAGGCGCAACATGGAGTGATCTACCAGTTGGAGACCGAAGGCGACGGCCTCTCGCTCAAGCTACTCGCCGCCTACGCCGACCACCCCACGGAAGGCCATCCGCCGCAACTGCAGATGGGGGAGGGCCTGATCGGCCAATGCGCCCGCGACGCGCGGCTGCTGGTTCTCACCGACCTCCCTACCAACGTCGTTCCCATCCGCTCGGGCGTGTTCCAGGCCCAGCCCCGCAACGCCGTGGTGATGCCGGTTCTCTTCGAGGGGCAGGTCAAGGCGGTCATCGAACTGGCGGCCCTCTCGCCGTTCACCGAGCTGCAGCTGTCGTTCCTCGACCAGCTCACCGCCAGCATCGGCATCGTGCTGAACTCGATCGAAGCGACCATGCAGACCGAAGGCCTGCTCACCCAGTCGCAGCAGCTGGCCGCGGAGTTGCAAGCCCAACAGGGGGAGCTGCAGCAGACCAACGAACAACTGGAGCAGAAGGCCCAGCAGCTGGCCGAACGCAACGTCGAGGTGGAGGCCAAGAACCAGGAGATCGAGGAGGCCCGCCGGGCCCTGGAGGACAAGGCGACCGAGCTGGCCCTGACCTCCAAGTACAAGTCCGAGTTCCTGGCCAATATGAGCCACGAGCTGCGCACGCCGCTCAATTCGATCCTGATCCTGGGCCAGCAGCTGCAGGACAATCCCGACGGCAACCTGTCCGACCGGCAGGTGGAGTTCGCCCGCACGATCCACGGCGCCGGCACCGACCTGCTGAACCTGATCTCCGACATCCTCGACCTTTCAAAGATCGAGTCCGGAACGGTGTCGGTGGACGCCGAGGAAATCGACTTCACCGGCCTGCTGGAGACCATGGCCCGGCCGTTCCGCCACGAGGCGGAAAACCGCGGCCTGAACTTCGAGGTGCAGATGGCCGCCAACCTCGAGCCCAGCATCATCACCGACTCCAAGCGCCTGCAGCAGGTGCTCAAGAACCTGTTGTCCAACGCCTTCAAGTTCACCGCCCAGGGCGGGGTAAAGCTGACGGTGTCGCCGGCGGCGGGCGGATGGAGCAGCGAACATCCGACCCTCAAGCTCGCGCCCTCGGTGGTGGCCTTCGAGGTCTCCGACACGGGCATCGGCATCCCGCCCGAGAAGCAGAAGATCATCTTCGAGGCTTTCCAGCAGGCCGACGCCGGCACCAGCCGCAAGTACGGGGGCACGGGACTGGGCCTGGCGATCAGCCGCGAGCTGGCCGGCCTGCTCGGCGGTGAGATCCAGCTGCGAAGCACACCTGGGCAGGGCTCGACGTTCACCCTCTATCTGCCCCTGGCCTACGTCGGAGCCCAGGCCGCGCCCGCGCGGCCCACGGTCGAGATGCGCACCCTGAGGCCGACCTCGCAGGCTTCCTCGGGGTCGCGTGGACCCGAGCAGACCCTGGTGATTCCGGACGACCGCCGGGCGCTGAAGCCGGGGGATCCGGTCCTGCTGATCGTCGAAGACGACCCGCACTACGCCCGCATCATGGTCGATCTGGCGCGGGACTCGGGGTTCAAGGTGCTGGTCGCTACCCGTGGCGCGGACGCCCTGGCGCTGGCCAGGGACTATCGGCCCGCAGCGGTCTCCCTCGATGTGTTCCTGCCGGACATGCTGGGCTGGACCGTGCTCAGCCAGCTGAAACAGGACCCGTCCACGCGGCACATCCCGGTGCAGATCGTCACCCTCGACGAGGACAAGCAGCACGGCCTGGCCCGCGGCGCCTTCTCCTTCCTCAACAAGCCGACCACCACCGAGGGGCTGGAGCAGGCTCTCGCCAAGATCAAGTCGTTCGCCGCGCCGCGGCGCAAGCGCCTGCTGGTCGTGGAGGACAGTCCGGCCGAGCAGCTGAGCATCACGGAACTCCTGGCGCACGACGACATCGACATAGAAACCGTGGGTTCGGGCGGGGAGGCGCTGGAACGGCTGAGGGCGGATCCGGCCGACTGCGTGGTGCTGGACCTGCGCCTGCCCGACATGTCTGGATTCGACGTGCTCGAGACGCTGCGCGACGACGGCGCGCTCGCCGACACCCCGGTCGTGGTGTTCACCGGCCGCGAACTCACCCCCGAGGAGGACGCCCGCCTGCACACGATGGCGCGCAGCGTCGTGGTCAAGGGCGTGGAATCGCCGGAACGCCTGCTGGATGAGACGGCGCTGTTCCTTCACCGGGTGGTCGCCGACCTGCCCCCCGAAAAGCAGCGGATGCTCGAGCGGCTGCATTCCTCGGACGAGGATCTGGTCAACCGCACCGTGCTGCTGGTCGACGACGATGCCCGCAACATCTTCGCCCTGTCCAGCGTGCTGGAACGACGCGGGATGCGGGTGCTGACGGCGACCACCGGAAGCGAGGCGGTGTCCATCGTCGCCTCCCAGCCGGAAGTCGCGATCGTCCTGATGGACATCATGATGCCGGGAATGGATGGCTATGAAACCACGCAGGCGATCCGGGCCAACCCCGCTTTCCGGCGCCTGCCGATCATCGCCCTGACGGCGAAGGCCATGAAGGGAGACCGGGAGAAGTGCCTGGAGGCCGGCGCGTCGGACTATCTTGCCAAGCCGGTCAACACCGAACAGCTGCTGTCCGCCCTGCGGATGTGGCTACACCGCTGATCCGCTCGGAACCGTTTTGCAAAACCCAGACCCCGTCAACATTCTGCTGGTCGACGACCAGCCCGGGAAGCTGCTCAGCTATGAGGCGATCCTCGGCAGCTTAGGGGAGACCTTGATCAAGGCCGCCTCGGCCCGGGAAGCGCTCGCCCAGCTGCTCAAGCACGATATCGCCGTGGTGCTGATCGACGTGCAGATGCCGGAGGTCGATGGTTTCGAGCTGGCGGCGATGATTCGCGAGCATCCGCGCTTCCAGGAGACGGCGCTGATCTTCGTCTCGGCCATCCACCTTTCGGACCTCGACCGGCTGAAGGGGTACGAGGCGGGGGCGGTGGACTACGTTCCCGTGCCGGTGGTGCCCGAGGTGCTGCGCGCCAAGGTCAGGGTGTTCGCCGAGCTCCATCGCAAGACCCGCGCCCTGGAGAGGCTCAACGCCGAGCTGGAACAGCGCGTGGCGGAGCGTACCGCCGCCCTCGAAGCGTCCACCCTCGAACTTCAGCGCCTCAACAGCGATCTCGAGGTGCGCATCGAGGAGCGGACGCGCGAGCGGGAGCAGGCGCTGGCGCAGCTGTTCGAGGCCCAGAAGATCGACACCATCGGCCAGCTGACCGGCGGCGTGGCCCACGATTTCAACAACCTGCTGATGGCGATGATGGCCGGCCTTCAGCTTCTTCAGAAGCGGGTGGCCGGGGACGCCAGGGCGATTCGGCTGGTGGAGAACGCGTTGACCGCGGCGGAGCGCGGCGCGGCGCTCACCCAGCGGCTCCTGGCCTTCGCCCGCCGGCAGGAGCTTCGCCCGGAGGCCGTCTCCGTGCCGGCCCTGGTCCTGGGCATGAGGGACCTGCTGACCCGCGCCCTGGGCTCCGGCGTGCAGGTGGTGGAGGAGTTCGACCCGGATCTTCCGCCGGTGCTGATCGACGCGAACCAGCTGGAACTTGCGTTGCTGAACGTGTCGGTGAACGCCCGGGACGCCATGCCGGACGGCGGCGCCCTGACCATCCGGGGGACGCGGGCGCGTGTCGATGGGAGAGAGGCGGAGGCGCCTAAGGACCTCCGGCCCGGCCACTACGTGCGCGTAAGCGTCTCCGACAATGGCGCCGGCATGGACGAAGACGTTCTCGCCCGCGCGACCGAGCCCTTCTACACCACCAAGGGTGTCGGGAAGGGAACGGGCCTGGGGCTCTCCATGGTCCACGGCCTCGCCGCCCAGACCGGCGGCGCGCTGAAGCTGTCCAGCCAGCCGGGCATCGGCACGCGTGTCGAACTGTGGATTCCGGTCGCGGAACACGCCGTGGCCCCCGCCGCCGCGCCGGAGCGTGCGAGCGACGCCAAGGCCGGCGCCTGGTCGAGCTCGGATGAGCGGGTCCTGACGATTCTGCTGGTCGACGACGACTCGCTGGTTTCCGCGGGGACCTCCGCCATGCTCGAGGATCTCGGCCACACCGTCCGGGAGGTCGCCTCGGCCGCCGAGGCCCTGGCCCTCCTGGAAAGGGGGGGGCACATCGACCTGGTCATCACCGACCACGTCATGCCCGGCATGTCCGGGGTCGAACTCGCCCGCACGCTCAAGGACTTGCGGCCGGACCTTCGCGTGATCCTGGCCAGCGGCTACGCCGATCTCGTCGTCGGCGACAAGCTCGACTTCCACCTGCCCCGGCTTCCCAAGCCCTTCCTGCAGGCGGACATCCGGCGCGCGATATCCCAGGCCATCGACGCGCCTCCGCCGCCGCGCCAACCCCTCGGGATCCGCGCTTCGGTGTAAGCCGCGCATCCCGACTCCGCGGTTTGTCGTAGTGGCGCTTCGGGGTTGACACTCTCAGGCAACCGGACCATTTCGACCCGGCCCTCACCTGCGTTCGCGCGGCCGAGGGAGCCCTAACGGAAACCCACAACCCCATGCCAAGCGACAGTCCTGGTCCAGATAGCAGGCCGTTGAGATCGTCCCGTCCAGCCTGAGGTTCTCGGGCTCCTCGTGACGGCCGATGCGGCGTTCACGAGGCGAGCCCATGGTCTTCCTCTCTTCCGACCGGTTGAACACCGGGCTGCTGGCGCGCTTCGCGCGCCGGCAGTTCGCGCCCAACCGCTATGACCTGATCGCCCTCGTGCTCATCGGCGCGGCGGCGGTGCTGGTGGTGCACGGCGCCCAGCAGATGAGCCTGCCGGTCGCCCACCTGCAAACCGAGCCGGTGGTCCTCGATCCCGCCCGCCTCCCCGAATACGCTCTTCGCTCCACCTTGAGGATGTTCGCCGCGATCCTCCTGTCGCTCCTCTTCACCTTCGGCGTGGCCACCCTGGCGGCGAAGAGCCGCAAGGCCGAGCTGGTGCTCGTGCCGATGCTGGATATCGCCCAGTCGATCCCGATCATGGCGTTCCTGGCCTTCACCCTGACTTTCTTCATCAACCTGTTTCCCACCAGCGAGCTGGGCGCCGAATGCGCGGCGATCTTCCTGGTCTTCACCTCCCAGGCCTGGAACATGGCCTTCAGCTTCTACCAGTCGCTCAGGACGCTGCCGGCCGACCTGGTGGAGGTGAGCCAGCAGTTCCACCTCTCGCCCTGGCGAAAGTTCTGGAAGCTGGAGCTGCCGTTCGCCACCCCGGCTCTGGTCTGGAACACCATGATGTCGATGTCCGGCGGATGGTTCTTCGTGGTGGCCTCGGAGTACTTCACCGTGGGCAAGACCCAGGTCACCCTGCCGGGGATCGGGTCCTGGCTGGCGATGGCCATCGACCGCCGCGACTTCGTGGCGGTGAGCTGGGCGGTGGGCGCCATGGCGGTGGTCATCGTCAGCTACGACCAGCTCCTTTTCCGCCCCATCGTCGCCTGGGCTGATAAGTTCCGATTCGAGCAGACGGCGTCCGAGAACCAGCCGGAGTCCTGGTTCTACGACCTGCTTCGCCGCACCCGCCTGTTTCGCCGGCTCGGCCGGCCGTTCGTCGGCCTGTTGGCGCTGCTCCCCCGCCCGCGCCGCTTCGTTCGCAGCCGGCCGCGGGCCTTCAACCCGGATGCGGTGCGCTGGTTCGATCGTCTGTGGTTCGGCCTCGTGGCGCTGGTCGGCGCCTGGGCGGTATGGACGATCTTCCGCTACCTGAGCGCCAACCTGAAGCTTCACGACCTCGTGGCGGCCTTCGGCCTGGGCCTCATCACCCTTGTCCGGGTGCTCCTGCTGATCGTCATCGCCAGCCTGATCTGGGTGCCGATCGGGGTGTGGATCGGCCTGCGGCCGGTGTGGTCGAGGCGTATCCAGCCGGTCGCCCAGTTCCTGGCCGCCTTCCCCGCCAACGTCATCTTCCCCTTCGCCGTGATGGGCATCGTCGCCTGGCGGCTGAACCCCAACGTCTGGCTCTCGCCCCTGATCATCCTGGGGACCCAGTGGTACATCCTCTTCAACGTGGTCGCCGGCGCGAGCGCCCTTCCCAACGACCTCAAGGAGGCCGCCGGGATCTTCCACCTGCGCTCCTGGCAGCGCTGGCGCGACCTCATCCTGCCGGGGATATTTCCCTACTACGTCACCGGGGCGCTCACCGCCTCCGGCGGCTCGTGGAACGCTAGCGTGGTGGCCGAGGTGGTCAGCTGGGGCCACACCAGGCTGGCCGCCGCCGGCCTCGGGGCGTTCATCGCCAAGGCCACCGACGCGGGTGACTTCCCCCGCGTGGCCCTGGGCGCCACGGTGATGAGCATCTTCGTGATCGCCCTGAACCGGACGCTCTGGCGGCCGATGTACGCCTATGCCGAGAAGAACCTTCTCCTGAACTGACGAGCCCTGAGCCCACGAGACCAGACCTGCCCGAGGATGCCGACGATGACGATGACCCTGGAAGGAACCGCCCAGAAGGACGTGCCGCTGGTCGAGGTGAAGCACCTCAAGCACGTCTACGGCAAGGGCTCGGGGCCGGGCCTGGTGGTGCTGGAGGACGTCAACCTCACCCTCCGGTCCAATGAAATTGTCGGCCTTCTGGGCCGGTCGGGGTCCGGGAAATCCACCCTCCTGCGCTCGATCGCCGGCCTGATCACTCCCACCGCCGGCACGGTCGAGGTGAGGGACATGCCGGGCGACTCCAACGCCCACGGCGTCTCAATGGTCTTCCAGAGCTTCGCCCTGTTCCCCTGGTTGACGGTCCAGAAGAACGTGGAGCTGGGCCTGGAAGCCCAGGGCGTGCCGGCCGACGAGCGTCGCAAACGCACCCTAGCGGCCATCGACCTCATTGGCCTGGACGGCTTCGAGAACGCCTATCCCAAGGAGCTGTCGGGGGGCATGCGCCAGCGCGTCGGCCTCGCCCGGGCCCTGGTCGTACAGCCTTCGGTGCTGCTTATGGACGAGCCGTTTTCCGCCCTCGACGTCCTGACCGCGGAGACCCTGCGCACCGACCTTCTGGACCTGTGGTCGGAAGGCCGCATGCCGATTCGATCGATCCTGATCGTCACCCACAACATCGAGGAGGCGGTGTTGATGTGCGACCGCATCCTGGTGTTCTCCTCCAACCCGGGGCGGGTCATCGCCGAGATCAAGGTCGATCTTCCCCAGCCCCGCAAGCGCCTCGACCCCGCCTTCCGCGCCCTGGTCGACGACATCTACGCCCGTATGACCGCCCGTCCGACCGGACCGGCGCCGCGCGAGGGCAACTTCCCGGGATCGGGCCTCGGCATGGCCCTGACCCACGTCTCCACCAACACCCTGGCCGGTATGATCGAGGCCATAGCCGCCCCGCCCAACAACGGCTCCGCCGACCTCGCGACCCTGGCGCGCGAACTGCAGATGGAGGCCGACGAACTGCTGCCCATCGCCGAGACCCTGCAACTCATGCGCTTCGCCGAGATCGAGGGACGCACGATCAGGCTGACGCCGGCCGGCCGACGCTACGACGCCGCCGATGTCGACGAGCGCAAGCAGCTGTTCGCCCAGCACCTGCTCGCCTATGTGCCGCTGGCCGCCCACATCCGGCGCGTCCTGGACGATCGCGCCTCCCATCAGGCCCCCGCGACCCGCTTCCGCGACGAGCTCGAGGACTTCATGTCCGAGCCCTACGCCGAGGAGACCATGGATGCGATCGTGTCCTGGGGCCGCTACGCCGAGATCTTCGCCTATCACGAGGACGACGACCGCTTCAGCCTGGACGACCCCGCCTGAGGTGAGCTGGCGGGTGACCATCCGCTCCGGATTCGTGGAGATGACGCGCCGACCGGCGCCCTTTACCCGGCGTTTATTCGTCTGAGCCCAAGGCGAGATGGAGACTTTACGGCGGTGTCGCCAAGCTTGCTGACTATGCCGAACCTCCGCCGCTCCGCCCTCCCGCTGGCCCTCTTCGCGCCGCGCCGCGCCCGCCGCGCGTCTCCCAGTGTCAAGGGCGAGGCGATCGAATGGCTGCTCGACGTGCTCCGCGCCGCCATCTTGAGCGCCACCGCCAGCGGCGGAGTCCGGTGGAAATGTGTCGTGATCCGTTCGCCTGATTTTTGGTCAGCGCTCCGCGTCATGTGACCATTTACAGGTCATCGGTCTTCCAGCTTCAGCGGCGCCCACGATTTAGGCGTTCCTCAGGCTCCTTCAGGCTCGATAGCCGCCCTCAACGGCAAAAACAGGGGACTTTTATGACTCACCGCATCTGGACGCTGCTGTCGACGGCCGCCGCCGCCAGCCTTCTCGCCGGCGCCGCCTTCGCCGATGACCAGGCGACGCCCCCGACAGACGCCTCCGCGCCCGCGGCTGCGCCGCCGGCCGCCGCCCCCGCGCCGCCTCCCGCGCCCCTGAGCACGGAGGGATGGATCCAGTCGATCAAGCTCGGCGGCCATATCGAGGTGGGCGCGACGATGAATCCGCAGTCGCCTGGAAACCAGATCAACTTCGGCCATCTGTTCACCGACAAGGCCAACCAGTTCGTCCTCAATCAGGCCGCCGTAACCCTGGAGCGCGACCTCGATCCGAAGGCGACCTGGCTCGACGTCGGCTTCAAGCTGCAGGTGATGTACGGCATGGATTCGCAGTTCACGCAATTTCTCGGCGAACTTCCTCACCAGGACAACCGGAACCAGTGGGACATCGTCGAGGCCAACTTCCTGGCCCACCTGCCCGTGCTCACGCCGGGTGGCATCGACGTCAAGCTCGGCCAGTTCTCGACGCCGATCGGCTACGAAGTCATCGATCCGACCGGCAATTTCTTCTATTCCCATTCCTACATCTTCAACTTTGGCATCCCGCTGAAGCACACCGGCATTCTGACCACGACGCATGTCAATCCGATGCTGGATATCTATGCCGGCTACACGACCGGGGTGAACACGTCGATCGGGTCTCCGGGCGGTGGGTATAACGCCGACCAGCCCCACTTCGTCGGCGGCTTCGGGCTCAATTTCGCGAAGGTCACCATCCTGGCCTTGACCCATATCGGCCCCGAAGACCCGGCCAGCTCGCCGTTCACGGGTATCCACAGCAAGCTGCGCTATCTGAACGATATGATCATTACCTGGAAACCCAACGCCAAGCTGACATCCGTCACTGAGCTGAACTATATCAAGGACGATGGCTTCAGCGCCTCCGGCGGCGGCGTCGCCCAGTACTTCACCTATCCGCTCAGCTCGATTGTCACGGCAGGGCTGCGCGCCGAGGTGTGGAGAGATAACAACGCCTTCTTCGTCGCCGCCTTCCCGGGGAACAACGACTTCGTCAATGTCGAGTACGGCCGGCCGAGCACCGCCTATAACTTCGGCCCTTCGACGTACGGCGCGCTCACCTTCGGCCTGAACATCAAGCCGGCCAAGATGCCCAAGGAGATCGACGGCCTGACCGTACGACCGGAGATCCGCTATGACCGCATCCTGGCGGGGGCCGCTCAGTTCGGCGACCCGCCCGGGTCCTCCAAGGATCAGGTGACGATCGGCATCGACCTCGTCGTACCCTTCAACTTCTGATCCCTCATCCCGGAGCGTCGGCCGCGCGTCAGCGCATCCCCAGCGGTGCGTAGCCGAGGTGCGTTCCGGCGTCGGCCATCAGGGTCTCGCCGGTGATGTGGCGCGAAGCGGGCGAGCCCAGGAACACGGCGGCGGCGGCGATGTCCTCGGCGGTCGAGGCGACGTTCAACGGGGTCGACGCCACCACGGCCTCGCGGAGGCGGTCCAGGCGGTCGGGCGGCATGCCGCGGCCGAACCAGGGGGTGTCGATGTAGCCGGGGCAGATGGCGTTGACGCGGATCTTCGGGGCCAAGGCGCGCGCAAGCGAGATGGTCATGGTGATCAGGGCCCCCTTGGAGGCCGCGTAGGGCACCGAGCTGCCGATCCCCATCACCCCGGCGATCGACGACGTATTGACCACCGCCCCCGGCGCCGGCGCCGATTCCAGCAACGAGCGCGCCGCGCGGATCATCTGGTACGCGCCCACGACGTTCACCGCATAGATGCGCAGGAAGTCGTCGGCCGAGACCGCGTCGAGGGCAGCGTGGTCGTTGGCGAACTTGGTCACGCCGGCGTTGTTGAACAGAGCGTCGACCCGGCCGTAGGGCGCCGCCGCCGCTGCGATCCGGCGGCAGTCCTCGTCGTTCGCCACGTCGCCCTTCACCACCACGCCCCGCGCGCCGGCAGCCTGCGCCAGGCGGGCGGTTTCCTGGGCCTCCGCCTCGCTCGAGGCGTAGTTGATCACCACCGTCGCCGCTCCGCGCTCGGCGGTTTCCACCGCGATCGCTCGTCCCAGTCCGGTGGACGCCCCGGTGACCAGCACGACCGCGCCCTCGAAATCCCGTCCCGCCATTTCATCCTCCCGCTCGTCGGTTTCCCCCGCGCTACCGACTTCTGCCGCCGCTTGCTAGAGTGATGTTTGGTTTCGCCGGCCCCGCCGCGAACCAGCCCCGTACCGCAGGGTTCCAGCATGATCTTCCATGACACGCTCACTCGCCGGTTGATGATCAGCATCATGGCCGCGATGGTGGCTGGCGCGGTGCTCGACATTCTGCTCTCGCTGGCTGTCGGCCGATGGTCCGAGCCGCCCCTCGATCGTTCCGGCCTCCCGGAGGCCGCCGCGGAGGTCACCCATATCCTCGATGCCGCGCCGGTCTCCGGGCGGTCGGCCATCGCCAGGGAAGCTTCGAGCGCGGGCCTCCAGGTGGTCGTCCACGACCGGGCTCCGTTCACGCCCGCGACCGAGCGGCGGCTCAGACGCCAGCCGACGACGGATTTCTCGACTTCGGCGGTCCCGAGCCTGCGGCTGCGACCGGACCATGTCATCGTGGCCCGGCCGGGCGATCTCTCGGGGCTCCATCTCGCACCGGGCCCCGGCCATCCGACGCCGGGCGCCTACATGCTGTTTGTTCCGATGTCCTCGGGCCAGTGGATCGAATTCATGGTCCCGCAGCGCACCTGGGGGACCAGCGAGGGAGTCAAACGACCGATTATCTTTGCCGTGCTGCTGTCGTGCGCGGCCGTCATCGCGATGGTCTCGGCGCGACGCCTGGCGGCGCCGCTGCGGCGCGTCGCCGACGACATCGGCCGGGTGGGAACGGACCTGCACGCCGCGCCTCTCTCCCCGCAGGGACCCCAAGAGATGCGCAATGTCATCCTGGCGGTCAATCAGATGCAGGCGCGCATCGCCCAGTTCATCAAGGAGCGGACCCTGCTCCTCGCCACCGTGTCCCACGACCTGCGCACGCCGCTCACCCGCATGCGCCTGGGCTGCGAAATGATGGACGACCAGACCACCGCCGGAACCCTGCTGGAGAACATCGACGAGATGGCCGCCATGATCGAGAGCGCCATGGCGATGTTCAGGGGCGAGCATCGCCCCGATGGCGCCGTTCTGCTCGACGTCGGCGCCCTGGTGAGCGTCGTGCTCGACGAGTTCGCGGACGCGGGCGCGGTGACGGTCCCGCTTAGCGGCGGCGAGGGCCTGCTGGTCCGGGGCGAGCCGATCGCCCTCAAGCGCGCCGTGCGCAATCTGATCGACAACGCGATCCGCTACGCCAGGGACGTCGTGGTGGAGATCCGGCCCGAGGGAGATTGCGTGACGATCGAGGTGCTCGACAGGGGCCCGGGCGCGCCCCCGGACTTCCTCCCTGAGATGCTGCAACCGTTCACCACACGATCCCCGCGCGGCGAAGACGGGCTCCGCGAAGGCCTTGGTCTCGGGCTGACCTCCGCCCAGACCATCGCCCTGGCCCACGGGGGCGCCTTGCGGGTGGACAATCGCGCCGGCGGCGGCCTGCGGGCGTCGTTGCGGCTGCCGGCGGTTGCGGGACCGGCCGGTTGGACCGAGGCGCGCCTGTTACACTGACGCCACGCCCGCGCCGTATAGGGCGGGCATCTGCGCCATCGACATGGCGCACCTCAAGAAACTGCTCGTCGTGGATGACGATCGCGAGATCGGGCGCCTCCTGGTCCGGTTGTTCGAGCGCAGCGAGTACGAGGTGGACGCGGTCCTGTCGGCCGAGTCGGCCAAGGAGCGACTGAAGATCCGCGCCTATGATCTTGTTCTTCTCGACGTCATGATGCCGGGGGAGTCGGGGATCACGCTCTGCCGGCAGATCCGGGCGCAGTCGGGCGTGCCGATCATCATGCTGACCGCGGTCTCGGAACTGACCGACCGGGTCGTCGGCCTCGAGCTCGGCGCCGACGATTACATCACCAAGCCCTTCGAGGGCCGCGAACTGCTGGCGCGGGTCAGGGCGGTACTGCGGCGTGCGACCGACGGCGCCACAGAGCCGGCGAAGGCGTCGGCGAGCCTCGCCTTCGGGGTCTGGCGGCTCGATGTGCGCCGGCGCGAGCTGCGCAGCGCAGCGGGGGTCATGGTGCCGCTCTCCAACGCCGAGTTCCGGGTGCTGCGGGCGCTCGCCCAGCGGCCGAACGTCGTGATGAGCCGCGACTGGCTGGCGGAGGCGGCGTTGGGCACGGCCTACGCCGAGGACAGCCGAGGAATCGATGTCCTGGTCAGCCGGCTGCGCTCGAAGCTCCGCCCCCACGAGGGCGAGCGGGAAACCATAGGCACCGTGCGCGCCGGCGGCTATGTGATGCGCCCCTGAGGCAGGGGCGCCGGGTCAGGAGCCGGTCGTGATCCCGGGCATGGGGCCGGGCGTCGGCTCGTCGTCCTCGTCGGCCGCCGGGGCGGGTGGACCGCCGTGCCGGGCTTCCTCCACCAGAGCCGACCGCCGCCGGGCATAGTGGTCCCGAAGCGCGACATAGTAGTCCGGCTTCTTCGACAGACGGTCGGTGAGCGGCAGCAGGCGGGCTCGTCTGTCCACCATGCCGACGCCCCCGGTGCTGGCCCTCACCGCCTGGCCCGTCGATCCGTCGATCCGGCCGAGGGGGTCGAGTGCGGAGTCCGCCCCCATGGACAGGGCGTCGCGCAGATCGGACGGGCCCAGAATGGGCAGCTCCAGGTGGGGACCTGCGCCCACGCCCCAGCGTCCGAGGGTCTGGCCGAAGTCGGCCTCGTGGCCCGCTATCCCCACGCTCCGTCCCACGTCGAGCAGGCCGCCGAGGCCCACGGTCGTGTTCAGCGCGAAACGCGTGAGCGTGATCCCGGCGCGCGTGGGGTGCAGCTGCAGCGCATCGTTCACGAAGATGTCCGCCGAGGTCAGGTTGAGCAGCACGTGGCGAAACCCGCTCCTAGCCGGCTTCGGGGTTACCGCGACATAGGCCCGGGCCAGGGGCCGCATGACGTGGCGGTCGAAGACCTGATTGGCGCCGAAGACGCGGCGATTTAAACCCTGCAGCGGGTCGGCCGGGGGGCGGAAACGGTCCTCCACCGCGCCTGCCTGGGTGGCCACCAGGCTGGCGGCGAGGATCAGCGCGGCGCGCGGGGCCATGGTGGTCTCCGGAGGATTGGCCACGGGCGCCGCGGCGACGGCCCGACACTCACCAGACGCCTTGGCTTTTGTCGCGGCGAAGCCGTATCGTGCGGCGCCTGCGCTTACACTCGAGCCGCAATCCCGACACGAGACCCCGCGCCGGAGCGCGGGGGGGGGGGGAGTCAGGTCGCCGCGTGGGCCGGAAGCCCCTGCAGGAAATCGGCCAGCAGGCCGAACATCGTCTGGGTGACCTCGGCGATGGCCGCCTGATCCGACGGATCGACCAGGTGATCCATGAGCCGCTCGATCACCATCAGGTTGTCCTGGCCGGCCTCGGCGCGGGCGGACAGGTAGCGAAGCCCTTCCGGCCCCACGCTCAGGGCCGTTGTGACCGCCCGCGCGACTGGAGCGGCGAGGCGGGCGCGGGTCGCCTCGACGGCGTAGATCATGCCGAAGACGCCCAAGGGATTGTGCGCCTCGATGTTGTCATAAGCGTATTCGATGAGCCGGCGGGTCGCCGGGGCCGGGCGCCCGAGACGAGCCATATGGGCGTCGCCGCCGCATTCGGAGATGTCCCTCAGGAGCAGCGAATCATATCCCCATGCTTCGACGAACTGCTGGTGCACGGCGCGGCGAAGTCGTTCGTCGGAGCCGGCGGTCCGCGCCCTGGCCAGGCGCAGCAGCGGCACGGTGTGGCGGATGTGGTGATAGGTTTCGGTCAGGAAGGCGAGGTAGGTCGTCATGGTGATCCGGCCCGCCAAGGTGTCTGTCATCCACGGCAGGGCGACCAGCGAAGTCACGCACCGCCCCGCGGCAGAGGCCAGGCGATCCTGGAACCCCGAACCGGTATGACTCCGTGACATGGGCTCGGAGCGATCGAGCATCTGAATAGGGAACGACGTCATCGGCGCTGGTCCTCGTTGAGGCGCGGCCCGGGGATCGGGTCGCGACGGGCCTCACCCTGGCCCGCGCCGTCGTTTGATTTGGGGAGATCGCGCTATCGCGGTTCCGGCCGTTTACGACGCGGCCACAAACACGCCGCGTATCGCGCCCCGGCTGCGGCTTGGATCAGGCGACGATGAGCGCCAGGGGGACCAGGACGCCGGCGAGGAGCAGAAACCACGTCAGCCGCCTGTCGCGATTGCGGGCAAAGGCGATCCACAGCCCCATGCCGGTGGAGGTGACCAGCTGGACCGCCACCAGGAGGAAGAAGATCTTCAGCAGCAGGGTGGCGGGCCGCGGCCCTTGTTCCGGGGCGGCCGCGGGACGGCGCTCGCGGGATGGGGCCACCGGCGCCGGCGTCTCGCGCCGGTGGGGGAGGGTGATGACCTGATCCTTGTGGAGGCGGCCCAGCCTTTCGATGATCGCCGGCGCCCGATAGCCGCCATGCGTCTCGTGAAGGGTGAAAAGCTGCAGGCTGCCGGTCAGCGCGAAGAAGAGCACGCTGGGCGCGATGAACACGCCGAGGTAGCCATGCCACTGGCGCAAAGTCATCGTGTTCATGGGCGTGTCTCCTGGGGCGCGCCCGGCTGGAGGCCATCTGAAGCGAAGGGGTGATGCTGTAACGCTCCGGAGCCGGCGTTACGTTCCTCGGGGACCGTGCTACCCACCTTTATCCTGGGCTGCTAGACGCCTCGGGCATGGAAGACATTCGCCTCACCCAGCTTGGCCGGAGCGCGCCGGGCTTCGCCAGCCCCGAAGAGGCGGTCCTGGAATGCGCGCCCAACCCCCAGGCCGGCGTCCTGTTCCTGGCCCGGTTCACCGTCCCCGAGTTCACCTCGCTCTGCCCGGTGACCGGCCAGCCCGACTTCGCGCGGCTGGTGATAGACTACGCGCCTGCCGACTGGCTGGTGGAGTCCAAGTCCCTCAAGCTCTACTTGGCCTCGTTCCGCAACCACGGCGCCTTCCACGAGGATTGCACGGTGGCCATCGGTAAGCGGCTGGTGGCGGCGGCCAAGCCGCTATGGCTGCGCATCGGCGGCTATTGGTATCCCCGCGGCGGCATTCCCATCGACGTCTTTTGGCAGACCGGACCGGCGCCCGAAGGCCTGTGGCTTCCTGACCAGGGCGTCGAGCCCTATCGGGGACGCTGAACGGCCGCCATCGCGCGGGTCCAGCGTGTGACGAGGGCGTCGACGTCGGGACGGACCCGCTCGAGGGGCGGCTCCGTCGGCGTCCCCAGGTGCACGAAGCCGGCGACCCGCTCGCTCCCTGTCAGGCCCAGCAGGTCGGTCGCGGCCGGATCATAGGCGTACCAGTCGGTGATCCAGTTGGCGCCGTAGCCCATGGCCTGGACGGCGATGATCATGATCGCGCACACCGCGCCCGCCGACAGGCGCTGCTCCCATTCAGGAATCTCTCCCTCGACGACCCGCGAGATCACGGCGACCGTCAGGGGCGGAACCCTGATCTTGCCGAGCTTGGCCTGGACCTTGGCGGCGTCCGGCCGCGCCGCCGCGATCGCCTCCAGTCCCTCGACGAAGGCGCGCTTCTCCGCCCCCTGCAGCACGATGAACCGCCACGGCGTCAGCTTGCCGTGATCGGGCGCCCGCGTGGCCAGGGTCAGCAGGGCGCGCAGTTCGGCCTCGGTCGGCCCCGGCTCGCCAAGGGTGAGCGCGGAGGCCGACCGGCGACGCGCCAGGAAGGCCAGGGTTTCGGGCGACGGTCGGATAGCGAGATCGTCGCCGAACTGCGGAGCGGCTGGGGGGAGGGGGGCCAAGGGGTGTCCTTGCGGCGCGTCTGGTGGCGGGGGTGCGGTTCCGGTATAGGCGGCGCGAAGCGTTCGCAATGGCGGTGGGGCGAAGGATTCCCCATATCGACATCAGCCGGCCGGCGCCGGCTTGCGATCGGGAGCGGAGGAACGGGGATGGCCCAGCATCTTGAAGTCGTCGAGGGGGGCCGCGCCGAACGCGTCTGGCCAGAACTGGTCTGCGAGGCGAGGACGGTGGCGCGCGAGGAGCCGAGCCTGGCTTCCCTGCTCAACGCGGTGATCATCCGCCATTCCGATCTGGCCGCGTCGCTGTCCTACCAACTGGCCAGGAAGCTGGGCGAC
>JAQGIW010000245.1 GCA_028290905.1 Caulobacteraceae bacterium | reverse complement strand
GGCGACGGCTCGCCGTCGCCTTGGCAAATCGCCTCCAACGATGTCCATGCTGCACCAGAGCGATGGTCGGCCCGCCAAACACTCGCAATTTATGACGCAGTAAGACTAGTGTGCTGGATTTGAAGTTCGCCGGTGTGTGGGGTCGGGCGGGGTGCGAACTTCAAATCCAAAAAGCACACTAGAATTCAAGGGCTTCTAGTGTGGCTGGAGATTCAGAAATTCGCTCCGGGGCTTCCACAGACAGCGGCGAATTTCTGAATCGCCACGCCAGGCCTCACGCCCGCGCGCGTCGGCGAAGCCTGGCGGCCGCCCGACGGCGGGCGCCGCCCGCCAGTCCGATCCCGCAGAGCATCAAGATCCACGTCTTCGGCTCGGGAACGGCCAAACCATCGCCGGCGCCGATCAGGCCATCGCCGGGCGTGGCGCTGCCGATGGTGACCGTCGGCGCGGCCACACCCCAGCCCAGCACGTCCAGCATGGTCTTGTCGGCTGTCGTGAGCGCGTAGTTGACCCCTGTCGACAGGTAGGCGTTCTGCGCGTCCCCCACAACGGAACGCCAGTCGGTGCGGTCGCCGCCGCCCGAGGCGTTGAACGTCCCAAGGTTCGTGACGCCGCCATTGATGGAGAAATACGCCGAGCTGGCGTACGAGAAACTGGAGACGCCCGGGGCGCTGTAGCGCAAGACGTCGATCGGCGTCGCGTAGGTGGGGCTGGCGCCGCAAAGGCCGGTGATGCGGCCCAGCACCTCGGAAACCTCGTGGGCGGCCAGGCCCTCGAAGTCGTAGCTCCCCGCAGAAATGCCATTGGCGGGGTCGAAGTCCCAGGCAGCGGACGACGAGAACCCCACATAGCCGCTGTTGCCGCCGATGGTGGCCGGCAGATAGCCCACCGCCTGGGCCTCCGCGTAGGGAATCGCGAAGCCGAGCGATCCGGCCGGGCTGGCCTTGGGCAGGTGAGCGGCCACTGTCGCCATGTTGGTGTCGGAAGGATTGGCGGCGGCGTCCGCGCCGAACAGATCGGTCATGTCCGCATAGGTAAAGCCAGTCAACAAGGACATCCGGCTGGAGGCGATGTTTCCCGGGGGGAGGAAGACGCCGTTCACCTTGCCCCAGGAGACGCCGATCTTCACCGTCACGTTGCGGGCGTACGCCTTGCCGAACTCGGTGGCCACGGCCCCAAAGGCCGCCTCGATCGCGGCCGCATTGGGTCGTGACGTGATGCTGCTGTCATAGACGGGGATGATCGACAGCGCCTGGGCCGGGCTCGTGGCGACCAGACCCAAGAGCGCGGCGGCGGCGACCATCGCCCATCGCCTCCCCCTCGTCCGCCCACACCGATAGGACATATCGGCGCGAGCGACAGAATAAACCATGATTCATCCCCAGCGACAAACGTCAACCGCAGCTGACGAGCGAAGCGCGCCGTCATTGCATCAAGAGCGATCAGCAACAAACCGGCATAATGTCGCACATACCGATTAGCAGCGCTTGGATCGCCTCATAATACCCCACATCTATACAATCATGACTATACGAATCCGAGACCTCTGTCTCTGATCCGGGAATATGGAGCGCTAGACTTTCGAGGCCCGCCGGTCGGGCCAGGCCCGCCGGACGCATATCACACTCGTTTACGGGCGCCCCACATCTGCCATGACGACGCCATGGTTCGGGCCCCTCACCCGATTCACGCCCTGGGAAGCAAGCGCGCCAAAATGCCGCACGCGCCATGCGGCTCGAGGTCTTCACGCCGACAGTTCACCGAAGACGTCGCCTGCGACAGTGCGTCGCAAGTAATTCAATGAATTGACACGCTCGATGCTAATTTATTGTCTCCGTTGACCGCCAGATTTTCTCGCCGGTAGGAAAGATAACGGCAATCAACATAGAGTTTTAACATAATCCGACCTTGAAAAATCCATATGATCTTGGATTCTCATGGTGTTCGTGGCATTGTGCCTGCTCGGGAGGGAACTTCGCCGCGAGTAGTTCGGCGCCCAGCCGATAAGGGAGTAGTTATGAATGATGTTGATCGCGATATTGAGCAAGAAATTCCTCTTAGATTATCCATTATCAGGCGAATGCATTGGGAGGGCATCTGGCACATGGTTGCAATCCTGGGCGCCTGGGCAACCGTGTTGGGTCTGATGGCCTAATGTGGCGATCCAGAAATTCGCCGCTGTTTGTGGCCCTTCCGGAGCGAATTTCTGAATCTCCAACCACACTAGAAACTATTGAATTCAAGTGTGCTTTGGATTTGAAGTTCGCACCCAGCCTGACCCCACACACCGGCGAACTTCAAATCCAGCACACTAGAGCTTGTTCCGATCTGCCGATATCTGAGCCAGGGCTATTTCGGCGCCGCCGGCGCCGGAGCGACGTCTCCCGCGGCGGCCACCGGCGCGAGGGCCCATAGCGCAAGCGCTGCGGCCGCGGCGCGGCCGAGCCAGTGCTGGATCTGCATCGTCCCCCCCCCGGTTCGGGTGATCCGGATGGCTCAGCCTAGACCCCGGACGCCGCTGGAGCCAGTATCGAGGAAGGCTTGGCGCTTCTGTCGGGAACCATACGCTATGGCGCGCGTTGGGGGCAGTTGCTGCGGGGCAGAAGGTGTTGGTTGTGAACCCGCTCGGCCGTGCGTGTATCCTGATCGTCGAAGACGACCCCCAGTTGGCCGACGTGTTCGCCCGAACCGTCGAGGCTCACGGCGGGCGTGTCATCGGGCCGTTCGGCGGCTGTCGGGAGACCGAACAGTACATCGAGACAGAAAGCCTTCCGGCCGGGGCGATCCTGGACTTCCGCCTCGCCGACGGCGAGGTGACGCCGGTCGCCACCTATCTGCTCAGACGCGGGGTCCCGGTGGTCATCTGCTCGGGCGCCTATGTTCCCGACCGGATTAAGGCTAGCGCGCCCCATCTCGCCTATCTGCCCAAGCCGGTCTCCACGGAGGAGGTGGTGGACAGATTGGGCGAGATGCTGGACGCGATCCGGCGTCGGACGCAGCCAGCTTGAAGGGTGCTTCCGATGCGGCGCCTGTGTCCTTGACCGCCCGGTAGATCAGGTCGTCGCCCTCGCGGACTTCGACGGCGACGTGAAACTCCGACATGGCCAGGGCCTCAGCCCCCCGCGCAATGGCGCCGGCTCGGTCCTCCGTCAGGACGAGCGTCAGGATCGGCACGCTGTAGCGCCTGTCGGTGGTCAAGAGGCTGAATAGTCGAACCATCTCCTCTCCCAACATGGGAACCACATCGGCGGCCCTCGGCCCGCGCGCCCCGACAGCCTGTCGGGGGACGTCGAGTTCGCCCTAGGAAACATTAGTTCAAATTGACGTCGGAGCCATAGGCAATTTGTCGCGGTGAGAAAATTAACCGGTATAGCCAAGTTCACATTACAGCGGGGTGGCTTCTATGTCTGGGGTTGCACATAGACCAGACTGTGGTCACCCCATCCGCTCGAAGGCCCGTCGTGTTGTTCTTGCATGGTTCCTTGACGCGCGCCTGGCCGCTAGAGCTGGATGCCATCAGTCGGAACCGGCCAGTGCTGAATCCTGCTGGAGATTAAAAGCGTAGAGCTTTATTCAGGCGTTTCCCTAAAATGCCATCAAGCTCTAGATCTTCTGGTCGAGCGCCTCCGATACGTCGGCCCGCAGCCGCCTGGTCAACTCGAGCAGGAGGTTATTCTGATACTCCAGGTGCTGGAGAATGACCTCGATCTCCTGTTCCGCCTGTACGTTCACGGCCAGGTCGTGTTCGGCCCTGATCTCAGCGTGGGCGCCTTGGACGTTCTGGCCGACCATGATCAGCGGCATGAGCAGGATCTGGATGACGTTGGAAATGAACAGCCAGAAGACGAAGCCCATCGGCGGGTCGAAGCGGAGCGGCTTGGGGGCCAGGAAATTCCAGCCCAGCCAGAGCGCCGTCCAGGTGAAGATCACCAGGAAGAAACCCATGGTGCCGACCTTCTCCGTCGTCCACACGGCCAGCCTCTCGAGGGGTTTCAGGCTTTCCCGGTGCTCCTTGTAGAGGTTGCGCACCGGCCTCCTGCCCTTGCGCAACTCTTCGAAGGACATCGGCTTCTTCAAGGGGGCAGGCTCGGTTTCGCTCACGGGCTGTTCCTCGAAGCGGCCAGGTTGCTGCTCACGGTGAACCGAAACCGGCTCCCCGACGTATACACCAACGCCCGGCCATTTCGTCTTCATGGCGCCGCCGGGCCGGAGCCGGGAGGGGCGTAGCGTAGCCCTCCCGCCCCGATTGCCCAGAACCCCTTCCAGCCTCCAACGTTCACCTGGAGCGCATTGCCAGCCGAGGGACTCGGATCGCCGCTCCCGTCTTGTCGTCGACGTGGGTCTGTTCCTAACGCCCGGCGAGCCCGAGCGCCTGTTCGACGCGTGCGATCCATGTCCGTACAGCGGGGTAGGACCCGAGGTCGAAACCCCCTTCATCGGCCACCCGGGTGTAGGCGACCAGGGACACGTCGGCGAGCGTCAGCCGATCGCCGGCCAGGTAGTCGGACGCGGCGGTGGCCCCCTCGAGGCGCCCCAGGGCGGCGTAACCCCGCTCGACCAGCTTCGGGTCGAGGCTCGCCGCCGGCTTGACGAGGTACTTCACCTGGAACCGGGCGACGGCGATGTAGGGTTCGTGGCTGTATTGCTCCCAGAACTGCCACTTCAGCATGACGGCGCGATCGTAGGGGTCGGCCGGGATCAGGTCAGTACCCTCCGCCAGATGGAAGATGATGGCGTTGGACTGGGCGAGGGCGCGGCCGTCCGGCAGCACCACGGCCGGCACCTGCCCGTCCGGGTGAAGGTCCAGGAACCCGGGCGTCCTGGCGCCGCCCTTCACCACGTCGACGTCGATCCAGCGGTAGGCGACGCCCAGATAGTCGGCGACCCATTTGACCTTGAGGCAATTGCCGGAGACGAGGTCGCCGTAGATCGTCAGTGTCATGACGGTCAGCGGTCCGGCACGATGTTGGCGTGGCGCGCAATCTCCCGCCAGCCGTCGCCCGTACGACGCCACACGGCGGTGAAGCGAAGGTGCGACGTCCGGCCGGCCAAGGGCATCCGGCCCGCCCATCCGGTGGTCTCCGCCCCCGCCACCACGGCGATGTCGCCATAGGCCCGCACGTATTCGATGTCGCGCTCAAAGGCGCTGAAGCGAAGCATGCCCGAGCTCACCATCCCCAGAACATCGGCCTTGGTGACGAAGCGGTTGAGCGGATTGGTCACAACGAAGCTGTCCGCCCAGAGCGAGGCGAGCGCCGGGACGTCCGCCGCCAGGAAGCCGCGGACCTCCGCAGCGTTCGCGGCCCGGATTTCCGCTTCGACGTCGGGCGGCTGGGCCGCCCGCGCCGCCCCGGCGGCGAGGCTCGCCGCAAGCAGGAGCGCCGCCCATGAGTTCCCGGCTAACGCCATGGCGCTAGACGACGCGCCCCGCGCGCACGGCCCGATCCCGACGCGCTTCGTCGATCGAGACGAGGTTATTTTGCGTATCGTTCCTCGCACCGGCGAGGAGCGAATTCACCGATCTGTGGAGGTCGAGCATGGTGTAGGGCTTGCGGATCAAGGGAAATTCGGCGCCCAGCTTCTCCGCAGCCTGACTGTAGCCGGTGGCGAGCAGCACGGGCAATCTCGGATGCTGTTGCTTCAAGAGGCGGGCCAGGCCGAGCCCATCCATGTCCCCGGCCATGACAATGTCGCTGAAGACCAGGTCGGGCGGCTCACCGTCCTGAAGGGCGCGCAACGCGGCCGCGGCGGCGCCGGCCACCCGCACGCGATGCCCGAGTTGCTCGAGCATGGCGACGGCGACCTCCGCCACGTCCGGATTGTCTTCCACGACCAGGATGCTTGCGCCCTGCGCCGGCTCCGCATCGCCGCGCTCCGCCGCCTGGTCGTCAGTGAGCTGGGGGGCGGCGGCCCCGGATTCCCCCGCCCAACGCGGAATATGGATGACGAACCGGGCGCCGCCCCCCAGCTCACTGGCGACCGTCACATCTCCCCCCGCCTGCCTCGCGAAGCCAAACACCTGAGACAGGCCGAGGCCGGTGCCCTTGTCGACCGCCTTGGTGGTGAAGAAAGGTTCGAAGACCTTCCGCAGGATGTCCGACGGTATGCCGACGCCCGTGTCCGAGACGGTCACCGCGACATGGTCCCCGACCAGTCCGGACGGGCCGTTCTCGGGGAGGTGGACGTTCTCGGCCGCGATCTTGAGGACACCCCCCGACGGCATCGCGTCTCGCGCGTTCACGGCCAGATTGAGCAGCGCAAGGTCCAACTCGCCCTGGTCCACCTCGACGGGCCACAAATCATCCGGCAGCTCGACCTCCAGCCGGATGTTCCCGGGCAAGCTGGTCGAGACCAGTTCCCGAACCCCGCCCATGCGCTGGGCGAAGGGCGCCACGGTCGTCTGCAGGCGCTGACGCCGCGCGAAGGACAGAAGCTGGCGCGTCAAGTCCGCGCCGCGCGCGGCGGCGGTCTCGATGGCTTCCAGCGAGCGCAGGAGGCCGGGGTCGTCGCCGATCTTTCGGCGGACCAGCTGCGCCTGTCCGCTGACGATCATCAGCAGGTTGTTGAAATCGTGAGCGACGCCGCCGGTCAGTTGGCCGAGCGCCTCCATCTTATGAGCCTGGGCGACCCGCTCCTGCGCCCTGTGCAAATCCGCCTCGGCGTTTTTCTTGTCCGTGATGTCGCGGGTGATCTTGGCGAAGCCGACGAGGTCCCCCTTCTCGTCATGAATGGCGTCGATGACGACGTTCGCCCAGAAGTGGGTCCCATCCTTGCGCACGCGCCACCCCTCGCATTCAAACCGGCCTTCCGCCGCGGCGACGGAGAGCCCTCTCAGGGGGGCGCCAGACGCCCGGTCGGCGGGGGTGTAGAACCGGGAGACGTGTTGGCCGATAATCTCCTCGGCGGCGTAGCCCTTGATCCGTTCGGCGCCCACGTTCCACTGGACGACGATGCCATTGGGGTCGAGCATGTAGAGCGCATAGTCCACGACGCCGCCGACCAGCAGCCGGAACTGCCGCTCGCTCGCCTTCAACGCCTCATCGGCCGCCTTGCGTTCACTGATGTCCCGCGTGACCTTGGCGTAGCCGATGTGGCGGCCATCGTCGTCGTGGATGGGGTCGATCACGACCATCGCCCAGAAGCGGCTGCCGTCCTTGCGCACGCGCCACCCCTCGCCTTCGAATCGCCCCTCGCTCAGGGCGGTGGCCAAGGCCTTCGCGGGCAGCCCGACGCCGCGCTCCTCAGGCGTGTAGAAGGTCGCGAAATGCCGGCCGACGATCTCGGCCGCCCCATACCCTTTGATCCGCTCGGCGCCCCGGTTCCAGTTGGTGACGACGCCGTTGATATCGAGCAGGTAGATTGCGTAGTCGACCACGCCCTCTACCAGCAAGCGGAACCTTCGCTCGCTTTCGATCAAGGCCTGCCGGGCCTCCCGCTCCTGCGTCATGTCGCGCGTGATCTTGGCGAAGCCTATGGCCTCGCCCCTGTCTCCGCGCAGCGCCTGCAAGCTGGACATGGCCCAGAACCGCTGGCCGTCCTTGCGAATACGCCATCCTTCGCTTTCGGTGCGGCCCGCGCGAAGCGCCTCGGCGAGCAGCTTGTCCGGCATGCCGGCGCGCCTGTCCTCAATGGTGAAGAATCGGGAGAACGGCTGGCCGATGATTTCAGCGGGTTGATAGCCCTTTATCCGCTCGGCGCCACGGTTCCAGCTCACCACCCGGCCGTCAAGGTCAAGCATGTAAACGCCGTAACCCTCAATAGACTCCACAAGGAGCCCGAAACGGCGTTCGACGTCAGACCAGATCGCGCTCATAGCTCAACCTGCCAGGGATTTACCACGGCCATGGGCCACCATCGCATACGTCACCTTGCAAGCGAACCGAAATGTGCGAGGGTGCGGCGCATGGCGGAAGACCCGCTCGGCGCCGGCAGAGTTCCAGAAGGACAGCGATAAGCTGCCATACTGCGTAGAGGTGTGGGATGCGTCCGGCGCCATCGTCGAACAGATCGTCGCGGTCAGCATCAGCGCCTCCATCGGCTCGGCCGCCCCGGAAACTCTCTAGCCGCCGCCTGGAAGGCCGCGTACCGCGGGTCGGAAATCCTGCAGGACACCGGAATACAGGCGGAGCGTGGATAGCCGCGCGCCTTTGGGGGTGCGGGTCGCGACACCATGAAATCGCGACCCGCTGACAGCCTGTCGGGGGGATCAAGACCGCCGGACGCCACATTAATTCAAATTTGAATTAAAACGAAGGACAGATTGCTGCAACATCCGCTCGGCTGGTCCCCGTGGCCAGCGCAAACGCTGGGGCGTTCGCTGTTCGCCGAACCAGTTCTCCACTTCGGCGGCGAACGCCCTAGGTTCAGGCGAGGGCTGACCTGGCGCGTGGCCGCCGCGCCAGCGCGGCGGCCGTAACTCCGTCCTTGTGATGTCCTAGATGCCGCGGCGGAGGGCGCTGAGGCGCTTGATCGCCTGGAAGATCCGGGTTTCCCCCTCGCACAGCTCGACCGGCCGTGTGGAAAGCCGAAGCGGCCAGCGTCTCCCGCGCCCGGGCGATCGCGTCGGACTCGTCGCCCGCGGCGACGCCAGCGTCAGGGTGGGAACGGTGTAGCGGGAGTCGGCTTCCAGTGAACAGGAGCCGGCTTTCGACCGTATAGCTTAAGAGTTCGGCCCTTGCCGCACCGCCAAGAGGCTGGGCTCGGGTCGGGAGGGGCGTAGCGTAGTCCTCCCGGCCCCGTTCTGTCGCATGTCGTTCGAATAGCAGCTCAATCGGGCGCGCGCAGGCGGTCGAACTCGTCCTCGATAAGGCGATAGCACTCGCAGCACGCCGCCTCGAGACTCTTCCGGTCGACCACGGTGACCCGTCCGCGGGAATAGCGGATCATTCCCTCGCCCTGCAGCGCCGAGGCGGCGGCTGAGACGCTCGGGCGCGTGACGCCGAGCATCATCGCCAGGTACTCCTGGGTCAGTTCGAAGATGTCGCCGCTGACCCGGTCGTGGGCGGTCAGCAACCAGCGCGCGCACCGCCTGTCGATGGCGTGGAGCTGGTTGCACGCGGCGTTCTGGGTGATCTGGGTGATCATCGCCAGGACGTAGCGCAGCATCAGGCGCTTGAACTCCGGGATGGTCTCGACAGCCCGCTCGAAGGCGCCGGACTTGATCTTCGAGGCGCGGCCGGGGATCTGGACGAAGGCGCTATTGCACATCGTCTCACCGCCCAGGACGATCGGGAGGCCCGTCATCCCCTCGCAGCCGATGGTGGCGATTTCCACGGCCTCGCCGTGCGCATCCATGGCGATCATCGAGACCACCCCGGTGTGCGGGAACAGGACCTGGTCCGCGGGTTCGCGCGCCTGGAAGACGCTCTCCTCCTTCTTCATGTCGACCACGGCGAGGTGGGAGTCCAGTCGATCCAGGACGGCGTCGGACAGGGCGCCGAGCAGGCGATTGGATCGATGGAGGTCGCTCGACGAGGGCGAAGAGGCCGCCGATGTCTGTTCGGTCATCGCAATCCCTCAGCGCGACCGTCAAATGGAGAAGGCCAGGATCAGGCAAGAACGCGGCTGGGCTCGCACACTAGGCGCTCAGACTCGGCGGTGTCTGTCGGCTGGGGAACATAACCGTTCGACTCGCCAAGCCTCATCTCACCATGGCGCCAGGGTGCGCAGCGGCGGGGGCCTCGCCTGGACGGTCGCGGGCCAGGACGTCCGGCGCGCCGTTCACGAAAGCCGTTTCGGCTTTTTGGAACCCGCTCCACGCCCTGGCCCGGATGTCACCCGGCGCTCACCATCGATCAATCTCGGCCGGCGCGGGAGCTGCAAATCCGCCGGCGCGAGACATATTCTTTAAGTAAACAATCCAACAATCATCGCCCATAGGGCGAAGTTAACACCGAGCAGGGCGATCCGCTCCCAGTGAAGCCGCTCCCAGAGAGACTTCCGGGCCTTGACCGCCGCGACGAACCCCGAACTGACGTAGGCCATTACTAACTCCTGGCATAACGTGGCGACGGATGGCGAAATTCGATCCGCATTGAGGTAATACAACGTCCAGCCCCGGCGTGAAGGGGGAGAATGTTACAATCTTTAATACTAGAAAAAGGATAAACTTTAGTGAATATTCCGAGGGCTGACGCTCGTCAGTGGCGGACCGGGCTCGCGCGTGGCACCCTGGCTGCATGCGGCGGCGACCCTTCGGGACCACCCGGCATAAGGCGCCGGTCATCGGCCAGGGCACCTGGCGGCTGGACGAGGGCGACCGAGCCTCGGCGGTCAGAGCCCTGCGCCGGGGCCTGGACCTGGGCATGGATCACATCGACACCGCCGAGATGTACGGCGACGCCGAGCTGATGGTCGGCGAGGCGATCACGGGGCGCCGCGAGGAGGTGTTCCTGGTCTCCAAGGTGCTGCCGGGCAACGCCTCGCGCGCCGGGGTGCGGACCGCCTGCGAGCGGTCGCTGCGGCGCCTGGCCACCGACTACCTCGACGCCTACCTGCTGCACTGGCGGGGCGGCGTTCCGCTGCAGGAGACCGTGCGCGCGTTCGAGGACCTGCGCGCCGCCGGCAAGATCCTATGGTGGGGGGTCAGCAACTTCGACGTCGGCGACCTCGACGACCTCGATGCGGCGGCGGCCGGGACCGGCAGCGCAGGCGGCCCGGTCTGCAACCAGGTGCTCTATCACCTGCGCGAGCGGGCCATCGAACACGCCGTCCTGCCGCGCTGCGCATCCGCCGACATCGCGGTGGTGGCCTATTCCCCCTTCGGCCACGGCCGGTTCCCGCAGCCCGGCAGCCCCGGCGGCGACGCGCTGGCGAGGATCGCCGCCGCCCACGGCGCGACGCCGCGACAGATCGCCCTCGCCTTCCTGACCCGTCAGCCGCCGCTGTTCACGATTCCCAAGGCGTCCTCGGCGGACCACGCCATCGAGAACGCCGGCGCCGGAGACCTGACCCTGAACCCCGCCGACATCGCGGCCATCGACCGCGCCTTCCCGCTCGGCGTCCGCCCCCGCTCCCTGCCGATGATATGACATGATCCAACCGCGCGGCCCGCCACCGGCGGGCCTAGAAGATCCCCATCGCCATGCCGGCGGCGAGGGCCGCGCCGAGGTCTTCGCACTGTCGCAGGGCATCCGGCGGGATGGTCTTGGGCGCCGCGATCGCCTCGGATGTCTGGGCGTGGGTGCAGACGATGATCGGCTCGGCCACGGCCTTCAGGCGCCAGCCGGCGGCGATCCGCTCGACCTGCCGCAGGGCGTTCCGACCGTCGCTGCCGGCGCAGACCAGGACGGCGTAGGGCCGGCCCTGGATCCGGTCCAGGGCGGCATAGTAGGTGCGATCGAAGAAATGCTTCATGCGGCCCGAGAGGGCGGCCAGCATCTCGGGAGTCGCGAAGAGATAGCCATCGGCGGCCAGGACATCCTCCGCCCCCGCTTCGTCGGCATGCAGCAGCCGCCGTTCCACGCCCGGCTCGCCCGCCGCCCCCAGTGCGGCCGCCTCGGCGACCTGGCGCGTCCCGCCGGTGACCGAATCGAAAACAATGAGGAGGGTCTTCATGGCCCGTGATATTCCATGGACGCCATCGAGCGTGCCGCCCTCGTTTTCCGTCGTGACGCGCGTTCTTTACAAGAACCGGTTCCCCCTGCTTCGTAACGGGCCGGAGTGTAACGGATGCCTGGCACAGGTTCCCAGAACGGTCTTCTGCGGTCGCTGTCGGCGGCGGACATGGCGAGACTCGAGCCTCACCTGGAACGGGTCAAGCTACGGCTCGGCGACGTGCTCTACGAAATGGAGGCGCCCGCCCAATGGGTCTACTTCCCCGACACCGGATTGCTGTCGATCATCACGGTGATGTTGTCCGGCGACGCCATCGAAACCTCCATCGTCGGCCGCGAGGGCGCCGTGGGGTTCATCGAGGCGCTGGGCAGCGGCGTGATGTTCTCCCGCGTGATCGTGCAGGTGCCCGGGGAGGCGTTCCGGGTCGACGCGCGCCACTTTCGCGACGCGTTCGATTCCAGCGCCGCGCTTCGGCGGGCCGTCCATATTCGGACCGAGCTGTTGCAGGCCGAGAGCCGGCAGGCCATCGCCTGCCATGGACTCCACAGCATCGAACCGCGCTTCAACCGCTGGCTTCTGGAGTGCCAGGACCTGGCCGGCGGACCGACCTTCCTTCCGCTCACGCAGGAGTTCCTGGCCGTTATGCTTGGAGTCAGCCGGCCGTCGGTCTCGCTTATCGCCAACGCCGTCCAGGACCGCGGATGGATCCGGTACACCCGGGGATCGATCGAAATCCTCGACCGCGACGCCCTGGAACGCGGCGCCTGTGAGTGCCGCGCCGCCGTGCAGCGCCTCCGCCGCCAGTTGGAGCCGCAGAGCCCCCTGGCGCGCGATCCGCCTTATGCGAGGCCTGGCGAGGCCTGAATTTTGCGCTTAGTTGCAGATTTGAAATGCGACAATTTGGTATTCCTATGTCGCACACCTAACAGACGATTCTCCCCTGGAGGAATAGAGCATCAGCGGGGCCATGTATTCGCCCGGTGTTGGCGCTCGCTTGCCAATAGTGGCGCCCGAAGAGGAACGGCGATGACTCACATGTCAGCGGCTGTCCTGGGGCGCCCGGCCGCCCAAGGGCATCGGTCCAACCAATTGCTGGCCTCCCTCAGCAGTGGGGTCCTCGATCAACTGATTCCCGACCTTTCCCTTGTCGACCTGATGAAGGACGCGGTGGTGTCGGAAGCCCGGGAACCGGCTTCCCAGGTGCTGTTTCCTCACACCGGCGTGGTGTCGATCATCGCCATGGACGCCGAAGGCCAGGCCGTGGAAGTCGCCACCGTCGGCCGGGAGGGCGCGACAGGTCTCCCGGTCGTCCTCGGCGGCGAGACGATGTCCAACAGCGCGGTCGTCCAGATCGCCGGCCGCGCCTCCAGAATCAAGGCCGGAACGTTCCGACGGGCCGTGGAGACGATCCCGGAGCTCAAGCGTTTGATGCTCCGGTACGCCCTGGCGGTGTTCACCCAGATCAGCCAGAACGCCGCGTGCAACCAGTTGCACGCCATCGACAGGCGGTGCGCACGCTGGCTGCTCACGGCCCACGACAGGGTCGACGGCGACACTTTCGAACTGACCCAGAACTACCTGGCGATGATGCTGGGCGTCACGCGCCCCAGCGTCTCCGCCGCCGCCTCCGCCCTACAGAACACCGGACTGATCCGCTATTCCCGCGGACGGCTCACGATCCTGGACCGGCACGGCCTGGAGGAGGCGTCCTGCGACTGCTACCGGATCATCGAAGACGAGTTCGACCGGTTGCGCGAGATGAACTGACGGTCTGAAGGGCGGCCCTAGCGCCGCCGAGGCCGCTCCGGCCGCCATCCTTTCAAGGCCATCCCTTTCAAGGCCATCGGAACGGCTGTTCCTGGCGGGTCCCGCGTTATCTTCTGGACCCGCGGGAAACCGGATGTGGAATGTCGCCGATGAAGATCGCCACCTTCAATGTGAACGGGATCAACGGCCGGCTTCCGGTCCTGCTCCGCTGGCTGGAAGAAGCCTCGCCGGACGTCGTGTGCCTGCAGGAACTCAAAGCGCCTCAAGACCGGTTCCCCGCCGGCGCGATCCACGACGCCGGCTATGGGGCGATCTGGCACGGACAGAAGAGCTGGAACGGGGTCGCCATCCTGGCCCGGGCGTATGATCCGATCGAGACGCAGCGGGGCCTGCCGGGTGATCCCGATGACGTCCACAGTCGCTACATCGAGGTGGCCATCCGCGGCGTGATCGTCGGCTGCCTGTACCTGCCTAACGGCAATCCCGCCCCCGGACCCAAGTTCGACTACAAGCTGCGCTGGTTGGAGCGGCTGACCCTCCACGCCCAGAGCCTGCTGGCGCACGACGCTCCCGTGATCCTCGCCGGCGACTACAATGTGATGCCCACCGACCTGGACGTCTACAAGCCCGAGCGCTGGCTCGACGACGCGCTCTTCCGGCCCGAGGTGCGCGCCGCCTTCCACGCCCTCGTCGCGCAGGGGTGGACCGACGCCGTCAGGACGCTGCATCCCCGCGAGCGGATCTACACCTTCTGGGACTATTTCCGGAACGCCTTCGCCCGCGACGCCGGCCTGCGCATCGACCACCTGCTGCTGAGCCCGCGAGTGGCGGGACGCCTCGTGGCGGCGGGCGTCGACCGCGATGTCCGCGGCTGGGAGAAGGCGAGCGACCACGCCCCGACCTGGATCGAGCTGGCCGAGGGCTGAAGGCACGACCGCCGGCGATTCAGCTCGCGTGGGCGGCGGCCGCGTCGCGGGCCTGACGCAAGACCGACCAACCGGGGGGTCGGCGAAGTGCGGTGGCGCGCGCGACGCCGGGGTCGCGCCCCGCCTGATCGGCGGCCACAGCGGCGGCGAACGCCTCCCCGGCGACGCGGGGCTCACCACCCGCCTCGCCCTCCGGACCCTCGTCCTCGCCACCGAGAAATCCCTCGAGCAGACCTTCGGCCATGACCGTCCCTCGAACCAAATCTTATTCCGCTTCGCCGCCGGCCCTGCAATGCCAGGAGATCCCCATCGCCTAGCTGGAGCGCGGCCGCGCCGTCGCGGCGACCCGCGCCAAACGGCCGGCTGAGGAGGTCGCCGCCTAGGCGACGCGCTCGCTCGGCGCGCCGGTCCCGATCGCGTCGAGTTCGGCGAGGGCGTCGCCGGGAAGCTTCAGTTCGGCGGCCGCCAGGTTCTCGCGCAGGTGGGCGAGCGACGAGGTGCCCGGGATCAGCAGGATGTTGGGCGCGCGACGCAGCAGCCAGGCGAGCGCGACCTGCATGGGCGTGGCGCCCAGACGCGCGGCGACGTTGGACAGGGCCCCGGATTGCAGGGGCGTGAAGCCGCCGAGCGGGAAGAACGGCACATAGGCGATCCCCTTCCCGGCCGAGTCGTCGATCAGGGCGTCATCGGCGCGGTGGGCGAGATTGTAGTGGTTCTGCACGCAGACCACCGGGGCAATTGCTTGCGCTTCGCCGACCTGCGCCGCCGTTACGTTGCTCAAGCCCAGATGACGGATCAGCCCCTGCCGGCGGAGCTCGGCGAGGGCGGCGAACTGCTGCGCAATCGAGCCCTCGCTGGGCGCATGGACGTCGCCCATGACGCGCAGGTTGACGACCTCAAGCGCATCGAGGCCGAGGTTGCGGAGGTTGTCGTGGACCGCCTGCGTCAGTTCGGCCGGGCTCTGGGCCGGGTTCCAGGAGGCGTCGGCGCCCCGCACCGCACCCACCTTGGTGACGATCACCAGGTCGTCCGGATAGGGGATGAAGGGCCTCGCGGATCAGCTGGTTGGTGACATGGGGACCGTAGAAGTCGCTGGTGTCGATGTGGTTGACGCCGGCGGCCAAGGCCTCGCGCAGCACGGCGAGGGCGTGCTCGCGATCCTTCGGGGGCCCGAAGACGCCGGGGCCGGCGAGCTGCATGGCGCCGTAGCCCATGCGATTGACGGTGCGGTCGCCCAGGCGGAAGGCGCCGGCGGCGGTGATGTCGGTCATGGCGGGATCTCCAGGGCTGCGTTGGAGGGGGATATGGGCGCGGTGGCGCTGCGCGATAATCCCCGGCAATCTGCACGGGCTGTGCAGGACGGTGAACAATGCCGACGGACCTGAACGACCTCCCCGCTTTTCTTGCGTTCTTCTACTGCCCCGGCCGCCGCCACCGCCCCGCCCCGCCCCGCTGCGGGCGTTCGTGGATTTCATCAAGCGGTAGCGTGTGCCCCTCAGGGGCCGACATCGGTGTCCGGTTCGAGGGAGGAGCCGCCCGCGGGGCCCTGGCCCAGGCCGAGGGCGACCGCCAGCTTGTCGTTCCAGCCGTAGACGTCGGGGAGGACGGTGACCTGGCCGGCGTCGTCGGCGTAGGCGGTGTGGTAGAGCATGCGCACCGGGATCGACCTGCCGATGTCGACCTCGCTGGTCTGGCCCGACGCCAGCGCCTTGTCGAAGTCGTCGGCCTTGCCGCCCTCGCCTGCGAGGAGGCGGGCGAAGTCGACGGCGTTCTGCACGCGCACGCAACCGTGGCTCTTGTGTCGCTCCGGCAGGGCGAAGAGCGACTTGGCCGGGGTGTCGTGCAGGTAGATCTCGAAAGGGTCCTCGACGTCGAACTTCACCAGGCCGAGGGAATTGTGCGGCCCGGGATCCTGCTCGACCTTGCCGCCCACGACGCGCAGGTGCTCGCGGCGCATGTAGGCGGCGCCCTTGGGCAGGATCTCCTTCTTCGCGATGTCCATCGGCACCCGCCACTTGGGATTGGCGACCACCTTGTGGAAGGAGGCCTGGATGCTGGGGGTCTCGTGGTCGTCGCGGCCGACCACCACGTGGGCGGCGAAGGGCGCGGTGTCCGGCCGCACATAGGTCAGGAAGGCGCCGCCCGTGTTCACGTCGATGCGGGTGGCCGGCGGGGTGCGCGCCAGCCAGCGCCGCCGCTCGAGGTTGGCCGCCAGCTGGCGGGCGCGGTCGGCCGGCGTGGCGGAAGCGGCGGCCGTGGCGGCTTTGGCCGAAGCGGTTTTAGCCGGGGCGGTTTTGGAACTGGTGGTGTCGGCCGGGGCGGTCGGGGTCGGCGCGGACGCCGGGCCCGCCGGACCGACGGCGTCCAGATAGGCGGCCGAGAGCGCCTTGTACTCGGCGTCGACGGGCGGCAGCGAGGCCAGCCAGTCCTCGAGCTTGCCGCCCGCCAGCGCCTGCTCGAGGCCGGCGGCGAGGTCGACCTCGTTGCGCTTGAGAGTGAATACCTTCTCGATGGTCTTGGGATCGACGAACCCGGACGACAGGGCCCGGGCGTAGCCGAGGGCCGTGAGCGTCAGGCCGACGTCCTGCTGGATGGGAGGGGCGCCGGGCGCCGTCTTGGGGGCGAACTCGACGCGGTCGAGTCCGTGGCGACGCGCCTCGGCAAGGCCCCGCGTCAGAGCCGGCGCCTGGGTCTGGGTCCAGGCCGGACGCCAGTTCCTCTGCTGGTAGAAGCGCAGGGCGTCGGGGTCTGAGAGGCCCGCGAAGTCGGGCGGCGTGGCGGGTGGCGCGGGGACGGCCCCTGGCATGGGCGCGGCCGGCGGGTCCGAGGAGCGGGCATCGCAACTGGCGCCGAGGATCGCCCACGCGGCGAGGCCGAACGAGTGGCGACGATTCAAAAGTCGGGGAGCTGACAGAGGTGACACTCTGGGGCAACGCGCGCGGAGCCCCATTGGCTGCGCGCCTGCGACGAGATATCACAACCCCTGGTTAACCCGATTCTGGTATCCGGGCCCTCTGACCCCGCCCTCAGACCGGCGCCGCGCCTCGGCCGGCGGCCCTAACCGACCGCAGGCATGTCCGAAAACAGCTCTCTCCCCCGACGTCACTTCCTCCAGGCGTCCGTCGCTTCCCTTGGCCTGGCCGCCCTCACCCACGCGTCCCTCGCCAAGGCGACGATCGTGGGAGCCACGATCGCCAATTCGGCGATCGTGGCCGCGGCCCGGGCCGGGCTGGAACGCGCCGGCTCGCGTGTCGCCCGCCGCGACCTTGTGGGCGTCGCCGATTTCTCCCAGCCCTCGCGCGCGCCGCGCCTGCACCTCGTCGACCTGACCAACGGCGCCGTGCAAAGCCTGCTTGTCGCCCACGGCCGCGGATCGGATCCGGAGCATACGGGTTGGCTCAGCCGATTCTCCAACGCGCCCGGCTCTGAGGCCACTTCCGAAGGCGCCTACGTCACCGGCGGCTACTACGTGGGCGCGCATGGCCGCTCGATGCGCCTGCTTGGCCTCGATCCCAGCAACAACAACGCCGAGCCGCGCGGCATCGTCGTCCACGCCGCCTGGTATGTCGGGCCGGATATGGTGCGGACGCACGGCATGCTCGGTCGCAGCGAAGGCTGCTTCGCGGTCAGCGACTCCGACCTGCCGGCGGTGCTGGAGCGCCTCGGCCCCGGCCGCCTGCTCGTGGCCGGCAAGGTGTAGGCGCGGGCAGACTCCGCGCCCTTCCACGACATCGACCGCAACATTCGGATCGCGGCGACGATCCGGGTCGGCCCTCATGCGGCCTCACCCCAGCGGAGAGGATCCTCATGAGCTTTCGCATTACCGGCCTGTCGCCGGAGCCGTTCCGTCACCTGTTCGGGCTGCCGGACGAAGAGCTCGCCCGGCTTGGCGCGGAACGCTGCGTCGCGGACCAGACGCCCGGATATCCCGACCGGATCGAGGTTCGCGACGCGCAACCGGGAGAGACGCTTCTCCTGGTGAACTTCACGCACCAGCCGGCCGACACGCCCTACCGGGCCAGTCACGCGATCTTCGTGCGCGAAGGCGCCAGGGATCGCTACGACCGGATCGACGAGATTCCGGACGCCCTGCGCCTGCGGCCGATCTCGCTGCGCGCGTTCGACGCGTCGGGCCGGATGGTCGACGCCGATCTCGTGGACGGCCGGGACCTCGAGGCCGTCATCGCGCGGCTCCTCGGCGTCCCGCAGGCAGACTATCTCCACGCCCACTACGCCAGGCGAGGCTGCTACGCCGCCCGGATCGACCGCGCCTAGACCGTGTTGCGATCTGACCGAATCAGATCGCCGGTCTAGTTCTTCGTTTCGACGCGCGTTTTGTCCCGAAAACCGGTTCTCACTTTTCGGAACGCGCTAACTAGGCCGGCTGGCGCTTCCCCCGGCGCATCGCCACCCTGGCCGTATCCCAGCGCAACGGAGAGGTCATGACCGGCATCGAGGGCAAGGTCGTCGCGATCACCGGCGCCAGCAGCGGGATCGGGGAGGCGACCGCGCGCCTGCTCGCCGGGCGCGGCGCCCGGGTCGTGCTCGGCGCCCGCCGTACCGATCAGCTCGAGGCCCTGGCCCGGAGTATCGCGGCGGCAGGCGGCGAGGCCGCATTCGCGCGGACGGACGTCACGCGGCGGGACGACCTCACGGCGCTGGTGGCGCTCGCCCGCGGGACGTTCGGAAGGCTCGACGTCCTGGTCAACAACGCCGGGATCGCTCCCGCCTCGCGCTTCGACGCGCTGCGGGTCGAGGACTGGGACGCCATGATCGACGTCAACCTCAGGGGGGTGCTCTACGGGATCGCCGCCGCCCTGCCCGTCTTCCGGGAGCAGGGCTCGGGACACATCGTCAACGTCATCTCCACCGCCGGGTTGAAGATCGTTCCCTCGCAGGGCGTCTACGCGGCCACGAAGAACGCGGTCCGCACCCTGACCGAGGCCCTGCGCCAGGAGGCCGGCAAGACCCTCCGCGTCACCGGTGTGTCGCCCGGGTTTGTCCGGACCGATCTGGCGCGCTCCATGCCCGACCCGGAGGTGAGGACCGCGATTGTCCGGCGAATGACCGAGATCGCCATTCCTCCCGACGCGATCGCCCGGGCCATCGCCTTCGCCATCGAGCAGCCGGACGACGTCGACGTAGGCGACATCGTCGTCCGGCCCACCGCCCAGGATTGAGTCCACGCCCCGAGCGGCGGTCTCACAAGCAGGTATAGCCGCCGTCGGCCAGGGCCTCGACGATGGAGAGCCCGATGCCGCCGGCGGCGCCGGTGACCAGGGCGACGCGATCGTCGAGCCCCCGAGCGTGGCCGGCGGAGAATGGCCTTGGGCGGAACCCGCCAACGGCGTATGGGCGAGTCTCAATCGCCCCAACGAGGGCGGACATGGGGAAAGACAGGCCATGCTGGTCACCACGACAGAAAACGTGCCGGGTCGGCGGGTGCTGGAGGTCAAGGGACAGGTTTTCGGGGTCGTCGTACGCAGCCGGGGCCTGGGCGGCAACATCATGGCCGGGCTTCGGACCGTGTTCGGCGGCGAGATCGTGGAATACACCTCGATGGTCGAGGAATCGCGCCGTCACGCCATCGACCGCATGGTCGCCAACGCCACCGTCATGGGCGCCAACGCCATCGTGATGATGAGGTTCGACGGATCGGAGATCGGCCAGATGATGAGCGAGGTGGTGGCCTATGGCACCGCCGTCGTCCTCGATACCCCCTGAGGCGGCGCCGATGCTGCGGGCCTTTCTCATCGCCATCGTCTCGCTGCTGTTCGTCGGCTCGTGCATCGGGGTGGCGATGGTTGGAGCGCCCGCGATCGGCCCGACGATCGGTCTGGCGCTTGTGCTGGCCGGCCTCGTGTTCGAGAATCACCGCTATCGCCGCCTGAGCGGCCAAGCCCCCGGGGGCGCGTTCAAGGCCACCGGCGAGCGCTTCATCGATCCCGAGAGCGGCAAGCTGGTCGAAGTCCACAGCGACCCCGCCACCGGCGCCCGCCGCTATGTGGCCGTGAAGGATGCTCCAGACACGCCATAGGGGATAGGCGAAACTCAGATTGCCGCCTCGAACTCGGCGCGGGTCTGGTCGATGACATCGCCGGCCGACTGCAGGCCGGTGACGCCGGAGACGGAATGGCCGGCGCTCCAGATGTCGGTCCAGCGCCGGGGACCCTCGGCGGCGCCGGGGCCATATTGTTCCCGGGCGCGGGCTTCGCTCATGCTCTCGTCGAGCCGCTCGGGGTCCAGGCCGGCCGCTCGGATCGAGGGAGCCAGCATGTTGGCGGGCAACCCGGTGAAGCTGGAGGTCTGCAGGACGTCGTCCATGGACGCCTCGACGAGCATCCGGCGATAGGCGTCCGAGGCCATGCTCTCGGAAGCGGCGATGAACCGGGTGCCCATGTAGGCGAGGTCGCAGCCGAGCACGCAGGCGGCCGCCAGGGCCTGGCCGTCGGAAACGCCGCCGGCCAGCACCACCAAACCGTCGAACATCGCCCGCACGGCGCGGACGAAGGCGAAGGGATTCAGCCAGCCGGTCTGGCCCCCGGCCCCAGCGGTAAGCAGGATCAACCCATCCGCGCCCGCCTCGATGGCGCGGGCGGCGTGGCGAAGGCTCGCCACATCGGCAAGGACCAGGCAGCCGGCGTCATGCAGGGCCGCCACCGCGGGCGCCGGCGAGCCTACGCTGGTGATCACCAGCTCGGCGCCGTGGCGGGCGACGCAGGCGAGATCCTCGTTCAGCCGCCCGTCGCGCATGATCAGGTTTGGGCAGAATGGCGCGGCGGAGCCATCCCGGTCCGCCAAGCGCGCGCGAATGTCGGTGAGCCAGGCGTCCAGCTCCGCAGTGGTGCGCGCGTTCTTGGTGGGAAATGCGCCGACCACGCCAGCCCCGCACGCCGCGACGACCAGGTCCGGGCCGGAGACGCGCAGCATCGGTGCGGCGATCAGCGGCAGGGCGAGGCGGGCGCTCAACCCCGATGGAAGGCGCCCGCCCCAGGAGGTCATCGGCCCGACCACACCGGCTTTCGCTTCTCGGCGAAGGCGGCGAGGCCCTCCTTGCGATCCTCCGATTGCAGGGCGCGATTGGCGTAGGTCATCTGCTCGCGCCACGCCTCCTCATCGGTCCAGTCGGCCGAATGCCACATAATCTGCTTGGAGGCGGCCAGGGCGGTGGGGCCGTTGACCAGCAGGGCCTGGGCCCAGGCTTTCGCCTCGGCCAGGGCCGCGCCTTCCTCGACCACCCGGTTCACGACCCCATGGCGATGGAAGAACTCGGCGTCGCGGAACTCGCCGGTGAGGGCCAACTCCATGGCCAGGTGGTAGGGCATGCGCCTGGGGAGCCGAAAGAGGCCGCCGCCGATCGCCACCACGTTGTGGCGCACCTCGGGCAGGCCGAAGCGGGCGGTGCGGGCGGCCACGATCAGGTCGCAGGCCAGGCACAGCTCGAAGCCGCCGCCGACGGCGTAGCCCTCCACCGCGGCGATCACCGGCTTGGGCGGCGGCCTGGCGAACATGCCGAAGCCCCCGCGCCTGGTCGCCGCGCGCTCGCCGCGGGCGGCCGCCTTGAGGTCGGCCCCGGCGGAGAAGTTGCCGCCGGCCCCTGTGATCACGCCGACGAAGAGGTCGTCCTCGGCGTCGAAGGTGTCGACGGCGGCCTCCATGGCCTGCGCGCTCGCAGCGTCGAAGGCGTTGCGGGCCTGCGGCCGGTTCATGGTGATCACCAGCACATGGCCGAAGCGCTCGGTGAGGATCCGCGGTTCTTCGCTCATGGAAAGCTTCCTTGGTGAAACCTCTAAAGAGCGAGCGTGAAGCCGCCGTTGACCGGATAGACCTGCCCGGTGATCCAGGGGCTGGCGTCCGAGGCCAGGAACAGCACCATGTTGGCCACGTCGTCCGGCCGGCCCGGGCGGCGTATGATGTACTTTTCCATCTGGCGCTTCAGTCGCTCGGGGTCGCCCTTAAGGGTGCGCTCCACCGCCGGCGTCGCCGTCAGAGCGATGGCGACGGAGTTGGCGGTGATCTGATGTCGACCGAGCGTCCTGGCGACCGAGCGCATGAAGCCCGCCGCGCCGGCCTTGGCCGCGGCGTAAGGCTCCATGCTGGCGTCGCCCCACCGGCCGGCGTCCGAGATGATCGTCACGATCCGGCCGGGCGCCTCGCGGGCGATCATCCCGGGGATGACGGCGGCGGTGCAGTTCATGACGCCATAGAGATTGACGCCAATGAAGCTGTTCCAGACTTCGGGCCCAGTTTCCCAGAACGGCTTGCGCAGTTCCGGCGAAGGATTGGCGCCGGCGTTGCCGGCGTTGTTGACCAGCACCCCGATCGGCCCAAACTCTGCTGTCGCCCGGGCGACCATGGCCTTGACGCCTTCGTGGTCGGAGACATCGCCCTGCAGGGCGAGCGCTTTCCCTCCGGCGGCGCGGATCTCCTCCGCCACCGCCTCGGCTCGTTCGAGCACATAGTCGTTGCACACCACGCCGCCGGCGTTGTGCGCGGCCAGGTGCAGGGCGATCTGGCGCCCCACCCCCTGGCCCGAGCCGGTCACCAGGGCCACGCGCCCGGCCAGATCGAGGATGTCGGTCATACGTTTCTCTCCCGTCCTTTCCAGTAGGGGTCACGCAGCTCGCGCTTGAGCAGCTTGCCCATGGTGTTGCGTGGCAGTTCCGCCACGATCTCGAGGGTCTTCGGCCGTTTGTACCCGGCCAGGGTGTCGGCACAGTGGGCGAGGATCTCTTCCGGGGCGGCGGCGCGGCCGGGCTTGAGCTCGCAGAACGCCTTCACCTGTTCGCCGAAGTCGTCATCGGGAATGCCGATGACGGCGACGTCCTGCACCGCCGGGTGGCGGATGATCGCCGCCTCGATCTCGGCCGGATAGATATTCACGCCGCCCGAGACGATCATGTCCTTGGCGCGGTCGGTGATGAACAGATAGCCGTCCTCGTCCAGGCGGCCCACGTCGCCGGTGCGGAAGAACCCCGCCTCGTCCAGGGTGTCGCGCTCCAGGGGCTTGGCGTTCAGGTAGCCGCGGATCACCATCGGCGTCCTGACCCAGATCTCCCCTTCCTCGTTCCGCCCCAGTTCCGCGCCGTCTTCATCGCGGATGGAGATCGTCACATGGGTGTGGGGCAGGCCGCTGGACCCGGGCTTGAGGGTCTGCATCTCCGGCAAGAGGGCGGTGATCATGCCGACTTCGGTAGCCCCGTAGCCCTCGGAAAGGCGCGGGCCGAAATGGCCGATGATCCACTGCTTGAGCGAATAGGGCACCGGCGCCGCCCCCACGCCCAGGATACGGATCGAGGAGACGTCGTAGCGGGCGAGGATCTCCGGCGGCAGGCCGGCAAGGCGCTTGTACATGGTGGGAACGCCGGTCCAGGCGGTGACCCTGTGCTTCTCGATCAGGCGCAGGGCGTCCTCCGGATCGAAGCGCCGCAGCAGCACCATCGTGTTGCCGCGTGCCAGCGATCCCCACACCGCACCCGGGCCCGCGCCATGATGCATCGGCAGGGTGATCAGCTGGACGTCGCCGCTCACCTGCGGGCGGCTGCCGGCGACACTCTGCTGGTATTCGCGGATCTGCCGGGCGACCTCGGGATCGTGGCGATCGGGCCGCGCGCCCATGACCACGCCCTTGGGCAGGCCAGTGGTGCCCGAGGTGTACAGGATGAGCGGGGGGTTGCCGGCGGCGTAGAGCGGCGCCGGCGGCGCCCTCACCAGGTCCGCATAGGGCTCAAAGCCGTTGGCTGCGGTGTCAATGGAGACGGCGAACTTCAGATCCAGGCCCTCGAACGCCGGGGCCAGGGCGGCCGGGTCGGCGTCGTCGCAGATAATCGCCTGGGCCCCGCTGTTGGCGAGGACGTAGCGCGTCTCGGATGGGGTCAGTCGCCAGTTGAGCCCGAGGATCCGGCAGCCCAGCTTGCCGGCCGCGGCGCTGACGATGGGCCACTCCGGCCGGATCTGCAGGCGCGTGACCAGGATGTCGCCGGCTTGCAGCCCCAGACGTCGCAGGCCGTGAGCCAGGCGATCAGCCTCCTCGTTCCAGGCGCGCCACGTCACCACCCGCTCGCCCTCGATCAAGGCGGGCGCGTCCGGCTGCTGGTCCGCCCAGTATTCCAGGCTGCCTGGGTGCGGCGCGCTCATGGCGCCAGGCTCCGGCTTAGGGAGGCGACGAACTCATCGCGCAGGGCAGAGAGGTCGATCGTCTTGGGCGCGAGCAGCCATTGGCCGACCGCGCCACGCAGGGCGGCCAGGATCAGGATCGCCTGTGACTCGGCGTCGATATCCGCCCTCACCTCGCCGTCGGCGATGGCGGCCCGCAGATTGGTCTCGAAGGTCTTCGCGCTGCGGGCGTTGAGCTCGGCGAGCCGGTCGGTGACGAGGGCGTTGTTCAATCCCTCGCCCAGCAGCACGAACAGGGCCCGGGTCCGCGTCTGATCCTTGGCGGCGCTATCGAAATAGAAGGCCGCGGCGCCGAGCAAACGTTTCAGCCCTGGACCGTGACGTTCGGCGCGCTCCAGAGCCCGGCCGAAGCGGCCGATAAGATGCGCCGCCAGTGTGACGATCAGCCCGCTCTTGCCGCCGAAATAGTGGGCCGGCAGGCCACGGCTGTAGCCGGCGGCCTCGCCCACCTCGCTCAAGGTGGTGCGCTCCAGTCCCCGCTCGGCCACCAGCCGCACGGCCGCCGCCAGCAAACGCTGTTCGGCTTCGTCCCGCCTTTCGGCCTGGGAACGTCGTTCGGTCCTCTCGGTCAGCGTTCTCACCCCGGGCCTCAATAATTTGCTTGCTCACAAACAAATTACATGTTGGGTTCGCCGTCAACAGCCAATGTCGGGATCGACGCGGCAAAAAGGGCGAGGCGACGAGAATGAGCGATCCGGACCTGCTGAAACCGACGCTCTATCGGCGCGCCGGCAGCGCCGCCCGGCCGGAGCCGCCAGCCCTGCTCGGCGGCGCCTGCGCCTGTGGCCACGTGTTCTTTCCCCTGCAGAGCTACGGCTGCGAGCGGTGCGGCGGGACCGACCTGCAGCCGCGGGCGCTCACGGGCGCCGGGCGATTGCTGGCCTCCGCGCGCGTGCACCTGCATGCCGGCAAGGGCCGCGAGGCGCCGTTCACGGTGGGGTCGATCAGGCTCGAGGATGGACCGATCATCCGTACGCTGATCGAGGGAGGCGAGACCCGCCTGCACCCCGGCGCGGCGATGGTCGCGGTGCTGGCGCCGGTGACGGACCCCCAGGGCTCCGCGCGACTGGATCTGCGGTTCATGGCGGAGGCCTGATCGAAATGGCGACGACCTTGAAGGACCTGCGGCCGGTCTATGTCGCTGGCATCGGCTTCCACCGCTATCAGTTCCTCTCCGATACACCCTACGTCACCCTGGGCCTCGCCGCCGTCCGCGCCGCCCTGGACGACGCCGGCGTGGCTTGGCCGGCGGTGGACTCGGCCTATGTCGCCAAGGCGCTGCTGCCCATGGCGCCGGGCCGGGCCATGCTGCGCCACCTGGGGGACCACGGACTTCCGATCGTGCACGTGGAGAACGCTTCGGCGTCCGGTTCGGCGGCGTTCCGGCACGCCTGCATGGAGGTCGCGGCAGGGCTCGCCGACATCGCCCTGGTGGTCGGGGTCGACAAGCCGATGCCCGTCGGCCGGGCCGAATCCCTGGCGCGGATCGGCTCCCTGGCGGACGACGCCATCGCGCCCTTCACGCACTTCGCCCTGCTGGCCGACGCCTACGCCGCCCGGACGGGGGCATCCGTCGAGGACATCGCCCTGGTGGCGGTGAAGAACCACCGCAACGGATCGAAGAACCCGTTCGCCCAGCACCAGAAGGAACGCACGCTCGACGAGATCCTGGGGGGCAAGAAGATCGCCGGGGGCTTCACCTCGCTGCAATGCACCCCGGTCGGCGAGGGCGCGGCGGCGGTGATCATAGCCTCGGAGGAGGGCCTGCGCCGGCGGGGCGTCGGCCTGGACCGCGCCGTCCGCGTGGCGTCCTCGGCGGGCCGCAGCCAGCATCTCTACGATGACGCCACCCGTTACGACGCCATGCTCACGCAAGAGACCACCCAGATCGCCCTCGCGCAGGCACAACTCGCACCGGGCGAACTGGACGTGGTGGAGCTGCACGACGCCTTCACCGTCGAGGAGGTGGAGTATGTGGAGGCCATGGGCCTCTGCCCCGACGGCCAGGCCGTGCCGATGCTCAAGGAGGGCGCGTTCGACATCGGCGGGCGGTGCGCCGTGAGCCCTTCGGGGGGCCTGATCTCCATGGGCCATCCCATCGGCCCGACCGGGGTCGGCCAGATCGGCGAGATCACCCGGCAACTGCGCGGCGAGGCGGGGCCGCGCCAGCACCCCGGCGCCCGGTCCGGCCTCGCCCACATGGTCGGTGTGGGGGCCGTCTGCTACGTCCACGTCCTGCAGAAGCCGTAGAAAGGAGAACCCGGCGCTCCGGGGGTTTGAACCAGGCGGCGCCGAGCAGACATATTCAGCGTGAGGGAATATGATCGGGGCCGGACCGCCCCCGGGGAGGATCGCCATGGCCGTCTTACGTCTTTCACATACCTTTCGTCTGCCGAACGCTGTTGTCTGGGGCCTCATCGCCGCGTCGACGCCACTCGGCGCCGCTGTCGCCAGCGGCGGCGGCGGCGGCATGGGCGGGGGGATGAGCGCCCCGATGTCGCCCAGCATGTCCACCCCGCAGTACGATCCTGCCCAGGAATACCGGGACGGGATGGCCGCCTACCAGGCCGGCAAGTTCAAGGACGCGGCCCGCTCGTTCGACCATGTCACCCAGGCCGCGCCCGGCGAAGTCAATGGCTGGCGCATGCTGGGCCTGGCGCGCGGCGGTAACAACGACGCCAAGGGCGCCGCCAAGGCCCTCGAACGAGCGCTGAAGATCGATCCCAAGGCCGTCGACACCCGCCGCGACTACGCCCTGGCCCTGGCCCAGATGAAGCAGGGCGACAAGGCGTCCGCCCAACTGGACATGCTCAAGAGCCGCGCCGCCCAGTGCAACGACACCTGCCCCGAGGCCGCCGACCTGAAGTCCGCGATCTCGCAGGTCGAGGCCGCCCTCAAACCGCCGAACTCCGCCGCGACAGGGCCGGCCGCCTCGATCGCGCCGAGCGGTTCGCTGCTGTCGGCGGCGGCGGGCGACGGCGCCTATGTCGAGGCCGTCAGCCTGATCAACGAGCACCGCTACGGCGACGCCCTGGTCGCCCTCGATCGCGCCTCGGCGGCGTTCGGACCCCACCCCGACATCCTCACCTACCGGGGCTACGTCTGGCGCAAGCTCGGCCGCCTCGACAAGGCCGAGCAATACTATCGCGCCGCCCTGGCCATCGCTCCGTGGCATCGCGGCGCCACGGAGTACTACGGCGAACTGAAGGTGATCGAGGGCGACGTGGCCGGGGCCCGGACGATGCTGGCCAAGCTGGAGCGGCAGTGCGCCTTCGGCTGCGCCGACGCGGAGGACCTGCGGCGGTGGATCGACCACGGCGGCGATCCGGCGTCCTGATCGCTCCCCGCCTCCTGGTCGCCGGCGCCGTCGCCTGGACCCTGGCGGCCGCCCGGGCCGATACCGTCACTGTTCCCCTGAGGGTCCTGCGCTGGACGGCGCCGGGCGCCGAGGTGGTGCGCATCCTGACCCGCCGGCCAGTCGAATGCCTCGCCGTTCCGGCCGACCCCGAGGCGGCGTACCGGGTGGAGGTCGGCCGGGCGGCGTTCCGCGATCCCCTGCTGCTGGGCGGCCAGGCGGCCCGGGCCGGGATCGCCTGCGAGAGCTGTCACCGCAATGGCCGCACCAACCCCGACTTCGCTTTCCCTGGCCTGTCCGGCGCCCCGGGCACAGCAGACGTCACCTCCTTCGTGTTCAGCACCCACCGGGGCGATCATGTCGACGATCCGCGGCCGATCCCCGACCTCGGCGGCCCCAAGGTCCGGCTGAAGGTCGACCAGTCTCCCGCCTCCCCGGCCCTCGGGACCTTCATCCACGGACTGGTGGTCGAGGAGTTCGAGGGCGCCGAGCCGCCGCCGGGGGTGCTGGAGGGCCTCGCCGCCTATGTCCGGGCGCTCAATCCCGCCGCCTGCGCTGACGGAGGGGCTGGCGGCGGCTTTGAGAGGGTGACGGCGGCAGCCGCGATCGCCGACGTCCTGCGCGCCGCCGCCGCCCGCGCCGCCCTGGCGCACCGGGACGGGCCTGTGGCGCTGGCGATGATCCAAGCCGCCCGCGCCCAGCTCGGCGACCTCGCCGAACACTTCGACGGTCGCGCCCTGACCGCCGAGCGCCAGCGACTCACCCACGCAAGCTTCGAGCTCGCCTATATCGCCGACGCGGTCCGTCGCACCGATCCCGGGGCCGACAGACGCCTGGCCGCCTGGCTGAGGCGCGCGCCCGCCTGGCGGGCGGCGCTGCTGAACGCCGAGCCGCGATCGCTGTATGACAAAGGGCGCGTGGAGACGGCTCTCTCCGGAGGTCAGGCGCCCGCTCCCTCCTCCCAGCCCAGGGTGCGCTGAACGGCCTTCTTCCATTGGGCGTAGCCCTGGTCGCGGCGGGCGGTGTCCATGTTTGGGGTCCATTCGGCGTCCTTTCGCCATTGCGCGCGCAAGGTCTCCAGGTCGGGCCAGAAGCCGACTGCGAGGCCGGCGGCGTAGGCGGCGCCCAGGCAGGTGGTCTCGGGGATGCCCGGCCGGACGACGGGGACGCCGAGGACGTCGGCCTGGAACTGCATCAGCAGGCTGTTGGCGGTCATGCCGCCGTCGACCTTGAGGATGTCGAGGGGCCGGCCGGAATCAGCGGCCATGGCGTCGACGACCTCGCGGGTCTGCCAGGCCACCGCCTCCAAGGCCGCGCGGGCGATGTGGCCGCGGGTGACATAGGCGGTGAGGCCGGCGATCACGCCGCGGGCGTCGGGGCGCCAGTGGGGGGCGAAGAGGCCGGAGAAGGCCGGCACCAGCGAGCAGCCGCCGTTGTCGGCGACGCTGCCGGCCAGGGCCTCGATCTCGGCTGCGGAGGAGAAGAAGCCCAGGTTGTCGCGCAGCCACTGCACCAGGGCCCCGGTAACGGCGATCGAGCCTTCCAGGGCGTAGACGGCCCGCCCCTCCCCCACCCGGTAGCCGACGGTGGTCAGCAGGCCGTGGCGCGAGGCGACCGCCCGCTCGCCGGTGTTGACCAGCAGGAAGTTGCCGGTGCCGTAGGTGCACTTGCCTTCGCCGGGCCGAAAGCAGGTCTGGCCGAACAGGGCCGCCTGCTGGTCGCCAAGGGCCGAGGCCACCGGGACGCCGGCCAGGACGCCGCGCGCCTCGCCGTAGACCTCGGCCGAGGAGCGGATCTCCGGCAGCATGGCGCGGGGAACACCGATGGCTTCGAGCAGGGTGTCGTCCCAGTCCAGGGTCTCCAGGTTCATCAGCATGGTGCGGCTGGCGTTGGTGACGTCGGTGACGTGGCGGCCGGTGAGATTCCAGATCAGCCAGGTCTCGACGGTGCCGAACAGCACCTCGCCGCGGGCCGCCGCCGCGCGGGCGCCGTCCACATGGTCGAGCAGCCAGCGGATCTTCGGTCCGGAGAAATAGGTGGCCAGGGGCAGGCCGCAGAGGGGGCGGAAGCGGTCCTGGCCGCCCTCCCGCCCGAGCTCTTCCGCCAGGGCCGCGGTGCGGGTGTCCTGCCAGACGATGGCTCCGGCGATCGGCCGGCCGCTGGCCCTGTCCCATAGGACGGTGGTCTCGCGCTGGTTGGTGATCCCCACCGCCGCCAAGTCGGCCGGGCCAATCCCCAGCCGGCCGAGCGCCGCCCCGACCACGGTCTCGACATTCCTCCAGATCTCCAGGGCGTCGTGCTCGACCCAGCCGGGGCGAAGGTAGATCTGGCGGTGCTCCATCTGGGCCTGGGAGACGATGGCGCCGGCCGTATCGAAGACCATGCAGCGCGAGGAGGTGGTCCCCTGGTCTATGGCGGCGATGTAGCGGCGGCTCATGTTCCCTCCCGGTTTCTCATCCGCAGACGACGTAGATGGACGCAGATAGAAAGATTCACCACGGAGACACAGAGGGCACAGAGGCGCTCGTTCTGCGCCAGCGGTTGGACCGCTGACACGGCGCGCTTCGCGCGCGGCAGAAACGACCACGTTGGCCGTCGGGCAGCGCCTGTCAGCCGCACGGACCTCTCTGTGGCCTCTGTGTCTCTGTGGTCAATCTTCTTCAGGAGTGGTGGGAGCCAGGTGGTGGAGGACGATGCCGCTGGTGGTGGCGACGTTGAGGGAATCGAAGGCGCCGGCCATGGGGATGGCGATGGTCTCGGCGCGGGCGAGGATGTCGGCGGGCAGGCCCGGCCCCTCGGCGCCCAGCAGGACGGCCGGCTTTCGCGGGCGGGCCAGGGACTTCAGCGGTGTGCGGCCGGATGGGCTCAGGGCCAGCGGCGCGTAGCCCTGGCTGCGCAACAGGACGATGGCGTCCTCCCCTGCACCCAGCCAGGCGAACGGCAGGCTGAGCGCCGCGCCCACCGAGACCCGGATCGCCTTGCGGTACAGCGGATCGCAGCAGGTGGAGTCGAGCAGGACGCCGGCGGCGCCGAAGGCGGCGGCGTTGCGGAAGACGCCGCCGATGTTGTCGTGGTTGGCGATCCCGAACAGAACCACCACCAGGGCTTCCGGCCCGCCCGACGCCAGCAGCTCGCTGGCCGGCACCGGGGCGGACCGCTCGCCGTGGGCCAGGATGCCGCGATGGATATGGAAGCCCGCGACGGCGTCCATCACCGCCTGGCCGGCGGCGTAGACGGCGACGTCCTCGCCGAAGGCGGCGATCAGGGGCGCGAGCTTTTCGAGCCGCTTCTCCGCGATCAGCAGGCTGCGGGCGTGGTGGCGCCGGCTGCGGGCCAGGACGTTCAGCACCACTTCGCCCTCGGCGATGAAGCCACCCGTGCGCCCGGCGAGGTCGCGCTCACGCACGTCGCGGAAGGGGGCGACGCGGGGGTCGAGGGGATCGTCGATGTGGATGATGGCCAAGCCCGCGACTTCGCCATCCTCGGTTGCCGCGTCAAGAACTGCGGGCGCTTGCGCCGCCGAAAGCGAAAAGAGATTGAACCACGAAGACGCGAAGGACACGAAGGAGAGCGAAAGCGATCGTCCTGGCGCTTCGCGCCCTTCGCGCCTTCGTGGTGAAAAGACTAGTCGACGATTCGCACACCTCTCCAGGGGACTTCCTAGATGGCCGCTCCTTACCGCTGGCTCGCCGTGGGCGGCCTTCTAGCCCTGGCCGCGCCTCTTGCCGCCCTCGCCGCGCCGTCAGCGCACAGCCTCGCCCTCGCAGCGGGGTACAAGGCGGCGTTCCTGTGCAGCGGGGTGTTCGACGCGGGCGAGACCGAGGCGGCGGTTGCGGCGGACGACCTGGAGGGGACCTATCCCGAATACCAGGAGGCGGTGCGCACCCTGCCCGCGCGAATCGACCGGGCGGCGAAGACCGTCAGCGTGGCCTTCGACGAGCACCTGCCGCCGCGGATCGCCGCCTGGCGTCCCGGGCTCGGCTGTGCGCAGCTGCCGATCGGGGCGGGACCGGAAGCGACCGCCCGGCTGCCGCGCCTGGAGGCCCGGCCGCCCGCCGGCGACCCGGATGCGCGGCGGTGGCCGGACGGCGACCGCGACGCCGCGGCGAGCCTCCCAGCCGACCAGGCCCGGCGGCTGGACGGCGTGGTGGCCAAGGCGTTTACGGCAGGCGGCTACGGTGCGGGAGACAGGACCACCGCTGTCCTGGTGTTGATGGACGGTCGGATCGTCGCCGAGCGCTACCGAGAGGGCTACGACCTGCACCGGCCCCAGCGGACCTGGTCGGCGGCCAAGAGCCTCACCGCCAGCGTGCTCGGCCGAGCTGTGGCCCTGGGCGTGCTGAACATCGACGCGCCGGCGAAGATCCCCGAATGGAGCCGCTCCGGCGATCCACGCGCCGCCATCACCCTGGCCCAGCTGATGCACATGAACAGCGGCCTGTTCACCGGCGGCCCCGGCAACCGCACCGACGAGATCTATGTCGGCGGCGGGACGGTGACCCAGGTCGCCACCGCGATGCCGCTGGAGGCGGCGCCGGGGACCCGCTTCCGCTACGCCAACGACGACGTGCTGCTGGCGGCGCGGGCGCTGCGGGCCGAGATCGGCGACGACCGGCGCTACCTCGCCTTCCCTTACCAGGAGCTGCTGTGGCGGATCGGCATGGCCCACACGACCCTGGAGACCGACTGGCAGGGCAACTATGTACTGTCTAGCCAGGTGTGGAGCACGGCGCGCGACCTGGCGCGGCTCGCCCTGCTGTATCAAGACGACGGGGTGTGGAACGGGGAGCGGCTGCTGCCGGAGGGCTGGGCGCGGTTCGTGGCGACCCCCGCCGGTGTCCAACCGGAGCCCGTCGCCGCCGATCGGCTCGGCTATGGCGCTCTCTTCTGGGTCGCGGGCGCGCGCCAGGGCCTGCCGGAGGGCACCTACGCCATGCTCGGCAATCGCGGGCAGTGGGTGGTGATCGTCCCGGCGCGCCACATGATCATCGTTCGGCGCGGCTTCGACTCTATGGGCGGAACGCAATTCGACGGCCGCGTCTTCGCCCGGGATGTCCTGGCCGCCGTGCAGTGAGAGCGCGGAGCGCGGGCTTTCAGCCCGCAACCTCGGGTGAGCAAGAGCGGGCTGGAGGCCCGCGCTCCGGGGGGCTAAGGCTGTCCGTCGGCGCCGTGCGCGCGAGAGGAGACGGACCCATGACGCTGCAGCTGAACCAGATCGCCCCGGACTTCACCGCCGACACCACCGAGGGTCCGATCCATTTCGACGATTGGGCCAAGGGCCACTGGGTGGTGCTGTTCTCGCACCCCAAGGACTACACCCCCGTCTGCACCACCGAGCTCGGCGCGGTGGCCAAGCTGAAGCCGGAATTCGACAAGCGCGGCGTCAAGGTGATCGGCCTGTCGATCGACCCCGTCGACAACCACGCCGGCTGGTCGAAGGACATCGCCGAGACCCAGGGGATGGCGCCCAACTTCCCGATGATCGCCGACACCGACCTGAAGGTCTCCAAGCTCTATGGGATGCTGCCGGCCGACGAGACCGGGACTTCCGAGGGCCGCACGGCGGCGGACAACGCCACCGTACGCAACGTCTTCATCATCGGGCCGGACCTGAAGGTGAAGCTGATCCTGGTCTATCCGATGACCACCGGACGCAACTTCGACGAGATCCTGCGAGTGATCGATTCCATGCAGCTGACCGCCAAGCACAAGGTGGCGACGCCGGCCGACTGGAAACGGGGCGAGGACGTGATCATCACGACGGCGGTGAGCAACGACGAGGCGGCGACCTTGTTTCCGGGCTTCCAGACCCACAAGCCCTATCTGCGCACCACCAAGCAGCCGAGCTGACGAGGCGGGAAAAAGAGGGAGCCGGCGGCGATGATTTTCGAACAGGTCGCCACCGGAGGTTGCCAGTCGTACCTGATCGGCTGCCCGGACACCCGGGCGGCCGTGCTGATCGACCCGGAGCTGGGCCAGATCGACCGCTACCTGGGCCTGACGGCGCGGGAAGGGCTGCGCATCCGCTATGTGATCGACACCCACACCCACGCCGATCATTTCTCGGCCGCGCGCGAGATCGCCTCCGCGACCGGCGCGCCGGTGGCCGCCCATCGCCTGAGCCCCGCGCCTTACGTCGACATGCGCCTGGACCACGGCGACATGCTGCTGGTAGGCGGCCTGAAGCTAAAGGCCATGCATACGCCGGGCCACACGCGCGACTCGCTGTGCCTGGTGACCGCCGACCGGGTGTTCACGGGCGACACGCTGCTGATCGAGGGGACGGGGCGCACGGACCTGCCCACCGGCGATCCGGACGCGCTCTACGACAGCCTGTTCAACCACCTGCTGCGGCTGGATCCGGCTCTCGCCGTCTATCCGGCCCACGACTACAAGGGACGCAGCGGCTCGACCATCGGCCATGAGATCGCTGCCAACCCGCGCCTGCAGAACCGCGACCGGGCGGCATTCATCGAGATGATGAACCATCTCAACCTGAGCGCGCCCACCCACCTGACCGAGGCCCTGCGCACGAACATGAGCGGGGGCAAGACGGTGGCGCAGCTGCTCGCCGAGGCGACGGCGGCGACGCCGTTCATGGCCATGACCGAGCTGGCCGACCGGGTGGCGTCGGGCGACCTGGGGCTGATCCTGCTCGATGTGCGCGAGAGGGACGCCTATCTCGCCGGCCATGTGCCGGGCGCCCGCCACCTGCCCCGCGGCCAGCTCGAGTTACGGGTGAACAGCGAGCTGCCGGACCCGACGGCGCGGATCCTGACCTGTTGCGAGTTCGGCTATATCTCGACCCTGGCGGCCCAGACCCTCCGCACCCTCGGCTTCCGCCGCGCCGCCGCCCTCGACGGAGGCATGAAGGCCTGGCGAGAGGCGGGCCTGCCCCTGGACAACGGCCCGGCCGCCTGAAGGCGGACGGCTCAGACCGCCGGCGCCGGAGCTGTTCCCATGACCGCGGCCTCGGGGCGGGCCGCGTATCGCCGCGCCAACACCGCGCAGACGATCAGCTGAAGCTGATGGAAGAGCATCAGCGGCAGCACGATCAGGCCCAGCTGCGGTCCCGCGAAAAGGACGCTGGCCATCGGCAGGCCGCTCGCCAGCGACTTCTTGGACCCGCAGAACTGAAGGACGATTTCGTCCTCGACGCTGAACCGCAGGATGCGGCGTCCGATCAGCCAGGTGAGGGAAAGGGCGACGCCGAGGAGCGCCGCCAGCCACAGACAGAGGACGGCCAGGTCCCGCGGACCGATCTGGCGCCAGATGTGCTCGGCCATCCCCTTGGAGAAGGCCACATAGATGATGAGGAGGATCGATCCCCGGTCCGCGAAGCCGAGCACCCGCTTGTGTTCCAGCACCCCCGCGCCGATCCAGGGCCGCAGTAGCTGCCCCGCCAGGAAGGGCGCCAGGAGCTGCAGGACGATGTCGCGGAACACCCCGAAGGACAGCTGGACCCCATGAGTGTGCAGGAGCCAGGCGGCCAGCACAGGGGTGAGGACGATCCCCAGCATGTTCGACACGGTGGCGGCGCACAGCGCGGCCGGGACGTTGCCCCGCGCGATCGATGTGAACGCGATCGACGACTGTACGGTGGAAGGCAGGACACAAAGGAAGAGCACCCCGGTGATGAGCGCGGGCGGCAGGCTTGCCGACGCCGCCGCCTTGAGGCCAAGGCCCAACGCCGGAAACAGGGCAAAGGTGCTGAGCAGCACCGCCAGATGCAGCCGCCATTGCCGCAGACCATCCCAGGCGGCGCGCGGCGACAGGCGGGCTCCGTAGAGGAAGAACAGGAAGACAATCCCGGCGTCCGCGGCGACGCCCGCGACGACCGCCCCCTGACCCTCGGCCGGAAACAGCGCCGCGAGGGCCACGGTGGCAAACATCAGGAGAATGTAAGGATCGAGCACGCGCCCGATGCGGTCCAGCAACGCAGCCTCCTTCGGCAATGTAATCCGCTGCGACTAGAGCTGGATATGGCTTCCTGGAAACATCCGATTCAAACTCTACGCATAGAATCAAAGAAGGATTTCATCCGGCGTAACCCTCAACGAAAACGCCCCGCCAGAAGGCGGGGCTTTCGTAAGGTTGGGTGCGGGGACACGCAGCCAACGTTGGCATAAGCCGCGGCTCCCGATCAAGCTGGCTGCTTGAGTGCTGGAATAGGGTCGCCTTGACCTTCACAGCGAGGGTCTTCAGGTCCGTTGCCTCTACCAATTCCCCCACGGCCGCAAGGAGTTATGCGCTTAGCCCAGATCCGACAGAAAGTCCTCTACGGCTACCCTAATCGCTTTTCCGAACGGGACACACCCGCCCGCGAGGAAGAAATGGGGAATTGACAACTTAACCCGAGCTGGCCCCGAAAGCTCCCTCCTCCACCCGATGTCAGGCCGCGGCGGCGTCGGCCCAGGCCCGATGGGCCTCGGCCCCGAAGCGGCGGAGGGTTGGTCGGGAGACGAGGTGGGGCTGGAGGCAGGAACGTCCATTTCCACCCGCCCGCCGAGGTAGGCGGCAGCAATCACCTCTTTTGGTATTTCCGAGCGGCAGTCGCCTGTCTGAACTCGCCGCAAAAGCCGGCAGAGGGAGCGTTCAGGTGGGGAGCGGACGGAAGGCCCATGACCGGAAAGCCGACCGGGTTCGGGCGTCGTGCTCCCGGCGCTCGGTGGTGGCTGCCATTTTATCAACAGCCGTCCTTCCGGCGGGCGTCGCCGCCCTCGCCAAGCCGTCGGAGCGCAAGGATCCGAGCGGCTCCGGCAAGGCGCAGCCGCGTCCCAGAGACAACACCTACGAGGTCCTGGAGGTGGGACCGGGAAAGCGGTTCGCCTCGCTTACCCTCGCGGGCTGCTTCATGAATTCGGAAGCTCGCTGGAACAACAGCTACCGCGGCGCGGATCAGATCTCGCGGATGGGCTTCCGGGTGATCATTAGCCCCGGACCGCCCGGTTACTACATGAACGATAGCGGCTCCCATTCGCGGCGATGGAAGTCACTCGTGGGATGGCCACCCTATGAAGGCAATCTGCTGGGGCCGGTGATCATTGAGGGCGAGCCGGGCAAGCCGCCGCCGTTGCTGTGCACCGACGGGTGCGGGGACGGCGTTCTCTACTATCAGACGGGCCTGTTCGCGACCGGCGACTTCGACGCCACCTTCCGCCGGCTGAGGTTCCAGGGCTTCCGCCGCCAGGACGGCTACGGCAACTACGCGGCGATCCGCCTCGGCCAGAGCTTCTTCAACCGGCCGCTCAGCAACAGGATTGTCATCGAGAACTGCGAGCTGAGCGGCTGCGACGACGGGATCCTCGGCGGCGGCGCCGGCCAGAAGATCCTGCTACGGCGCTGCCATTTCCATCACAACGGCAACGGCGCCGGACGCTGTCACAACGTCTATGTTGGTGAGGTGGACGAACTCGTTGTCGATGATGTGCTCTCAACCGACTGCACCATCGGCCACCTCCTGAAGACCCGGGCCGCAGCCACAACCATCCGCAACAGCCGATTGCTGGGCGCGGCCGGAACCGAAAGCGCATGTCTAGATGTCCCGAATGCGGGCGTGCTGACGATCGACGGCCTGGTCTGCGAGAAGTCGCCGGACTCCGACGCCAGCTGGATCATCCACTATTCCGGGGAGAGTCAGGACTTTCACAACCCCTCCGCAGTAAAGGTCCGGAACCTGACGCTGGTGGCTCCGGCGGCGCTGCGGCGTCATCGCTCTTGGGGGATGGCGGGGTTTGTCAACCAGAGCGGCGCCGGCCCTGCGGCCTCGGGCAAGGGCGCCCACTTCATCCCGGTCCAGGCGGAGGCGGTGCAGGTCTTCGGCCTCAGCGCCAGCAAGTGCGGCCTCCCCTGCCGCATTCTCGACAGGCGACCGCCCATCGACCGGCGATCACCGCTGGAGTGGCACGCGTAGCCGATCAGCCGCAACGCCCGGCCGGATCCGATGGTCGTCAATAGCTTCGCCCCTCGCCCGGCTCAGGACCTGGGCGGCGGTGACGATCTTCGGATCGTGACGCCCATCGTAGCCGGCGGCGCCTGCGGCGGTGAGCAGGGCCCGGTTGGCCTGGGCGATCTCAGCCCAGCCGAACTGTTCGGCGTAGCGTCTGGTCTCGCTCCTGCCCGGTGGGAAGGCCTCGATGGAGCGCACTGCCTCGGCGACCGCCGCGGCGGACCGCTCCGCGATCAACCGCCCGGCAACCGGGGCGGCGACGACCTCGCGCGTCCCATTCACGTCTGTCGCCGCCACCGGCGCGCCGCAAGCCATGGCCTCCAGAAGCACGTTCGCCCAGCCCTCGCGCGAGGAGGCCAGGACCATGACGTCCGCCGCGGTGTAGAGCGCCGGGAGACTCCCATGCGGAACTTCGCCGAGGAAGCGGACGCGATCGGCCACTTTCAGGCGGCGCGCCAAGGCTTCGAGTTCGCCTCTGAGGGGTCCGGATCCGGCGATCAGCAGCCGCCAGCCGGCCTGTTTGCAAAGGGCTTCGATGACGAGGTCATGCCCCTTCCGCTCGATCAGGCTGCCGACGGACACGAGGGTGAAGGCATCGCACCCCAGGGTCGCCCGCGCGGCCTGACGGTCGCCCGGACGGAAGACCTCGAGGTCCACACCATTGCGCAGCACCAGGGTGCGCTCGGCCGGCGCGCCGAGCTCCACGAGGCGGCGCCTGAGGTCCTCGCAAACGGCGACGCCGACGCTGGCCTCCCGGGCGGCCCAACGGATCACCCGCCGGGGGCCGGCGCTCGAGGGAATTAGGGTGAGATCGCTCCCTCGGGCGGTGACCACCACCGGGATCCGGAGGGCTCGGCCCAACCGGGCCGCGGCGACGCCGTCCGGATAGAAGTAGTGGGCGTCGATGACATCGAAGCTCCGCCCCTGCGACTCGAGATCGCGAACGGCGTTCAGCCCCGTGCGGAAGAGCGCCGTGGGCGCCAGCCACGAGCCCACCTTGGGCAGCACCGGATAACGCGGGTGCAGCACCTCGATCCCGTGGCGGACCTCCCATCGCGGCGCCCGGGCGATGGCGGCGTAGCGTCCGAAGGCGCGATGGGTAATGGGGAAGAGGGGTACGGGCGCAAGCACAGTGGCGGATAGCCCCCCGAGCGCAACGGTTTCGCGCAGCCGGTTTTCGACAAAGACGCCGTGGTTTGGCTGGGCCGCATTGGGGAACAGGGTAGAGAATACCAGCACGCGCGTCATCGACCGCCTCCGCTTCGGGTCGCAACAGTCGCATGGAGCTGGCTCGACAGGCGTGATCGAAAGATAATCGCCCTACCCGCCCTGCCGCCGAGGTGGCCAGCAGCCCTCCCTCGCGAGGCGCGCGCGGCACTTGGACCTCAAGCCGAGCAAAAAAACACACGCGCGGCGATCATTGGATAGGGGCAGGTCGCCGCACTTCACCATGACTTGAAAGATCAGGACACCGAGCCTTTGCGTCCGGACGGCCTCAGTAGATACCCAGAAATGGGGATGCACGTTGAAACTCTTCGGTCATCATGTAGAGCGGCACGCCGTAGCCTATGCTGGACTAGACGCGCTGCTGTTCTTTCTTCCGCTGGCCTGGATCAGCTTCCCTCATGCTTTCGGCGCGCGCGGGGTAGCTCTCGAACCCTACCAGGCGGTAGCCATCGCGCTTGGGCTGCTCCTGCTCACCATCTCCCTTGGCGTCTATAACGGCGATGCAGCGCGCGACGTGGGGACCTACCTGAAGCGGTTCCTCGTGAGCTGGGAGTTCATTGCGGCCGCGGCGCTGCTGTTCGTGGCCCTAGGCGGTTTCGCCGCGGTGGGACGGCTCGGACCTTCCCCGCTGCTGCTCGGGGCGACCGCGGCCCTTGTCATGTCGGTCCAGGTTGGCCTGCGCCTCACACTTGGCTGGTGGCTCGGCCGACCCTCGCATAAGCGACGGGTTCTCATCCTCGGCGACGCAGCCGACTCGGAGAAGGTGAGAGATTTCCTTCGTGGCCCCGGGCGCGACCGTTTCGAGCATCTCACGACCCTTGAAAGCTGGGGCCCGGACCTCCAGCCCACCCGGATGGGCAATGTCCTCCTGACGGACCCGTCCGCCCGCGCGCTGAGCCTTTCCGAGCTGGCCGAAAACCTGAAGAGCGACGAAATCGTGGTCGCCTGCGAGGACCGTGGCGCACTGCCGGTGGACGAGCTGCTGGAATGCAAGCTGCGGGGCATTCGGGTAATCGGCGCCCTTGACTTCTGGGAGCGGGAGGCTGGCGTGGTGGAGGTCGCCCGCGGCGCCGGCGCCTGGCTGGCGCTCTCCGAAGGGCTCATCCTCCGCCCAGCCCGTCGGCGAGCGAAGCGTGTCATCGACGTGGTCATCAGTCTGACCTTCCTGCTCATCGCCGCGCCGCTTTGCCTGCTCGTGGCCCTGGCCATTAACCTGGACGGCCCCGGACCGGTCTTCTACCGCCAGGAGCGCGTGGGACTGAACGGCGCGATCTTCAAGGCCTGGAAGTTCCGCAGCATGCGCGTCGACGCCGAGAGCGACGGAGCGCCGCGTTGGGCCGGCAGCCGTGACGACCGGGTCACACGGGTAGGGCGATTCATCCGCAAGGTGCGGATCGACGAGATACCCCAGGTGATCAATGTCCTGGCCGGAGAGATGAGCTTCATCGGGCCGCGCCCCGAACGACCGTTCTTCGTTGAGCAGCTCAGGAAGCAGATTCCCTACTACGACCTGAGGCACAGAGTGCCGCCGGGAATCACCGGGTGGGCGCAGGTGAACTATCCTTACGGGGCCACGGTGGAGGACGCGCGCCGCAAGCTTGCCTACGACCTCTACTATCTGAAGCGAAGCGACCTCGTACTGGATCTGCTCATCCTGCTGCAGACGGTTCGGGTCGTACTGTTCGCCCATGGCGGGCGGTGAAGAGAGATGGCCCAGGGCATCGCCGGCCTTTCGAGGGAGCCGCACGGCGAACGGTCCGCAGCTGCGCTACAGCGAACAGGCGCGCCGCCCTCGGGGCGGCGGCTGCGGCTGCTTCACGTCTTCCCGAATTTCAATATCGGCGGCGCCCAGGTGCGTTTCGCCAGCCTCGCCGCTGGGTTCGGCTCGGACGTCTCGCACAGTATCCTGGCTCTCCGCGGCGACTACGAGGCGAGCGAGATCGTACCTCAAGACGCAGCGGTCACATATCTCAGCGCGCGTTCATGTGGGCGTCTTCCGGGCCGGCTCCTCGCCTACGGACGCATGCTCGCCGAGCTCCGGCCGGACGTGCTGCTCACCTATAATTGGGGCGCCATGGAGTTTGCTTTCGCCAACACCTTCGTCGGCCGCCCGCACCTCCATCTTGAAGACGGCTTCGGCCCGGAGGAAGCCACAAGGCAGCTCCGGAGACGAGTATGGGGACGGCGATTGGCGCTGCGACGGTGCCACGTGCTGGCGCCGTCCGAGACCCTGCGCAACCTCGCCCTCGAGAGTTGGGGCGTCAGCCCTAGGAGGCTGCACCACGTGCCGAACGGCGTACCCTCCCGACAACGTCCGTCCACACCGCTGGAGACTCTTGGCCTCGACCTGCCTGCGCACCGCGTGAGAGTCGCCTGGAGCGGCGCGCTCCGACCAGAGAAGAACCCTGTCGGGCTATTGCACGCCTTCGCTCCCCTGCGCGACCGCGCGACGCTGCTGATCATCGGCGATGGCCCGGAACGCGCACGGGTGGTCGCGGCGGCGCGCGCACTTGAACTTGGCGACAGCGTCCGCCTGCTCGGGGCGCGTCGGGACGCGCGAGATATCGTGATGCAGTGCGATCTGCTGGCCGTGTCGAGCGACACGGAGCAGATGCCGCTGGTGGTGCTCGAGGCCATGGACGCGGCTCTGCCGGTGGCGTCGTTCGACGTGGGCGATGTGCGGAGCATGCTTTCGCCTGAGAACCGCCCGTTCGTGGTCGGCCATTCGACCCTCGCACTTACGGCGGCCATCGCCCGATTGGTGGAGGATCCTCAGCTTCGGCGCACCGTCGGCGCAGCCAACCGGGCGCGCGCGACGGAGGTCTACGGTGCGGACTCCATGATCCGCGCTCACCGTCGCCTCCTCGAGCAGCTTGCCGCGGGGGGGCGGTGAAGATGTTCATGGCTTCACCTCCGATTTCGCGAGCGCCGCGGCTGCGGCAGGGCTATTCCGACCTCGACCTGGCCGGCAGGCGGAGCGCTCGACAAGCGACCTCTTTGACGGCCATTCGGAAGACCCGCGTTCTCGCAGCCCCGGGGCGACAAGCACCGGCATCAGGCACGGACCCGGCGCTCTTCAGCCAGCGCCCCGAGGTCAGGTGGTTTGGGGACCCCGGCTTCAGCTGTCTCCTGCGTCCAGTGGCCGGGCTCGTGGAACACCCCGAAGTGCGTGTCGAGCAATGCGTCGCGGATATGGAACGAGCCGCCCCCCTGGGCGCACAGCAGCCTGTCGAAGCCGTTCTCCCGGACCAGGATCTCGATCCTGTAGAGCTCCGACACAAGCTTGAGCGGAGGCGTGGTGAGCTGCAGAACGCCGGCCTCGCTTGTCGCCTCGACCGCCATTCCGTCGAGGGCGGTGTTGAAGTTGCAGCAGGGAACGCCGTCGGAGCGTATTATCGCGACAATGAAATTCGGCGATTCAATGGGGCAATGGATCTTGTAGCCGATCCGTAACCGCAGCCTTTCGCCCCGATCGAACACCCCGCGCGGCGCACCTGCCTCGTCCATCAGGGCGACGTTCGTGATGGTGACGGGCCGACCGGCTTCGGACAACCCCGCGCCGTTCGCCCAGGTGACCTCGCTCAATTGGGAATCGGCCTCGTAGAGCTCGATGCCTCGTGCGGTCGGTCCATCGAATTCGACCCGACCGTTGCGCAGGTAGATCACCCGCTCGCACATGGTCTTGATGTTGAACATGTTGTGCGAGACGAACAGGATCGTCGCATTTCGCTTCTGCAGGCCCTTCGCGAAGTCGATGCATTTGCGCTGGAACGCAAGGTCACCCACCGACAGCACCTCGTCGAGCAGCAGGATGTCGGGCTCGAGGTGCGCCGCGACCGAGAAGGCGAGGCGCACGTACATGCCGCTGGAATAGCGTTTGACCGGGGTGTCGATGAATTCGCTGACCCCCGCGAACTCCACAATGGCTTCAAAGTTGCGGGCGATCTCGGCCCTCGTCATGCCCAGGATGGCGCCGTAGAGGTAGACGTTCTCGCGTCCCGTCAGCTCGAAGTGGAACCCTGTGCCCACCTCGAGGAGGGAGCCCAGGCGGCCGGTCATGCACGCCCTTCCGGTGGTGGGTGTGGTCACCCGCGAGAGCACCTTGAGCAGAGTGCTTTTGCCGGCGCCGTTCAACCCCAGGATCCCGACGTTCTCTCCCTGCCGGATCTGGAACGAGACGTCGCGCAGAGCCCAGAACTGTTCGGCGACCTGACGCGTGGAGCGCGGCTTGCCGAGGGAGCTGAATGAGGCGGTCACCGCGTCCCGGAGGGTGTTGTGCCGCGGGCCGCCGCCGAGCCGGTACTGCTTGCCAAGACCCGTGGCGGCGATGGCGACATCGCCCAGGGCGTCAGATGACGTCGGCAAAGGAGCGCTCCATCTTCCGGAAGTAGACGACCCCGCCGGCGAGCGCGACGATGATGAAGGCCCCGCTGACCGCCATGGCCCTGAAGTCGGGCTGGCTGGAGCCGAGCAGGGCCCAACGGAAGCCCTCGATGACGCCGACCATGGGGTTGAGGCTGTAGAGCAGGCGCCAGCGCTCCGGCACGATCGACGCCGGATACGCCACGGGCGAGGCGTACATCCAGATCTGGAGCAGGAAGGGCAAGGCGTGGATCGTGTCGCGGAAGCGAACGCTGATCGGGCCCAGCCAGAGCGCGATGGCCAGCGCCAGCGCCAGCGCCACCAGCAGGAAGAGCGGCAGGAGCACGATGGCCGGGGTGGGGGCGACGTGGAAGGCGGCGAACAGCACCAGCAGCACGACGAAGCCGGCTGCGAAGTCCGCGAGCGGCGCGGTCACCTGGGCCAGCGGCACGATCAGCCGCGGGAAATAGATCTTGCGAACCAGGTCGGCGTCGCTGACCAGCCCGCCGGCGCTTCGGCGGAAAGCTTCGGAGAAGTAGGTCCAGGGCAGGACCGCGGTGAAGGCGAAGATGACGTAGGGCGTTCCGCCCGTCGGCATCTTGGCGAAGTGGCCGAAGATGACGGCGAAGATCAGCACCGCCAGCACCGGCTGGAGGACGGCCCAGCCAACGCCGATCGCCGCCTGCTTGTAGCGGATCTTCAGCTCCCGCTGCACCAGGCAGTAGAGCAGCTCCCGGAAGCGCCAGAGCTCGGCGAGGTCCAGGTCGCCCCAGCGCCCGCCGGGCCGGACCTCGGTCACGCGGCGCGCCGGCAGAGGGGTCGATGATGCAGTCATCCTAGGCTACCGCGCAGAAGGCGTCGCCAAGCGCGGGCTCGGCGTTGAGCGCCATGCGTAGCGCCCCAACCACAGTCACCTGTTCGGCGTGGGTCATCTGCGGATAGAGCGGCAGCAGGATGGTGCGGCTGTGGGCGGCCTCAGAGGCGGGCAGCGGCGGCGCAGTCGCGGCCGCGTAGGCGGGCTCGAGATGGGCGCACATCACGCCGCGCCGGGTGGCGACGCCCATCTTCAACATTGACTGCATCACCCGGCCCTGGTCCGCACCGTCCGGCAGCCCGACCCCATAGCTCTGCCAGTTCGAGCGCGCCCAGTCCGGCTCAAACGGGGGGCGCACGGTCGGGATGTCGGCGAGCAGCTCGCGGTATCGCCCGGCCAGCTCGCGCCGGCGGGCGATGATCCCGGTCAGGCGCTGCAACTGTCGCCGGCCGATAGCGGCCTGGATATCGGTCATGCGGTAGTTGAACCCGCTGATCAGGTAGTCTTCGAACACGACCTGATCGGAGCGGTGCCGCACCGCGTCCGAAACGCTCATGCCGTGCTGGCGTAGCAGGCGGAACTGGTGGTCCCATTCCGCGTGGCGGGTCGTCAGCATGCCGCCCTCGCCGGTGGTGATCACCTTGCGCGGATGAAACGAGAAGCAGGCCACGTCGGCATGCGGCGTCCCGATCGGCGACCACTGGCCGTCCAGCCGGATCTCCGACCCGATCGCGCACGCGGCGTCTTCGATGACCGCCAGCCCCTGGGCGCCTGCGATCGGCAGGATCCTGGCGAGGTCGCAAGGCATCCCGAGCTGGTGGACGCAGAGCACCGCCCGGGTCCTGGGCGTGATCGCAGCCTCGAGCCGGTCGGGATCGAGGTTATAGGTGAGCGGGTCGATATCGACGAAGATCGGCGCGGCCCCGCACTGACGCACCACGTTGGCCGTCGCGATGAAGCTGTGGCTGACCGTCACGACCTCGTCGCCTGGGCCGACGCCTGCCACCATCAGCGCCACGTGCAGCGCCGTCGTGCAATTGGAGACGGCGCAGGCATAGGGCGCGCCCACCCGCGCGCCGAACTCGGCCTCGAAGGCGGCGACCTGCGCGCCCTGGCTCAGCCAGCCGGAGCGCACCACGGCGGCCGCCGCGTCGGCCTCGCTGTCGTCGAGCAGCGGCTTGGTGATCGGGATCATGCTGCCTGCCCTTTGCTCCGGTCTGGTCCTGTCCGCCCTCGGCCCGCCGCGCGGCGAAGAGCTGCGGCGGCCTGTGTCTCGCTGCCCATGCAGCAAGACGCGCAGCGCAGACTTGCGTCCTCAAAAATGGGCATTGAATACGAGCCTCCCCATCGGCTCAGCATCGACAAGCTCGATGTATTCCTGTGCCGGGGGCGAGTTGGGCGACTACGTCTTTTGATGCGCGTTCAGCTGGAATGCCGCGGCAGAGCCGAGCTGGCGGATGCGGACGCGCCACCGCAACGGTCATGGCGACCAGCAAATGATATGGCCGGCTGCGCTGGCGTGGGTTGGCTGAGCAGCCATGGCCCGCCTAAGTCCCACTACCGAGCAGATCGTCCCGCCACGCGCCGGACCCTTGCAGGCGCCGCCGCGACCCGCGTGCGTCCTGCTTGTGGCCAGCAACTTCCCGCCGATCCTCGGCGGCGCGTCGGTGGTTTATGAAAACCTCGCGCGGCGGGGGAAGGGCCGGATCATCGTGCTGACGGCCAGCCACAGCTATGTCGACGGGCGCGAACTTCCCGGATGGCGCGATTACGATCGCGCGGCCCCCTATCGAATCCTGCGCCGCCGCCTGCTGCGCAGCCAGCTGCGCTACGGGGCTGCGCTGCACGGCTGGCGACGTCTGGCGTGGCTCGCAGCCGACGTGGCGCAGCGGATCGTGACCTTTGCAACCGTGTTGCGCTTCGTCGTCGGTGACGGGGTCCGGACGGTCTGCGTCGGTGAATTGCTGGCCGGCGGTTGGCTCCTCTATCTCCTGCGGTGGGCGCCAGGGGTCCGCACCGTCGCCTATGTGCACGGCGAGGAGATGACCACCGAGCACGTTTGGGACGCGGGTCATCGGCGCGCGCAGCGCGCGCTCCGGCAGGCGAACGAGGTCGTGGCGGTGAGCCGCTTCTCCGTCGAGGTCGCGAAAGGCCTCGTCGATCCGCAGGCTGCGGGCAAGTTGACGCTGATCCTGAATGGCGTCGACCAGCAACGTTTTCGGCCGCAGCCGCGACGCACTGACCTTATGCGGCGCTATGGGCTCAAGGGCTGTTTCGTCTTCGTCTGCGTCTGCCGGCTCATCCAAAAGAAGGGGGTGGACCATACGATCCGCGCCTTCGAGCAGGTGGTCGCCAAACACCCCGATTCGCGGCTGCTGATCGTTGGGAAGGGACCTTTCGAGCCAGAGCTGAAGGCGCTCGTCAGTGAAGTTGGCCTGGCCGAGCGGATCACATTCGCCGGCGAGGTCGCCGATGCGGAGCTGCCGGCGCACTACGCACTCGGCGACGTCTTCGTAATGCCCAACCGCGCCCTGGCCAATGGCGACACCGAGGGGTTCGGGCTGGTCTTCCTGGAAGCCAACGCCTGCGGGGTTCCGGTCATCGCTGGCCGCGACGGCGGCAGCGTCGAGGCCGTCGAGCACGGCGTCAACGGGCTCATCGTCGATGGGCATTCGGTCGAAGCGGTCACGGCCGCCATGCTTCGGCTACGCGAAGATGGAGCTCTGCGGGCCCGGCTCCGGCAGGGCGGGCTCGCCCGGGCCGCAGCCGCCGACTGGTGCGGCAAGGCCGAGCAGTTCTTGCAGGTGTGCGGAGCGTAGCATTCTTACTATTGCAAGTAGGGAATAACGAATGCCGATCATCAGTGTAGTAATTCCGTCGTTTAACTGCACGGCGTACATCTGTTCCGCGATCGATTCGATCCTCACACAAATCATGCAGGATTTCGACATCATCGTGGTGGACGACGGCTCCACAGATTCCACACGCGAGGTTCTAGGGCGGTATTCGCAGGAAAACCGTGTCCGATATATCTACCAGGAAAACCGCGGTCTACCCGGCGCCAGGAACACTGGTGCGCGAGCTTCCACGGCTAAGTATGTGGCCTTCCTGGACGCCGATGACATGCTCACCCCAGACGCCTTGTCCATGATGTCGGACACGCTCGATGCTTCAGGTGAGAGCTGGTGTGTGACCGACATTCTCAAAATCAACGGGAACTCACGGGAAATTCACCGGACGGAGATGCCGGACGGAGATCTGTTCTACGGCATTCTCAAGGACGACTTCATCCGCCGGGGAATGTTTTTCCGGCGTGAGGACATCCTTGCGGTCGGGCTATACGACGAGTCCATGAAGAACCGGGAGGACTGGGATCTCAATATCCGGATGATTGAAAGTGGCAGATCTTTCACCTACGTACCCAAGCCCCTGTACCTATATAGCTGGAGGGAAGGTAGCATCACTACCGGTAATCAGGCAACAATGCTTTCCTATACCGAGCAACTTCTCCGCAAGCATCACAAGCGCCTGGCCGACGCGGGGAATCTGGAGGGCGCCAAAGTCTACGCCGAGACCATGTGGGGCTTGGCCAGGAATCATTTTTACATGACAAGAAACTTTCGAAAAGCTTTTCTGTGCGTGAAGGAAAGCTTGGCGTACGATCCGAGTCCGCGCAGACTGTTCCATCCCGTCATCCAACAGTTTCAACGACTGAGGGCCAACTGATCCGGCCCAGGAGAAGACCAGAGTTACATGCCTTTACAATCGAACGAAATCCTCGGGTCCCGTCTGAAAGGCGGGTCGGACAGTGACGAAAACATTATTGAGCCCGAATCCAAGCCTGGATATGAGCGTCCGCCAACGCGGCGTGGCCCACAAATCGTGCGAGAAGATGCCGGCATAGCTATGAATCCGAAAGTCAGTTTTGTTGTTCCCTGCTATCGACTCGCGCATTTGTTGAAAGAATGCATCGAATCAATTCTGAACCAAACGTACACGGATTTCGAAATTCTGATCTTGGACGACTGTTCTCCCGATAATACATCGGAAGTCGCAGCATCGTTCCGGGATACGAGAGTTCAGTACATTCGAAATGAAGTCAACTTGAAGCATTTGCGCAACTATAATAAGGGTATTAGTTTGGCACGCGGGAAGTACATCTGGTTAATTTCCGCCGATGACTGTTTGCGCAGGCCTTACGCGCTGGAACGATATGTGCAAATTCTGGACAAGAACCCAAAAGTAGGGTATGCGTTTTGTTCCGCCGTCGGTCTGTACGAGGGGCAGGAGACGGAGGTCTTGGGTTACTCGGTCCACGGCGATCGAGACTGGATCATGCCTGGGCGACGATTGCTAGCTAAGCTGGTCCATGCCAACACGATTGTTGCTGCTTCCGGGATAGTCCGCAGGGAATGCTACGACAAAGTGGGCTTGTTCCCGTTGGATTTGCCCTGGGGAGGCGATTGGTACCTATGGTGCGCATTTGCGCTCCGTTTTGATGTGGCGTACCTGGCGGAGTCGCTGGTGTGCTACCGGCGTCACGATTCCAGCATGACGAATAAACTCATGCAGGGGAACCTGGACGCCTGCTATTCCGACGACATCCGGATTCCCTGGATCCTGAAGAAGATGGTGGAAGAGAGCGGCTCAGCCGAACTCACGAAAGAGTGTTTGCGGGCTATCGCCAACGAATACGCACATGCCCTGACGGGAAAACAATATAAGGCTGCCGACTCATACTCGCTGCTGGCGCCGGAGCAGTTTGAAAAGTCCCTTAACGAACATACTCCGAATCCGAAGGAGAGATCCTGGGTCCGTGCCCGTGTGTACAGCGGGATCGCCGACCGGTACTACGGCCGGAATGAGTTCGCAAAAGCCCGGCAGTTTTACCTGAAGGGCTTGCGCGAATACTTCTGGATGCCAAAAGTCTGGACAAAATGGCTTCTCCTGTCGTGCGGCAAAGCAGGGGTTGACCTCAGAAGCAGAGTGGCGCGATTTCCATCGTGACCCCCGATGGGAAGACCGATTCTGCAACCCAGCCCAAGAGCGACGTTGATCACCCGCTGGACGTCGATCACGTTGCATACGCCGTTCTGATCGACGTCGCCGGTGGAACAAGATGACACCCCCAGCGCCTGATTGATTGCGAGGTCCGCCGCGGGGCGCCTGCGCCAGTCCGTACGCCGGCACGATCACGGAAACCCGGGGCGCGGCCGACCCTTCGATGGCGCCTGGAGCGCCTTCGGACTCGCGCACAGGTCGCCGCGAGAGCGACGGCGACCTGTGCGCCGCATCATCTGCTGCGAACACTTCGAGATCCGCCTCGCTCCGCGTGTAGTTCCACGAAACGCCACAGAAGCAGGACCGCCTCGCACCCGCCCTATCATTCGACGCCGCCAAAGGCCCGCTTGGCCCGAGCGGCCGCCCGGCGGGCGAACACCAAGTGCATCAAACGACATGGTTGGCGCTGGCCAGGCGGCGGACCTTTGGTCGAACGGGCGGCCGAGCGCCCAAGGTTGCACGGGGAATCACGATGCCAGTCGCCTCGAACGTCCGGCTCGGACGCGACGTGACCATCCTTCACCCTGAACTGGTCAATCTTTACGGCTGCCAGATCGGCGACGGCACGCGTATCGGGGCTTTCGTGGAGGTGCAGGCGAACGCCGTCATCGGTCGGCGCTGCAAGATCTCCTCGCACAGCTTCGTCTGCGAAGGCGTCGAGATCGAGGACGAGGTATTCATCGGCCACGGGGTGATGTTCACCAACGATCTTTACCCGCGCGCCGCGAACGAACGCGGGCAGGTCCAGGGCCCCGGCGACTGGACGCTCACACCCACCCGGGTCATGCGCGGCGCCTCCATCGGATCCAACGCCACGATCCTGGCGGGGCTCACCATCGGGCCGGGCGCCCTCGTGGGCGCCGGCGCCGTGGTGACCTCGAACGTCGCGCCCCGCGCGATCGTCGCCGGCGTTCCCGCGCGGTTTCGCGGCGACGCGCGCAGCCAGCTCGCCCACGTGGAAACCAGCTGAACAAATGCCAGGAGTGTGAAGATGATCGGCATCGCCGTCATCGGGTACGGTTATTGGGGTCCCAACCTCGCTCGCTGCATCGCCGAAACGTCTGGTTGTCGCCTGGCGGCCATCGTCGATCCCTCGGCCGCGGCCCTCGAGCGGGCGCGGAGCCGCTTCGGCTCGACTCCCCTGCTGTCGGACTGGCGCGAAGCCCTCGTCCGCTCCGACGTGAACGCCGTCGCCGTCGCTACGCCCGTGCGGACCCATTTCGAAATCAGCCTGGCGGCACTGGAGTCGGGTCGACACGTGCTGGTCGAGAAGCCGATGACCGAGACCTCGGCTCAGGCGCGCCGGCTCATCGAGGCCGCAGATCGCCGCGGGCTGACCCTGCTCGTGGACCACACCTTCATCTACTCGGGCGCGGTGCAGAAGATGCGGGAGCTCATCGCCGGAGACAAGTTGGGCGAGGTCTTCTATTACGACTCCACGCGCGTGAACCTTGGACTGTTCCAGTCGGACGTAAACGTCCTCTGGGACCTGGCGGTCCACGACCTCTCCATCGTCCAGCACGTGCTGGACAGCCCTTCCACCATGATTTCGGCCAACGCGACGCGCCATATCGCCGGCGCGCCCGAGAGCATGGGGCAAGTGACGCTCTACCTTGCGAACGGGGCGGTGGCGCACCTCAACGTCAACTGGCTCGCGCCCGTGAAGGTGCGCAGGGTGCTGGTCGGCGGCAGCCGACAAATGATCGTCTGGGACGATCTCGAGCCAAGCGAGAAGATCAAGGTCTACGACCGAGGCGTGAACATCGCGGGCGGGCCCGAGGAGCTCTACGACCTCCTCGTCAGCTACCGGATCGGCGACATGTGGGCGCCCCGGATCAGTACGGCCGAGCCGCTCCTGGCGGAAATCCAGCATTTCTCAGATTGCATCGCCACCGGGGCTACGCCGATCACCGACGGCCGTCTCGGCCTTCAGGTCGTCGAGATGCTGGAGGCGGCGAGCCGATCCATTGCGCTCCGCGGCCACCCGATCGCGCTCGCCCCGGTCCGGAGAGCTTCATGATCCCCTTCCTCGACCTGAAGTCGCAGCAGGCGGAGCTGGAGCCGCAGCTGATGCGGGCCGCCCAGCGCGTCATCGCCCGAGCGCAGTTCACCCTCGGTCCGGAAACGGAAGCCTTCGAAGCTTCGCTCGCGAAGTTCTGCGGGAGCCCGTACGCCGTGGCGGTGAACACAGGCACCTCGGCGCTCCACCTAGCTCTGCTGGCGGCGGGGGTCGCGCCGGGAGACGAGGTGATCACCAGTCCGGCCACATTCGTGGCCACCATCGCGGCGGTCCAGTACGTGGGCGCGGTCCCGCGCCTTGTTGATATCGATCCTGTCGCCTGGACCCTTGATCCCGCCCGCATCGAGGCAGCGATCACGCCACGGACCCGCGCGATCCTTCCGGTGCACCTGCACGGCCGGATGGCGGACATGAACGCCATCATGGACATCGCAGAGGCTCATAACCTGGTGGTGATCGAGGACGCGGCTCAGGCGCTGGGCGCACGCGCAGACGGCCTGCGGGCCGGGACGCACGGCGACCTCGGCTGCTTCAGCTTCTATCCCGGCAAGAACCTCGGCGCGTGTGGCGAAGGGGGCGCGGTGGTCACCAAGCGCAGCGACTTCGCCGAACGTCTTCGGCGTCTGCGGGACTGGGGACAGTCGCGCAAATACCTGCACGCCGAGAAGGGGTTCAACTATCGGATGGATGAGCTGCAGGCGGCGTTCCTGTCGGTGAAATTGCCGCACCTTGAGCGCTGGAACCATGCTCGCCGGGCGGCTGCAGCCCGTTACGACCGGCTCCTCGCCGGCCTTGGGGTGGCTCACCCGGCGCCCGCCGAGGACGAGCGCCACGTATACCACGTCTACGGCGTGCGGGTGGCCGACCGGGATGCGGTGCGCGGGCGGCTGGCGCCAGAGATCGCCACCAACGTGCACTACCCCATCCCCGTCCATCTGCAGCCGGCGTTCGCGGACCTAGGCTACCGGCGGGGCGACTTCCCGATCGCGGAGGCCTTCTGCGACGAGACCCTGTCGCTGCCGATATTCCCGGGGATCGGGGACGATGAGGTCGACGCGGTGTGCGAGCGCCTCGTGGAGGCGATCCAAGGGCCGCTGATTATTGCCGGGGAGGCGGCGTGATGCGGCGCCCGCGCCTCGTGAAGGCCGCCCACGGTCGCCTGGCCGTCGAGCCGGATCCGGCCTTCGAGGCGGAGTTCGCGAGGGACCTCGCGCGGCGCTGCACGCCGGCCGAGGTCATGTCGCTGTTCCGGCGCTTCAACTACGGCGAGGACTACATCGACGGTCTGATGCGACGGACCTGCGTCCGCGCTCTGGCGCGTCGGTGCGGTGAGGGCCTGCGGGTCGCACCAGGCGTCGGGCTGCGGCACGTCGAGACTTTCGAGATCGGCGACGGGGTCACAATCGGCGAACAGGCCGTGATCCAGGGGCGCCACGACGGACGCTGCATCATCGGGAACAAGGTCTGGATAGGCGCCCAGTCCTTCCTCGACGTCCGAGACACCGTCCTGGGCGACCACGTGGGCTGGGGGCCAGGGGCGCGTCTCCTCGGCTCGATGCATACGGGGCTGCCGATCAGCGTCCCGATCGTCGCCACCGACCTCCTGATCTCCCCGACCACCATAGAGGCCGAGGCCGACATCGGCGTGAACGCCGTGATCCTGCCCGGGGTCACCGTCGGGAAAGGAGCGATCGTGGGCGCCGGCGCTGTCGTGACGCGCGACGTGCCGGCCTACGCCAAGGCCGCCGGGGCGCCTGCGCGGGTCATCTCCAAGCGGGTCCAGACCGCGGCCAATGAGGGAGCCGCCACGTGACTCCATCGCTAACCGCCATCGCGGGCGCCAAGATTCTGGTGACCGGCGGCGCCGGGTTCATCGGCAGCCGCACCGTCGATGGCCTGATCGCGCACGGCGCCGAAGAGATCGTGGTGATCGACGACATGGTCCGGGGTCGCCCCGAGAACCTCTCCTCCGCTCTTGCAACCGGACGCGTTCGCCTGATCCGCGGAGATATCTGCAACAGCGAGCTCGTGCGGACGCAGTTGGAGGGCGCCGACCTGGTCTTCCATCTGGCGGCGCTACGCATCACGCAGTGCGCCGCCGAACCCCGGCGCGCCATGCAGGTGATGGTCGACGCGACCTACGATCTCCTCGAACTCTGTGTCGCGGCCGGCGTACGCAAGGTGGTCATGGCCTCGTCCGCTTCGGTCTACGGGATGGCGTCCTCCTTCCCCACGGACGAGACGCACCCGCCGTACGCCAACCGCACCCTGTATGGCGCCGCCAAGGCCTTCGGGGAGGGACTGCTGCGCGCGTTCAAGGAGATGTACGGCCTCAATTACGTGGCCCTGCGCTACTTCAACGCTTACGGCCCGCGGATGGACATCCACGGCCGCTACACCGAGGTGCTGATCCGCTGGATGGAGCGGGCGGAGGCGGGGCTTGCTCCGGTGGTCTTCGGAGACGGCTCGGAGACCATGGACATGGTGCACGTCGATGACATTGCGCGTGCGAACCTGCTCGCAGCCGTCTCGCCGGCCACCGACGTAGCGCTTAATGTGGGCAGCGGAACCGAGACGAGCCTTGCGGAGCTGGCCCAGCGACTGGCCGAGGCGATGGGCCGCGATGAACTCGTCCCGATCCACGAGCCCCCAAGGGTCGTCAATCCAGTCCCCAAGCGGCTGGCCGACCTGAGGCTCGCGCGCGAGCTCATCGGATATGCGCCTACCGTGCCGCTCGATCGCGGCCTCGCGGAACTGGTGGCTTGGTGGCGATCGGAACGTCGCTCGGCCCCGGCGTCCGTTCCGGAACGCGCGGCATGATTCCAATCGCCCTGCCGAAAGTCGGCGAGGCCGAAGCCGAGGCCACCGCCCGGGTCATCCGCCCTGGGTGGCTCAGCCAGGGCCCTGAGGTCGCTGCGTTGGAGGCCGAGTTCGCCCAGGCGGTCGCCTGACCGCCAGACCCAACCCCGGACTCCGCTCATGACCCCGCGAGATTGTCCATTGCGCATCCTCTACCATCACCGGGTGGCGGCCTCCGACGGCATGCGGGTCCACATCAACGAGGTGGTTCAAGCCCTTCGCGCCGAGGGCCACGAGGTGTGGGTCGTGGGCCCCGACGGGGACGGCGCGGCCCGCAAGGCGGGACAGGGAAGCGGATTCGAGCACCTGGCAGAGCTCGCCCGCGCCGCCCTGCCCGGGGCGCTCTATGAGCTCGTCGAGCTCGTATACAATCTTCCGGCCTATCTGCGGCTGCGGCTGGCGGTCCGCGCATTCGAGCCCGATGTCATCTACGAGCGCTACAACCTTTTCCTGTTGGCAGGACTCCTGGCGGCGCGCCGAGCGAATCTCCCGATGCTGCTGGAGATCAACGCCCCGCTCGTGAAGGAGCGCGGCGCCACCGGGCGCCTAAACCTGAAAGAGCTCGGACGCCTGTGCGAGGCAGCGCTCTGGCGCGGGGCCGATGTCGCCCTCCCGGTGACGAGGGCACTGGCCGAGGAGGTGCGACGGACGCGCGGCGCCAAACCCACCGAGGTCGCGCCAAACGGGGCGGACCCCACACGCCGTCCCTCCCCCGCCGCCGCGCTCCAGGTGCGCACGCGCCTCGGTCTCGATCCTCAGGACCTGGTGCTTGGCTTTGTAGGATTCGTGCGGCCCTGGCACGACGTGGCGATGGCCGTGGAAGCCCTCCCGCAGCTGCCGCGGACGGCCCACCTCGTGGTGGTGGGCGACGGCCCGGGCTGCAAGACGCTCGCCCGCCGCGCTGAGGCGGTTGGCGTCGCCGGGCGCCTGCATCTCGTCGGCCGCGTCCCCCACGAGGAGGTCAGCGCCTATGTGTCGGCCTTCGACGTGGCGCTGCAGACCGCGGCGACGCCCTACGCCTCTCCGCTGAAGCTGTTCGAGTACATGGCGTTCTCCCTGCCCATCGTCGCGCCCGACCAGCCGAACATCAGGGAGGTGCTCGCCGACGGCGCGGACGCCCTGCTGTTTCCCCCCGGTGACGCCACCCGCCTGGCGGAGGCGCTGAACAGGCTCGCCGCAGATGCCGAACTTCGCCGGCGGCTCGGCGCCGCCGCGCGCAAGCGCCTCGAGGAAACCCCCTTCACCTGGACCGGCGCCGCACGAAGGATCGCGGCCCTGGCCCGGCAAGCGAAGGCGGCTCGAGCGGGTCCCTCTCCGATTGAATCGGACCGGCGTCTAGTGTGGCGATTCAGAAATTCGGCGCTGTTTGTGGAAGCCCCTGAGCGAATTTCTGAATCTCCAGCCACACCAGAAACCCTTGAATCCTAGCGTGCTTTTTGGATTTGAAGTCCGCACCCAGCCCGACCCCACGCACCGGCGAACTCAAATCCAGCACACTAGCTTTTTGATCTGGCGCGCTTTCTCGCGGCGAACCAGTTCCCACTTCGCCGGAAGGCGCTTTAGACGCTGCGACGCCACCTCGGCCGAGTCGACGTCGGAGTCGCCGGAGCCCTCCTGAAGCTGGTGGGCGGTCGCGCGTCCGGGGGCGGCGTCTCCGCCGCGGCCTGGCCATGCATATCGAAGATCCGCACCCGCCATCCCTCACCGGAGCGCTCGATGCCCCATAGCCAAAGGGCGATCAGCACCGTGGCCGCGACGTTGAGCAGGAACAGCAAGCCCGACATTCCCGCCTCCTTTGGGGAACTCCCTGGCGAGGGCTTAGCTCGGAGGGCGGTCGACGCCTACGCAAATGACAGGGTCGCAGACAGGCTTGCTCCGCCAGCGTCCGGGCGGGAGACGGCGCCGCGGCCGCATGAGGCCCTTCAGCCCTTTCGCGCGGCCCCGATCCATCGCCCTCCCGGACGCAACGGCCGCCTATCATTTGCGGCAGATGGGAGGGGGGACGCACAGCATTCTCGTCAGCCGACGAGAGTGCAGGAGGCGTCCGGGTGCGCGACCTCGTTCTGTTCGCAGGCTTGCTTGTCCTGCTCCCGCTGCTTCTGCGCAACGCCTTCATCGGCGTTCTCGCCTGGGTCTGGATCAGCCTCATGAACCCGCAGCGGGAGGTCTACGGTCTGCTCGCGAACTTCGGGCTCAACCTCTGTGTCGCAATACTGACCATTCTTGTGTGGGTGCTCTCCCGGGAGCGGAAGGCCCTGCCGGTGGACGGCTTCGCAGTCTTTCTGGTGCTATTTGCGCTTTGGTCTTGCGTCTGCACCTATCTGGCTCTCGACAGGTCGTTTGCGCTTCCACTCTGGGACAGGACTATGAAGACCATGGTCCTCGTGCTTGCGGTGGCGACGCTTGCGCGCTCCCCAGCCCGGATCCAGGCGGTTCTTTGGATGGTGGTGGCGTCGATCGGCTTCTACGCCATCAAAGGCGCGGCTTTCGTCGCCTTCACCGCAGGCCAGCACAAAGTGCTCGGGCCAGCCGACTCCATGATCGCCGACAACAACAACCTTGGACTTGTCTTTGTCGTCCTTCTGCCCCTCGTCGGATATCTGAGGGCGGTCAGCCGACAGACGCTGGCGCGGATGGGGGCGCTGGCGACGATCGTTCTGGCCATCGTCGCTACCCTTGGAACCTACTCCCGAGGCGCTCTCGTGGCGCTGATCGCGATGGCCGGCTTCCACGCTCTGCGCTCGCGCACGGGCATGGTCCTGCTGGCGGTCGGAGCGCTCCTCGCCGCCGGTCTCCCTGCGCTCGCGCCCGCGAGCTGGCTCGAGCGCATGTCGACGATCAGCAGCTACAACGAGGACGCATCCTTTCAAGGGCGCGTCGCAGCGTGGCGGACCAGCGTCAACATCGCCATTGCCCGGCCCTTGGTCGGCGGAGGCTTCGCCGCCGTCGAACGCGACAAGATCGTAAAGCTCTTCAAATCGCCGGGCAGCCTCGACTACGGCAAGGCTGCCCACAGCATCTATTTCGAGGTTCTGGGGGATACCGGGTTCGTGGGGCTCGCGCTCTACCTGGCGGTCCTGGGCTCCGCGGCGCTGAACACGATGGCGGTCCTCTGGTTCGCGAGATCCCAACCGGAGCTCGATTGGGCGAGGAAACTGGCGCGGGCCCTGCAGACGGCCCTCGTGGCGATACTGGTGGGCGGCTCCGCCCTCTCGATGGCCTATTATGACGGTTTCCTCGTAATCCTGGCGCTCTCGAGCTGCCTGCTTTCCGTGGTCCTGGAGCGCCGCGACGCTTCGGCGGCCTCGCTCTATCGCCCTCGCCCATGGTCTTCGGCGCCCAGCCCGGCGGGCGCCGGCGCAGCCTCCGCAGCAGCCGCGCACCGGGCGCCCGACCTGTCGTTTGAGAGAGTTGAGGCCGACCAGTCTTCCTAATCTTCGACTAAGGCTGTCGCCCTATACGTTCGGGCGGCGTCGGATCGCACAAAGGAAGGTCAGAGATGTCCGTTCTCGTGACCGGCGGGGCCGGTTATATTGGCAGTCACATGGTTTACGGTCTTCTAGATCGTGGCGAGCAGGTTTGTGTTCTTGATAATTTGTCAACAGGGATTCGGGATCTCGTCCCGCACGAGGCGCACTTCTTCCACGGTCATGTCAACAACAGGAACCTCGTCCAGTGGATTCTCGCACACCGCGATGTGGATGCTGTCGTCCACTTCGCCGGCTCCGCAGTGGTGCCGGACTCGGTGAACGACCCTCTCGCCTATTATCGGAACAATACGGCCGGATCGCTCGAACTCTTGGACGCCTGTGTCGCAGGCGGAGTGAAACACTTCATCTTTTCCTCCACCGCTGCTGTCTATGGGGCCTGCGAGGGGCGTTGCATCGACGAGTCCAACAGCCCTGCGCCGATCAATCCCTACGGCCGATCAAAGCTCATGACGGAGTGGATGCTGCAGGACGTAGCCCCGGCGAGCGACATGCGCTTCACGGTGCTGCGCTACTTCAACGTAGCGGGCGCGGACCCCGGCGGCCGCACCGGTCAGTCGACACCGCGCGCCACGCACCTCATCAAGCGCGCCTGTCAGGTCGCGCTCGGCTTGGCGGCGCACCTGGACATCTATGGCTGCGACTTCCCGACGCCGGATGGGACCGGGGTGCGGGACTACATCCACGTCGCCGACCTCGTGGAGGCTCATGGGCTCGCACTCGACGCCCTCAGGTCTGGCGAGGCGTCCACGACGTTGAATTGTGGCTACGGCCGCGGCTTCTCGGTGCGCCAGGTGGTCGAGGCCGTGGAGCGAGCAACGGGGCGACGCCTGCCCATCCGCATCCAGGCTAGGCGCCCAGGGGATCCGGCCGCCGTGGTGGCCGACTCCAGCCGGCTACGCAGTGAGCTCGGATGGCGTCCGCGTTACGACAACCTGGACGAGATTGTTCGCCACGCACTCGACTGGGAGGCGCGGGCCGGCGTCGTCCCAAGGATCACGCCAATCAGAACACCCATCAATTCCTTACAAATTGCAGGTGATTATGTTTGACGCGTGACTCGTCAGAAGATACCGCAAGGTTGAGCTTGGAAGGTGCTGTCGGCTCGACGGCAGGCTCGTTATCCTATCGCTCTGACCTTCAGGAGCGGTGGGCGTCATTCGAACAAGGGTAGCCGATGTGTCTGTCGCATCACCCGAGCGCACGCCTTCGCGCGGAGTACAGGATCGGCGATGTTTCACCGGGAACGGCGCTGGCCGTCGCTGCGCATGCGACGGCATGCGAGCCCTGCGCTCTGCTAGTCCGAGAGCCGCCCGCACCTCCCGAGACGCTGTGGCGGCCTGACGCCGAGGGGCGCAAGCCGCTGAAGGCGCGGCTGCCGCCCCTGCTCCGAAATATTCCGCGCACCCGCTGGCGCAACGTTTCGCGTAACGTTTCAGTCTGTTCCCTGCGCGGCGTCAGCGGCCTTGGCGAGGCCGTCTGCTTGCTGCGCGCGGCTCCCGGCGCGAACATCGTCCTGCCGAGCCACGTCGACCTCATCCTCGGCCTGACCGGGCGAGCGAGCGGCTGCTTCGGCGTGCTCGACGCCGCCGATCTGCTCGAGATCGCCAATCAGGCGCATGGAATGGCCGATCCTTCGAAGGGGTTGTTGGCGCTGGTCATAGGGGATGACGAGCTCTATCGCGGATCCCCGAGACTGCTCGCCTGAGCCTGACCCTCTCGCCGGGCCTGGATCGTGCGATCGGGGGCGCGGGGAGCCTGACCTTGGCCGCGCGAAGCGAGAGATTGCGCCGTGGCCTCAGGCCGGACGGCATTCAGTTGAGATGGCCCTCACTCATGGCGAGCAGGTCGGGTGGTGCGCCTGGGTGAGCGGCGCGCGGAATCGTGTCTCGTCCACCATGGGGAGCGGGCGCAGACTTTTCCGGTCGAAAGATGGCGTGCAATGCCAAATAATGCGGTCGGTTGACCGTGGATTCCGCCGCTTCTAATGGATTCTGTGCGTAATTGGGGCATGTCTTATCTCCCAATCGGTAGCCAATCATTGTTCGGTACCACAGCGAGAGTAACCGAGGGCCCCGCTTCGGGACGCCCGGCGGAATATTCATGTTCATACGTCTCCTCCTGAGCCTGTTCGTCAGGGACCGCGTCGAGGTGCTCTGACCTCGGTTCAGGGGCCGCGCCGGCCGGAGATGGACCCGTCCTCCCGCGGGATCAGCCTCGGCGAGGGCCGACCAGGCCCTCAGTTCACCGAGCATCATCTCGCTTCCCCGTGACGGGTCGGCATCATCGCTGCGCCGCGACATCGGCCTTTCCCGCAGCAAGCCGCCTGAGGCGGGTGTGCAGGACAAGGATTGTCGGCCAGACGACCGTCACATTCTCTTTCGGAGTCTTGGCTGTCAGGCCATGGCGCGGCGGCCTGCGCACGCCGCCGCCCGATCGGCCGGCGGCTCGCCCATTGGCGCAGGCTTGGGCGCAAGTTCATCCGTGAAGGTCCCCGGCGAGTGGTACTGGGACATGATCGCCAGGCGCTCGGGGTCCAGCAAGGTCACCGAGCCTGATTTGAAGAATACCGATCCCTCCAGGCGCAGTTGCTTCATCGTACGGTTGATGTGCACCACGCTCAAGCCAAGCGCGTCGGCAAACACCTCGTGGGTCAGGGGGACGCGGAAGCTATTCCCCGTTACGAGCCCCACCCGGTCCATCCGTTCGCGTAGATCGAGGAGCAGGTGCACCACGCGCTCACGCGCCGAGAGACGGCCCATGCGCAGGATATGATCGTAAAGCCGATCCTCGCGTTCCAGGGCCGCTTCGGCCACGGCCTCGGAGAACTGTTGCCGAAAGGCCGGCTCTCCGACCAGGATCGCGTCCGGGTCGATCACCTCGAGGCGAGACAGGGCGATCACACCGCGGGATCCGATGCTTGTGGTGCAACGCTCGTCGATCGCCTCGCCTGGCAGCATGAAGCCGAAGATCTGCCGGCGACCGTCAGGCAAGATGCGCAGCTCGCACGCCCAGCCGGAGACCACCACCACCACGCGCCGACGGCCTCCGCGTGTGCTGGAGAGGCGCAGCTGAGAGCCTGGACCGAAGCGCTCCACGCGGCGCCAGAAGGCGCGCAGCCGGTCGACTTCGGAGGTCTGGCCGGCAAGAAAACTCAGCGTCGATGCCGCCCGCGCGAGGCGGGTGGCAGAGAAATCTTGAACTTTCATCAGATCCCCGCCCTTTCCCTGGTATTCAGGCCGCAATCGCCTGACCTTCCCCCTACCTTTGTAAGGGAGAGACCCACCAGACACGAATTTGACTTAACTGATCGGTACTGAAAGCCATCGGCTTACAGTAACGAGCCCTGGAGGCCGGCTCTACGAACTTCCGTTGACTACTACCCTCCCTAATCGTTTGTCAAGAGATTTCTGTAAGATTGTAACATTCGAACCCCTCCGAGAAAGCCCGCGCTCCAGGCAATGTGTCGGAGCTTCGACGAAGCTGACGCCCAGAGCCTTTGCTCGGCCGAGTGTTCATTGCATCGTCCATCCACGGTGGCCGATCTTCCACAGGCTGCCGTACCGCCATTATGCTCCATGTTTCGAACAAAATCTCGCCTGTCACTCCCCAGAACAGGTGAGTGCAACAATCGTTCACATTTTACGGTCCAGAACGGCTCGGCCTCCGAGGGGCCGACCGCGAGACCGAGGACCTCGCGTGGGCGGGTCGAGACGCCCTGGATGCAGGCTTTCCTGGAGCACCCCGTCGGCGCCTTCTCCGCCAGCCGTCGGGGCTCCAGGAAGACCAGGAAGTACGAGCCCTCGCGCAGTTTGGGGATTCGCAGTTCCACGGTCCTGGCGCGGGTCTCCCAGTTCCGCTGTCTGCGGAAGGCCATCATCTCGTCGTCGGTCATCTTGGGTTCCTCGGTCATGGTTGAGTTCAGCAACCGGACCCTACCGAAGACCCGTCGATGACCACCGCGGCCGGCCACCACCTTGAGGCTCTCGGCTCCGCTCGCTGCGTGCGCTTCGCCTCAAGCCCAAGGCGATCACCAGCTACACCACGCGCCGAGACACGACCTTCGCGCGACAGGCGGACGTAGACCGCCCTGTGCGTGGCGACGACCAACAAGGGTTTCTAGTGTGGCTGGAGATTCAGAAACTCGCTCAGGGGCTTCCACAAACAGCGGCGAATTTCTGAATCGCCACCTAGCGCAAAGGAGCGACATCGGCTGTGTCAATTGACAGCGTCGGTCTGCACATATCGGGCCTGTCATTCGCGACCGAAGGAGGTCGCCGTGACCATGGTGCGATTTCAAATAAACCTGAGACTCAGGCCCGGTGTGACCGCGGACCCAAGGCAAGCGGCGGCCCTGCCAGGCCGCCGCACCAAGGTTGTTGCGTCGTGAGCGCGCCGTTCGCGACGGGCGCGAACCGGATCGCCGCTCCCGCCCAGAGAGATCGTTGGCCGGAAAGCCTATGCCCTGTCTGGACCGAAGAGGCGCCGCGCCGGCTTCTGGCCTGGCTCGACGCTGACCCAAGGCCACGGCTTCTCTCCACGGCGCATGGACAGGTGATCTGGACGAGCTCCGTCGCCGCGGCTCTGCCGCGCGGGAGGTTTCCATTCTCCCCTGACGGCGCGGATGACCCGGGCGAAGAGCGGCGGCTCGATCCGCGGCTGCTGGCCGAAGTCGGCCCCCTGACGGGCCAGCTCCGCTGTGCAACAGGCAAGCCTGAGTTCCGGCGCCAGCCCTGGATGGTGTGGGCATGCGCACTTCCAGGTCCAGGCGGCCTCGTCCTGGCCATGGTCCTGAGGGCGAAGGGCGAGCGGCCGAATCTGGCGGTTCTTGCCGAGGTGGGACAGCTCACGCGCGCGGAGATCCGGGTCATCGAGATGATGACGAGCGGGACCGAGACTGCCGCCATAGCTGAGGCTCTCCGGATATCGCTCGAGACGTTGCGCACCCACGTGAAGCACGCCTACCGCAAGCTTGGCGTAACCACCCGCGGAGAGCTCTTTGCCGCCATCGCGGACTTCCTTCAGCCGTGAGCGCTTCCGTGGGTCCGCGATCCCGCCCCGGTCAGATGGAGTTCGCCCGTCGTGCATGCCGCAGCCGCCCCCCTCCTTCTTCTCGACGGCGACTTGCGGGTTGTGGCGGCCAGCCAGGGTTATCTGCGCGCCTTCGTCGACGCCGATAATCCTGCAGGGCGCCCCCTCGAGGAGATCACCGGCGGCGCCTGGGGCGTGGCGCGCGTCCAGGCGCTCATCGAGCACGTCCGCCGCGGCGACCCGATCGCCGCTGTGGACACTTGTCCCGAGGGGTCGGAATCATGCTCACCCATCCTCAGGCCAGCGGCGACAGCCCGCTAGAGCAAACCGCGTTCACATGGAATCATGTGAACGTGGATAATTTGCTCTAGAATCAAGGGTGTAGAGCAGGATTCAGCCATTAGTCGGTTCCGACTAATGCCATCCTGCTCTAGTGTGCTGGATTTGAAGTTCGCCGGTGCGTGGGGTCGGGCTGGGTGCGAACTTCAAATCCAGCACACTAGGATTCAAGGGTTGGTCGCGATCGAGGACCTGACCGAGGTCACCGCACGGGAGGCGACGCGCGAAGCGCAGCTGCAGGAGGCCGAAGCCCTGCTGCACGAAGCTCAGCACCGCACGGCGAACGACCTCGCGATGATCTCCGCCATTCTCGGCATGAAGGCCAAAAGCGTCACTCCGGACGAGACCCGCAACGAGCTAGAGGGCGCCCGCCGGCGGCTGGTCCCCATGGCGACGATCGAGCGCCAGACCTTCATCCTCGCGACGCTCGCCCTGCAGCTGAAGGCGAAGGCCACGCTGGCCAACTCTACGGTAGGGATGCGCGTCGAGCTCTGCTGCGACAGCGAGAATGGCTAAGCCCCTTGCATGGCGTACGGCTCTCTCACGCCGCCGATCTTTTGGTTGCGGCGAGCCGATCCGGCTCCTGCATCCTGAACGTGGAGCGGCGGGAGACACCGCAGCCTCAAGGCGAGGACGCCAGTCCCTTACCCCGTCCCCACCTTTCGGCTGCCGGGCCTGCGCTACGCGCCGGAGGCGTCGCTCCAGCCACCCCCGTCCCCAGGAGCATCCCCGGGGGGGAGGCGGTTCCATTGGCGAAGCGCTTCATTGAACCACGAAGCAGGAAGTCGGCATCAGCGGCACGGCAAGGAGGCGGCGGCGCCGGAGGCAGGAAGCTCGAGCCTGGACCTGGGGGAACCGTATTGGACGATCCAGAGGCGCCCGGCTTCAGAAAGGCAACTCCATGACCCCTGTCACGATCGCATTCGCGGAGCAGCGGCGCCGCCTCGACAGTCCTGAACTCGCCCCCCCGCCCTCCGGGCGGAAGCTGAACCTCGGCTGCGGCCCGGTTCAGCCGAGCGGATGGGTGAATATCGACGGCAGCCGGCGGGCGTGGCTGGCGACCCGGTTCGGCTGGCTCGATCACCTGCTGGTGCGCGCGGGTCTGCTCTCGCCCACGGAGTTCAGCCCCATGGTGAGGGTCCATGATCTGCTGAAGCCGCTCCCCTTTGCAAACGACTCGGTCTCCTGCATCTACTCCGGCGAGCTCTGGGAGCATTTCGAACTTCCCGATGCTGTGCGCCTTACACACGAATGCCGCCGGGTGCTCGCACCCGGCGGCGTGCTGCGGATCTGCGTGCCGGACGGAGCGGTCTTCTGGCGGCGATATCTTGATATCTACGACGAGGAGATGGCCAAACCCGCAAGCGCGCGCGCCGCGAACCGTCTGCGCGATCACGTCCAGCTGTACTTCAATGACATCGCCACGCGGCGCATCTGGCTGGGCTCGCTCGGCCATACACACAAATGGCAGTTCGACGAGGTGCAGCTTTTGCAGCTTTTTCGCGACGCGGGCTTCGCCGAGGTGAGGCGAATGGGCTTTCACGAGAGCCACATCCCCGGCATCGAGCGGGTCGAACGCTCGGATTTCCTGATCGTGGAGGGCGTCAAGCCCGCTGCTTCGCCGCTTCCAGCCGAAGCGGTGCGCGCCCGTGAGCCGGCATGATCATGACGGCCTTCGGGCGCTGGAGCACTCGCGGGGAGACTGCACCGTCTTCAGAGCCGCGCCGGTGTGTCCGGCGGCTGGCGGGCGCGCCGCAGTCGCGGCGACCACTTCGCAACTCTGCCTACGCTGCGCCCGCGGTTTGAGACGGGCATAGGGGAGCATGAACTGGCCTTCATGGCTGGGCGAATTGAGCCGCCATTTAGGGCATGCGCCGGACGTCTGATCCATCATTCGACATAGTGAGGGCGCGGTCGCGAGGGTTTGCTGAGGAACCCGCCCCTTGGTTCATCGAAGGTGTGGCGGTCACCGATCGGACACCTATTCAAAGGGGCTGGCTTGAGCGTGCCAACAAACCTTCCGGCAAACTGGGGCGGGGTGCGCCGCACACGCAACTTCCATGCCGGGGCCGTCGCGGCTCTCGCATTGTTCGGCCCGGTGGGTCCGGCGCTCGGAGCCTCGGCGTCCGCGCCGCCCCCCTCCGCGGGCGGGGAAAGCGCGGAATATCTGGTCGGCCCCGGCGACATGTTGCAGGTCTTCGTCTGGAGGAACCCGGAAATGTCGGTCGAGGCGCCCGTGCGCCCGGATGGACGCATCACCATCCCGCTCGTGCCTGACGTCCAGGCGCAGGGCAAGACGCCGACGGAGCTGGCCCGAAACCTTGGTCAGGCCCTGTCTGCCTACATCCAGGATCCGAGGGTCACTGTAATAGTGAAGAGCATCGCCTCAGCTGGCAATGCGACGGGCGTGAGCGTGATCGGTGCGGCGGTGACGCCGAAGACGGTGCCTTACCGGGCGGGCCTGACAGCGCTCGACGTGGTGATCGAAGTCGGCGGGCTGAACACCTTCGCCAGCGGAAACGGGGCGACGCTCCTGCGCCGCCAGGCGGACGGTTACCACTCATACCCCCTGCGACTGAAGGATCTGGTCCGATCGGGAGACCTTCGCGCGAACGTTGAGCTGAGGCCCGGCGATATCATCCGCATTCCTGAACGCCTGTTCTGAACAGGCCGGCCGCGACACCGGCGGAGTGACACCATGATCGGCCAGATTCTTGACCGCCTGACCGACGAAGTCCGCCGCATCTGGTGCTACCGGTGGCTGGTTGCAGCCGTGACGGCGACGCTGACCGCCGCAGCGGTCGCTTTCACCTTCATCGCGCCTAACATCTACGAGGCGTGGGGCCAGCTCTACGTCAGCCGCCAAACGCCACTGTCGGCTGCGGCTGAAAGCGTGTCGCTGGCCGATCTTCGGTCGAGTAACACCTACGTGGTCCAAAAGACTCTTCTCAACGACGACAACTTGGAGGCGGTCGCCCGTGCGCTGGAGCCCCGGCGTCGCTTCACGAAGCTTGAACTTGCCTCAGCGACCATCGGGCTCAAGAAAGGCGTCCACCTCGTGGATGGCGGCGACGGTTTCGTCGAGATCCGCTACACCGACACCGATTCGCACCGCGCTCAGGCTGTGGTCCAGCTGATACTGAACCAGTTCATGAGCGGGTCCTACGAGCGGTCGCAGCAGGACCTGCGGCTCGCCGGCGCCTTCTTGGACCAGCAGATCTCCTTCTACGGCGACCTGATCTCGCAGTCGCAGGCGAAGATCGCCACGATACGGGGCCGTTGGGGCGTGATCGCCCCTGACGCGGGCGCAGACGCCGCGATCGCCCCCGCGCAGCCGCAGGAGCGCGCCCCAGCCGAAGTGATCCAGCTACCGCCGCCGTCGCCTCCAGCACGCTCCGAAGCCGCGGAGCGAGTGAGCCAGCTGGACACGAGGCTCGCCTCCCTGCTGGCCGTCGACACCGAGCAGCACCCCGACGTGGTCGCCGCTCGACGCCAGCTGGAGGAGGCCCGCGCCCAGAGCAAGACGGAGGTGGCCGAGATCGTCGCCGGCCCGCTGGCGAAGCCCCCACCGGCGCCCCTTCGGCGCCTGAAGGTGCGACGACACCCCGCCCCGCCGCCCGAAGCCGCCGCGGAGCTCGCCGAGCTGCAGCGCAAGGACGAGCTGCTGCGCGCAAGTCATCAGCAGCTCGTCGCCAAACGGGCCGCGGCGCAGATGTCCCAGGCGGTGTCAGGCGCTGACCGCGCGGGGAAGTTCCTGGTCACGCGCGAGCCGGCGAGGCCGACCGTCCCTGTCGGACCGAACCGCAAGCTCTACCTTGGGGTGGGCATCCTGGCCGCGCTCGGCGGCGGCCTCGGGGCCGGCTACCTGCGCGCCCTCATGCGTGGGATTATGGTCTCGCCGCGGGAGATCGAGGAGGTCTTCCAGCTGCCGGTGATCGGCACGGTCTCCTTAGAGCGCGCCTGGCGCACGCGTCCGCCGTTCTCGGGGGCCTTCGACTCCGCCCACCCGCCCCCGCGGCGCCAGCGCCGGCTTCACGTCAACGTTCCAGTGGGAAAAGCATCATGAGCGGCTTCAGCCAGTTCCTGGCAGCCGTGGCGCCGAACGATCGAAACGAGGTTGTCGATACGGAGGAGGTCCAAGTCCAGCGATTTTGCACGCGCGAGGGCGAACTCGAGCGGATTGGAGCCGTGGACGCGCCTCGGCATGACGAAGCCCGCACGCGTCAGGAGTTTCGGGTGCTCAAGCGGCACCTGATCGCCCGCATCAGAGCGGGGGGGCGCGGCCTGGACCGGCGGGTGATCCTGGTCACCAGCGCCAGTCCAGGGGAAGGCAAGACCACCGTCACGCTAGGCTTGGCCATGAGCTTCATGCTCGAGCGTGACTGCCGCGCGGTGCTGATCGACGCCGACCTGCGGACGAGCGAGCTGACGCACCGGATGAAGCTGAGCCGGGAGCTTGGCCTCCTCGACTATCTCGACGACGAAGGCTTGGACTTGGCCGATGTCCTCTATCGGACCTCCACGCCCGGAATCTACGCGGTTCCCGCCGGCCAGCCGCGCGTCACCGCCCCCGAGCTGCTGAGCAGCCCGAGGATGGGCCACTTCCTGCATGAACTCCGGTTGAGCGATGAGCAGCGCATAGCCATCATGGACTCCAGCTCGGTCCTATCCTGCAGCGAGACAGTGGCGCTCGCCGGCCACGCTGGACAGATCCTCTTCGTCACCGCCAAAGGCGAGACCCGACGCCAAGAAGTGGACGAGGGGATGGGCATCCTGCACCGAGGGGCCGGTCCCCTGGACGAGACCCGGATCGCGCTGGTGCTGAACAAAGCCGACCGGGGGCAGTCCCCGGTGCGCTATGCCGCACGGCGCTGATCCGGGAACGGGGGGCCACCGTGTACCGGACGCGCAGAAGCCGAGCGGCGCGCTGGACGGCGGGGTTAGTCGCCCTGAGCTCGAGTCTGATCGGCGACCTCACGCGCGCCGCCGATCAGGAGCGCGGGGCTGCGCCACAACAGGCGCTCGTCCTGCAGCCGAGCCTCGAACTGCAGGAGACCTACACCGACAATGTGGCCTTGACGGCCCATGACAAGGTCTCGGACCTGATCACGCGGGCCGTCCTGTCCCTCGAGGCGACACTCGACACCGGGCGCGCCGAGGGCCACCTGGACGCCAAGGTGGGCTATGACGCCTACGCACGCCAGAGCGCCCGCAGCGGTTGGTACGCGGCCGCGAACGGCGCCGCCTCCTACGTCCTGCTCCCCAATCTCTTGACGCTGAAGGCGGATGCCTCGACTAGCGACGGGGCGATCTCCACCTTCGGTCGGTCGGCCACGGACCGCCACGGCGCTCCCAACCTCGTGCAGCTGACCACCTACGACGTGGGACCTGAGCTCACCGGGCACACCCCAGACGGACTGGACGTGAGAGCCGCAGCGCGCTTCGCGCAGGTCCTTTATTCCAACGCCTCGAGCGGTCCGTTGCCTCTGCCGCGCACCGACTCCATCGTCCAGCTCACCGGGGCGGTCGCTAGCGACGCCACCCGGCGTCTGCAGCTAGAGGGCTCGGGGGAATATCTGCACGACGCGCAGGACTTCACCTCTGTGAGCGATATACTGTCCGCCTTCTTCCGGGTGGGTGTGCTCCGGCTGATCGGTCGCGTGGGTTACGACGACATCACGCAGGGCCAACTGCTGCACATCTCGGCGCCGCTGGCGAGCGCCGGCTTCGAATATCAGCCGAACGGCAGTTCGACCATCACCGTGGAGGCCGGCAGTCGCTACCACAGGCCGGCCTGGGCGGCGAACGCCACGATGGAGCTTACGCCGCATCTGCTCGCGACGGCCAGCTATGTCGAGCAGGTTCAGCCGGACCAGGTCGGGGTCGCCCGCTCGTTTTTCGACTTCGCCGAGGCCGCCCAGAACCTCCCCCCTCCGCTCATCCGGGCGTCCTTTGGCGTGCCGGCCGACGTCACCAACGCGACCTCCCTCTGCCGATCCGCGACGTTTCGGGGCGTCTACCACGATGAGGTGAACACGCTTGGCGTAACGGCCGATTGGACCGACCGCGAATTCCTCACCATGCCGGGGCATGACCGGACCTTGCTCGTGGACGCGGTCTTCACTCGCCGGGTGCGCCCCGACCTTACCCTCGTGCTGCGCGCCGAATACGCCCACACGGCCGAGAGCCCGACCTACGGCCCGAGCCAGGAGGTGGGTGGGTCCGTCCAGCTTGCGTACCGGCTGAATTCCCGCACCGACGTCACCTTGAACCTCTCGCGCACGCAGAACCGTCAGCTGGTGCAGGGGGGCAAACGAGTGACGGAGAATGCGCTTTTCCAAACGCTCCGGAGGGCCTTTTAGATGTTCCGCGCCGTGTCCCTCCCGCCGCCAAAAGGAAACTCGCCAGCGGACGCCCCGACCGTGCACGGCACGCTGGTGAACGCGCTCACGGTGGACGTTGAGGACTATTTCCAGGTCCAGGCGCTCGCCGGCGTGTTCCCCGTCTCCACATGGGAGGCCTGCGAACCCCGCGTTGAGCGGAACACCGAACGCCTCCTCGAGATCTTTTCGCACGCGGAGGTGAAGGCGACCTTTTTCGCGCTCGGCTGGGTGGCGAAGCGTTTTCCGCAGCTCATCGGCCGCATCGCCGCGGAGGGGCACGAGGTGGCGAGCCACGGTTTTGCCCACCAGCGGGTGGACGGCCAAAGCCCCGAGGAATTCCGCAGCGACGTTCGACGCGCACGGGCGGTCCTGGAGTATGCCGCGGGAGCCGCCGTGCGCGGCTACCGCGCGCCCACCTTCAGCGTCGGCGCGCACACGCCTTGGGCTTGGCGCATCCTCGAGGAAGAGGGCTACGCCTACAGCTCCAGCATCTATCCCGTCCGCCGCGATCTCTACGGCGCGCCTGAGGCGCCGCTCAGCCCCTACCGCCCCGCCGGCGTCGCCAAGCTGGTGGAGGCGCCGATCTCCGCCCTCCGCCTGGCCGGCCGCTCCTGGCCATGCGGGGGCGGAGGCTATTTCCGCCTGCTGCCCTATCCCCTGAGCCGTGCGCTCCTGACGGCCGTCAATGCCGACGCCGGACGCCGGGGGATCTTCTATCTCCATCCCTGGGAGATTGACCCGGGCCAGCCCCGCGCCCGCGGCGCGCCGCTCAAGTCCAGGATGCGCCACTATCTCAACCTGAGCAGGACAGAGGGCCGACTCCAGCGCCTCCTGCGCGACCTTCGCTGGGACCGCATGGACCGCGTCTTCGCCGACGAAATTGGCATTGCCACAGCGCCCGTCGCCCCGGCCGCTTGGGCCTCGCCCTCGCAGCGGGGCCTGGAGCCTTCCGCATGACCGCTTTCGTCGATTCGGAGTGGGACGCCTTCATCGAGGAGCACCCCGACGCCACCTTCTTCCACCTCCTGCCCTGGCGCGACATCGCTCGGGGCGTGTTCGGCCACCGCCCACACTACCTGGCGCGTAGGGAGGGCGGTGCGTTCGCCGCGGTGCTGCCCTTGATCGAAGTCAGAAGCCGGTTGTTCGGCCACGCGCTCATCTCCACCGCCTTCTGCGTGGGCGGGGGTCCTCTCGCCACGAGCGGTGCGGGGCTCAGAAGTATCCTCCAGGAGGCCGAGCGTCTGGGATGTGAGGTCGGTGTGGATTACATCGAGCTCAGGGACGTCCGCTGCGGCGTGCAAGCCGAACTCGGAGACGGGTGGGTCGCGCGCGACGATTTGTATGCGACCTTCGAGGCGCCGATCCCAGGCTCCGAGGAGGAGAACCTCAAGCAGATCCCGCGCAAGCAGCGCGCCATCGTGCGCAAGGCGCTGGAGCGCGATCTCACCACCACCATCGACGACGGCGTGGGGGACTTCTTCGCCGTCTATTCGCGGACGATGCGCGACCACGGCACGCCCGCGCTTCCGCGACGTTTCTTCCAGGCCCTGAAGGAGGCGTTCGGCGATCGCTGCGAAATCCTTACTGTTCGCCAGGAGGGCCGCCCCGTGTCGAGCGTCCTCAGCTATTATTTCCGCGGCCGCGTCCTACCCTACTACACCGGCAGCATGCCCGAAGCCCGCACGCTAGGATCCAATGACCTGATGTATTGGAAGCTGATGCGCCGGGCCGCCGGCCACGGGTGCGCCGTGTTCGATTTCGGGCGCAGCAAGCGCGGCACCGGCCCCTTCAGCTTCAAGCGTAACTGGGGCTTCGAGCCGCGTGCGGTCGCCCACCACTACCGCCTGATCCGGTCCCGCGGCTTGCCCAACGTCAACCCGACCAATCCCAAGTACCGGACTATGATCGAGGCGTGGCGCCGCCTGCCCCTGCCAGTCGCCAACGCCATCTCGCCCTTGTTCAGCCGCAGTCTCGCCTGACGTCGACGCGGTCAGCCGCTCCACCAGGCCGTCGAGCTTGCGCAACTGAAGGTCCCACCGGTGCCGGCTTTCGACGAACTCACGCCCGCGGCCACCCAGGTCCCGAGGGGCGTCTCCCTCCAGCACCTGGAGCACCGCCTCGGCGAAGGCTGCAGGCTCGTCCGCAGCCAGGACCTCGCGCCCGGGCGCCACCTCCAGGCCCTCTAGCGCTGCTGAGGTGGCCACCACCGGCCGGGCGGCCGCCAGCCCCTCCAGCACCTTGTTCTGTATTCCCCGCGCGAAACGCAGTGGGGCCACGACCACCCTGGCCTCCGCAAGGTACGGCCAGACCTTCGGCACGGCGCCCGTCACCTCGACGCCCGGCAGCCGCGCAAGGGCGCGAACGGCGGCTGTGGGGGCGGCCCCCACGATCCGGAAGACCGCGGCCGGCGCGCGCTTCCGGATGAGCGGAAGCACCTCCTCCGCGAACCAGCGCGCGCCTTCCACATTGGCGCGATAGTCCATGCGCCCGCACATGACGATGAGCCGACCGTGCGCGGGAGGGGCGGCGGGGAATGCCTCCAGATCAACGCCATTGCCCATGATCTCGAGCTTGGCGGCCCACCGCGGCTGCATGCCGGCCATGACCTGCCGCTCAGCGTCGGTCACCAGCAGGGCCGCATCGGCCCTGGCGAGTAACGAGGATTCGAAGGCCAGTAGCTTTCGCGCTTCGCGGCGGAACAGCCACGAGAGAGGCCAGGGCGCGGCCGCCGCATAGGTCGCCCATTTGGCCACGTCGGCGTCGACGAAGTCGACAAGCAGCGGCAGGCCGTCGGGCAGGCGATCGAGGAGGCGTTCGCCGAGCGCGGAAGAATAGAGCACGACCAGGTCCGGACGGACCTCGTGCAGGATCCGTTCGATCCACCGGTCCAGGTCCGGATGGCGGAAGCGCGCGACGCTGATCGGGTCGCCCGCGAGCAGGGCGATCGCCATGTTGAACGCTCTGCGCCCTGGCCCCAGCCGGGGACAGACCGCCTCCGCGCACCCCAGCGTCGCTGGATCGAGCCGCGACAGGTCGGCGCTGTCGTCGATGGGCGCACCCAGCCAGACCTCGTGGCGAGCGGCCAGGCGCCGGATCATGTGGAAGGCCCGGATCTTGTCCCCCTTGTCAGGCGGGAACGGAAACCGGTGAGCCAGGAACAGGATCTTCGCCACGCACGGGCTCCATTCCATTTGACAGGGCCTAGCGGTACGCGGCCGCGCAGGCTCCGGGCGGCCCTCATCACGGACCACCGGAGCGAACATGTGCGCGATCGCCGGCCTCTTCGATACCAAAGGGTCGAGACGCTTCGACCCTGCGCGGCTGCGCGCTATGACCTTGGCCATGGCCCACCGCGGGCCGGACGGCGCAGGGGAACACCTCGAGCCGGGGGTGGCGCTCGGCCACCGGCGCCTGGCCATCATCGACCTGGCCGGTGGCGCTCAGCCCATGCGAAGCCCCGACGGGGCCGTCACCGTGACGTTCAACGGTGAGATCTACAACTTCCGCGAGCTCAGGGACGAGCTCGAGACTTCGGGCGCCCAGTTCCGGACGCGAAGCGACACCGAGGTCCTGCTGCACGGCTGGCGCGCCTGGGGAGAGGCCTTGTTCGCAAGACTGGAGGGGATGTTCGCGCTCGCCTTGTGGGACGCGACCGCCCAACAGCTGGTGCTGGCCAGGGACCGCTTCGGCAAGAAGCCCCTGCACTATGCGATCGAGCCTACGGGGGTGCTCGCCTTCGCCTCCGAGATCAAGGGGCTTACGCAGCTTTCGGAGATCTCACGCGATCTCGATCTTTTCGCCGTCGAGGACTTCTTCGCCTACGGCTATATACCCGACCCCAGGACGATCTATCGCGCAATCCGCAAGCTGCCCCCGGCTCACCTCCTGGTCGTTGGGCGGTGCGGCGCGCCGCGGATCCGCGCGTACTGGTCGCTCCTCGATCATCTTGCCTCACCTTCAGTGATCTCGCCTGAAGCGCTCATCGACAACCTCAGGTTGGCCGTCCGCCGCCGGCTGGTCTCCGATGTTCCGGTCGGGGCGCTGCTCTCGGGAGGGGTCGACTCCAGCGCAGTTACCGCCCTGATGGCCGAAGCCGCGGAGGCTCCAGTGAGGAGCTTCTCGATCGGCTTTGCTGATCCTGCGCGCGATGAGACGCCTTACGCCCTGGCCGTGGCCGCCCGCTACGGCGCCCGCCACGAGACACGCGAGGTCTCGCCGGCCGACTTCGAGTTGGTGGACCGCCTGCCCCAAATCTTCGACGAACCGTTCGGCGACGTCTCAGCGGTGCCGACGTTGGCGGTCTGCGCCCACGCCCGCCGAGGCGTGACCGTGGCGCTCTCCGGCGATGGCGGCGACGAGGCCGTGGGCGGGTACAGGCGCTACGGCTTCCACATGGCGCAGGCGCGGCTGCGGCGCTACGTGCCGGGGCCCGTACGCGCCGGGGTGCTGGGTCCGCTGGCGAAGATCTATCCCAGGGGCGCTTGGCTACCGCGCCCCTTGCGGGGCCGCACGACCCTGAAGGAGCTCTCGCTCGATCCCGCCTCCGCCTACGTCCGGATGGTGCAGGCTCTCCCGCGCGAGATCCGCGAGCGCCTTCTCACGGAGGATTTTCGCCGCCGCCTCGGAGGGTATGACGCCGACGAGGTGGTGCGCAGCGCCTATAGCGTGGAGGCGCCGCTCGACCCTCTGCAACGGGCTCAGTACGCCGACGCGGTCACCTACCTGCCCGGGGACATCCTGGTGAAGACCGACCGCGCGAGCATGGTTCACAGCCTGGAGCTACGCTCGCCAATGCTGGACCAGGGCTTCTTCGTCGCCGGGTTCAACCTTCGGCCCGACCTCAAGCGGAGCCGCCTGCGAGGCGGCAAGGCGATCTTGAAACAGGGGCTCGAGGCCTATCTCCCGCGGGAGGTCCTCTACCGTCCGAAGACCGGCTTCGCGCCGCCCATTTCGGAGTGGCTGCGCGGCCCTCTGCGCGATCGTATGCTGGCTCTGCCGCAAAGCGCCAGCCTGCGAGAGTGCGGAGTCCTCGAGCTTGACGAGGTGCGGCGCATGGCAGAGACGCACGCTGCGGGTCTGGCGGATAATTCCAAGCCCCTGTGGCTCGTGTGGGTGTTCGCCGCCTTCCTTCAACACGCCGGGGAACTCGGGCGCGCCGGCGAACGGCTCGCGGCCTGGAATTGACAATCTAGCCCGAGCTGGCCCCGAAAGCTCCCTCCGCAGAGGCAGCGGTCTCCAGGTGCGCCAGCCGCGCCGGCTGACTTTCAGAATCAATCGTTCAGGCTCTCATAACTACAAGAATAAAACCCGCTAAGTCGTTGACTTAGCGGGTTTGTTGGGTGCGGGGACAGGATTTGAACCTGTGACCTTCAGGTTATGAGCCTGACGAGCTACCGGGCTGCTCCACCCCGCGATGAAGTGGTTGATAGAGTTACGTGATGAAGGGTCGGACTGGCCTGAAAACATCCTCTTGGTAGACCTGGCAGCGACCTACTCTCCCGCGCCTTAAGACGAAGTACCATCGGCCCAGGGGGGCTTAACGACCGAGTTCGGAATGGGATCGGGTGGGGACCCTCCGGCAAAGCCACCAGATCAACAAAGAGGATGTGAAGAAGACATCAACTGCTGCCGTCATGACTTGGCGCGCATGAGTTTTAATGAGAACGATCAAGCCGATCGAGCGATTAGTACCAGTAAGCTACACGCCTCACGGCGCTTCCACACCTGGCCTATCAACGTGGTGGTCTACCACGGCTCTCAGCGAAGCCTTGTTTTGAGGTAAGTTTCCCGCTTAGATGCTTTCAGCGGTTATCTTTTCCATACTTAGCTACCCTGCTGCGCGGCTGGCGCCACGACAGGTCCACCAGAGGTATGTCCATCCCGGTCCTCTCGTACTAGGGACAGATCCTCTCAAGCTTCGTACACCCACGGCAGATAGGGACCAAACTGTCTCACGACGTTCTGAACCCAGCTCACGTACCACTTTAATCGGCGAACAG
>JAQGIW010000199.1 GCA_028290905.1 Caulobacteraceae bacterium | reverse complement strand
GCGGCCGCCGCTCCCGCGGCGACGCCCGCCGCCCAGGCCCCCGCGACGCCGTCCAACGACGCCACCCACGACTACAGAAAGGACAGCGTCAATTCTGGCGACACCGCCTGGATGATGACCTCCACGGTCCTGTTCCTGATGATGACCATCCCCGGCCTGGCGCTGTTCTACGGCGGCATGGTGCGCAAGAAGAACATTCTGGCCACCCTCGCCCAGAGCTTCGGCGCCACCTGTGTGATCACCGTGCTCTGGATGATCATCGGCTACTCGATCGCCTTTACCGATGGCGGCGCCAACAACGCATTCATAGGCGGCTTCAAGTACTTCCTGCTCGCGCCGTTGAACGGGGATATAAACATCGCCAGCAAGCTGGCGCCGACCATCCCCGAGACGGTCTACATGTTCTTCCAGATGACCTTCGCGATCATCACCCCTGCGCTGATCGCGGGCGCGCTGGCCGACCGGATGAAATACTCGTCGTTCCTGATCTTCATGGGCGCGTGGCTGCTGCTGGTCTACTGCCCGATCGCCCACTGGGTGTGGGGCGGCGGCTGGCTCGGCACGAAGGGCGCGCTCGACTTCGCCGGCGGCACCGTGGTGCACCTGAACGCCGGCACCGCGGGCCTCGTCACCGCCCTGATGCTCGGCAAGCGCAAGGGCCTCGGCACGGAGAACTTCGCCCCCTACAACCTCGCCTACAGCGTCATCGGCGCCTCGCTGCTGTGGGTGGGCTGGTTCGGGTTCAACGCCGGCTCGGCGGTGGAATCCCACGACGGCCAGGCCGGCATGGCGGCCGCCGCCACCCAGATCGCCACCGCCGCGGCCGCCCTCGCCTGGATGGCCATGGAGTGGATCATCGCCAAGAAGCCCTCGGTCCTGGGCATGATCTCCGGCGCGGTCGCCGGATTGGTGGCCATCACCCCGGCCTCCGGCTACGTCAATCCGACCGGCGCCCTGATCATCGGCCTGGGCGTCGGCGTCGTCTGCTACGTCGCCGCGGTGCACGTGAAGAAGTGGGCGGGCTTCTACGACGACTCCCTCGACTGCTGGGGCGTGCACGGCATCGGCGGCGCGTTCGGCGCGATCATGACGGGCGTCCTGGCGTCCAGCAAGATCAACTCGGCCTCAAAGGGCTGGCTGCTCGACGGCAACTTCGCTCAGATGGGCCTGCAGTTGCTGGATGTCGCGGCCGTCTTCTTCTACTGTGGCGCGATAACCTTCGTGATCCTGGCGGCGCTGAAGTACACGATCGGCATCCGGGTCAGCGAGGAGGTCGAGGAAGAAGGCCTCGACATCAACCTGCACGGGGAAGTCGTCCACGGCTGACGCCGCCGGACCGTTCCTTGTCCTGCCAAGAGAGCGGGGGTCCTTCGGGGCCCCCGCTTTTTTTTCGCGCAGATCCTAATGCTTATGGATGCGGGTGATCTTCGCGCCCTCGATGTCGAGGCCGGCCATCAGGCCCTTCTGGTTGAACGGGAAGGCGTAGACGTCCTGGGTGAGAGTGGTGGTGTCTGCCTGCGCGGCGGCGCCCTTGTTGATGACCACGATGCTGGGGCCGGTGCCCACCTGGAAGCCCGCGCTCCGGTTCAGATAGTCCAGGGCGCCGCGATTCATGAAGAAGAGCGCATAGCTGAAGTCCTGGCCGCCGATCTGCAGGCCCCATGACCCGCCCGTGAGATTGTAGAAGGCGACCGGCCGGCCGTGTTCGAAGAGGACCCCATTGCCGGTCTCGCCGCCGAACACGAAGCCCGCCTTCAGGACACTGGGGAACACCAGCACCGCCACGGCCCTCCGCGCCACCCGTCTGGCCCGGGGCTCGCTGGCCAGCAGTTGGTCCAGCGCCCGGCGGGCGTTGGCCACGAGCTGCTCGGCCGAGGCGGCGTGGGCGGGAACGGCCGCGAGCGGCCCCGCTGCCGCGATCACGGCCAGGGTCCCGGCCGCCACGGCTCGACGCGTGATGGGGGGTGGACAGATGACGTTCGTCATGGATCAGCCTCGCTTGCTGGTTCGCGCGGCCCCCGCCACCGTCGCCGGCCGCGGCCGATCCGATAACGCCGGGCGGGGTGGTCGGTTGCCGAAACCCTGACGCGGCGGAAGGCGCCCTTCGCGATAGCTTCATGCTAAGCGGCTAGAGAGCTTCCGGGCGGGGGCAGCCAACAGGAGCGCACATGGCGGACCAACTCGGCCAGATCCAGCATATCGTGCAGCTGATGCTGGAGAACCGCTCCCTCGATCAGATGCTGGGCTTCCTCTATGCCGACAACGGCAACGTCTCTCCCCAGGGCTCGCCGTTCGAGGGCCTGACCGGCAAGGAGACCAATCCCGACGACCAGGGCCGGCCGATCGCGGTGTTCAGGATCCCGCCGACCCATACGCACCGCTATCAGATGCCGGGCGCCGACCCGGCCGAGGGGTTCCTGAACACCAACTTCCAGCTGTTCTCGACCAATACGCCGCCGCCCGGCGCGAAGCCGACCAACCAGGGCTTCGTGGTCAGCTTCAAGGGCGCCATCGCCTCGGATCGGGCCAAGGGCTACAAGGACACCTCGCCCGACGTGACGCCCGCCGACATCATGGGCTCCTACACCCCCGAGCTGTTGCCCATCCTCTCGGGCCTGGCCAAGGGGTTCGCCGTCTGCGACGTCTGGCACGCCTCGGTCCCGTCGCAGACGATCCCCAACCGCGCGTTCGCGGCGGCCGGGACGTCACAGGGCCACGTCTCGAACTCGGTGAAGTCCTTCACCTGTCCGAGCATCTACGGGAGGCTGTCGGACAAGGGCGTGGACTGGGCCATTTTCGGCTACACCGCCGCCCCCCTTACGCGCCTGGACTTCTTGGACACCAAAAGCGCCGACAAGAGCCACTTCGGGCTGTTCGCCGACTTCCAGAAGCGGGCCGCCGCCGGGACCCTCCCGGCCTACACCTTCCTGGAGCCCAGCTGGTCCGCGGCCGGCAACAGCCAGCATCCGAACTACGACGTGGCGGCGGGTGAGGCCCTCATCCACGACGTCTACACGGCCCTGAGAAACGGGCCGGCCTGGGCCTCCACCCTGCTGATCATCACATACGACGAAGCCGGCGGAACCTACGACCATGTGCCGCCGCCCGCCAACGCCACGCCACCCGGCGACGGGACGGTGGGGGACATGGGCTTCGACTTCACGCGGTTCGGCGTGCGCATTCCCGCCGTCCTGGTGTCGCCCCTGATCGCCGCGGGCACGGTCTATCGCGCCGCCGGCCCGATCGATCACACGTCCGTCCTGAAGACCATCCAGGAGCGCTGGGGAACCGCCCCCCTCACCGCCCGCGACGCGGCGGCGGCCTCGCTCGGGGAGGTTCTCACCCTCGCCCAGCCGCGAACCGACGATCCCCTCCAGGGCGTCGCGCCCCCGGTCGCCAAGGTCATGGCGCCCACCCAGACCGCGCCGTCGGAGATGGAGCTGCTCCACGCCGAGCGGGTCGCCGCCCTGCCGATCCTGAACGCCCACGGCGTCTACGAGGAAGCCGCTCCCCTGCCCGTGCTGCACACCAGCGCCGAAGTCACCCAGTTCATCAATCAGCGCATGGCCGCCTGGGACGCGCAACTGGACCGGCTGAAGGGCGGCTAGCGCGTTGCGATCTGATGGAATCAGATCGCCGCTCTAGTCTTTTGTTTTGACGCGCGTTTTGTCCCGAAAACCGGTTCCCACATTTCGGAACGCGCTAGCTTCCGTCGCCCAGGCGGCAGGGCTTCACCCACCAGCCGGGCCGCGCCTGCCCGACGCGGATCGCCAGCCGCCACGCGTCGATCGCATCGGCGCAGAGGGCGATGCAGGTGGCGCCCGATCCGGACATCCGCACCAGCCGGGTTTCGGGCGCTGCGCCGAGGACCTCCAGCACCTCGCCGATCTGGGGCTGCAAAGCCACCGCCGGTCCCTCCAGGTCATTGCGGGTCGCGGCCAGGAACCCGACGAGATCCTCGCCCGTGGCGAAGCGGGCCGGCAAGGCGGGGGGTTCCGCGCCGCCCGGCGCAACGGCGGCGTCATAGGCGCGATAGACCGCGCCCGTGGGCGAGGGTGCGAGGGGGTTGACCAGCACCGCGTCCAGGCTCGGCAGGGGGGGAGCGGGGCGGAGAACATCGCCGCGGCCGGTGGCGATCACCGGAACCGAGTCGAGGCAGGCGGCTACGTCGGCGCCCAGCAACCGCGAGAACGCCGTCAGGGCCTCGGCGTCGGGAGCCGGCAGCCCCGCCGCCTCCAGATGCCGGCGGACCAGCATGAGGGTGGCGGCGGCGTTGGCCGATCCGCCCCCAAGGCCCGCTGCAATGGGGAGATGCTTGTCGAGGGTCAGGCGGAACGCGGGCGGCGGCGCCAGGCCCCGCAGCGCCAGATTGCGCGCGCGAACGACCAGGTTGTCGTCGTCCACACCCAACGTCTCCGCGAACGGTCCCTCGACGGCGAAGTCCATGGCCTCGGCCGGGGCCAGGCGCACCACGTCGCCAATGTCGGCGAACACCATCAGGCTGGAAACGGGATGATAGCCGTCCGCAGCCGGCGACCCGACATGCAGGAACAGGTTCACCTTCGCCGGCGCGAAGCGCTCGAATGTCATCGAGCGGCTCTGGCTATTTGACGGCGACGACCGGCGCGCCCGGGCGATCCAGGCCGGACGCCAGCTTGGCCTGCACCTCCGCCTTCAGCTTGGGCGTCGGGTCGAGAGTGAGCACCCGGCGCCACTGGAAGTCGGCCTCTACCTTGCGGCCCACCTTCCAATAGGCGTCGCCCAGGTGGTTGTTCACGTCCGGATCGCCCGGTTCGAGGACGATCGCCTTTTCGAGCTGGTCGACGGCGGCGGGATAGTTCCCCAACCGGAAGTAGCCCCAGCCAAGGGAGTCGATCATAGCCCCCGACTGCGGCTGAAGGTTCACCGCCTTTTCGACCATGGAGATCGCCTCTGGCAGCTTCACGCCGCGGTCGATCCAGGAATAGCCGAGGAAATTCAGCAGTTCCGGTTCGTTGGGGCGCTTCTTCAGAGCTGTCTGGAGGTCGCGCTCGGCGTCGGCCCAGCGGTTGCTCTCCTCGTAGTCCACCGCGCGCATGTAGAGCAACTTCCAGTCGACCGCGTCGCCCTTGGCCGCGATCAGGCCGTCGAGCACCTTCGCCGATTCGTCGTAGCGCTCGTCGGCCCGCAGAAGGTCGGCCAGGGTGACCTGCGCGTCCTCGTCCGTCGGTCTCTGGCCGACGGTCTCGTGGGCGGCGGCCAGCGCGGCCTCCTTGTCGCCGGCCCCCTGGTGGCTCCAGGCGAGCTTGATGCGGGCGGCGGTGTACTGGGTCGCCCCCGGCTTGACCTTGGCGTAGGCGCCTCGGGCGCCCGAGGCGTCGCCGTTGTTGTCGAGCACATCGCCGACCAGCAGCCAGGCCTCGTCCCGACTCGGGTCGAGCCGGACGGCCAGCCGCAGATAGGCCAGGGCGATCTCCTCCTGCTTTTCCGACAGCAGCGCGGTGGCGGGCGCGATCAGCGCCTCGGCGGCGATCGTGCGTAGCGAAGCCGCCGGGGGCGCCGGCTTGTGGCCGGCGGCGCGCGCCCGGGCGGCGGCGAGCTCCGGAGCGTCCTTCTTGGCGCCCAGGGCCGTGTCGTAGATGCCGACGGCGTCGGCGCTCCGGCCCCTGCGCTCGAGCATCTCGCCCAGGCTGAGGCTGGCGATGCCGCCCGGGTCACCCTTGGCGATCAGGGCGCGGAACGCCGTCTCCGCCTCGTCGTAGCGGCGGGCGCGCTCGAAAAGCTTGCCCTGGTCGAGGTTGGCGAAGAACTGGGCGACCGGCTCGCCGCTGATGACCGGATGGACGATTGAGCCGTCCGGGTCGCCGGCGGCGGCGGCGGCGAACGGGGTCAGCAGGGCTGCGGCCGGTTCGTTGGGGGCCCCGGCGTCGGGGCCGGTGAGGATCGCGTGCGCCAGCTTGGCCTTGTTGGTCGACAGCGCCTCCACCGCGCGCACCAGGGCGCCGAGGTGGCGCAGGCCGTTGTCCGCGTCCGGCCCGGTGGGCGCCAGCGCCGCGGCCTGGGTGATGTCGCCCGCCAGCAGGGCCGAGGTGAAGGCCCGAGTGGTCAGCAGCGACCGGTCCGCCGGGTCCATTCCGGCGGCCTTGGAGAAATAGGCCTCGGCGGAGGCGCTGTCGGCGTGGTTCACTGCCGCCTGGCCGGCCAGGTACTGGCCGTAGGACGATACGTCGCCCTCGCTCTCGAGGCTGGTCTGGACCGACTTCCCGCCGCCCATGCCGACGCTGGCGCAGCCGCACAGCAGGGCTGAGGCCAGGCCGACGAGCAGGAAACCGGGAGCGCGCATGGCCGACACATGGCGCGCAATTCCGTCCGCCGCAAGGCGCGACGCGCCGCTGGCGCAAACGTCCCCCAGGTGGAAGCACCTGGGGGCGACAATTTGCGCTAGAACTCATGCACTGGGGCGTTCGCTGATCGCCAAACCAGTGTCCACTTTGGCGGCGAACGCCCTTGGCCTCACATGTTGGGGTAGTTGGGGCCTCCGCCGCCTTCCGGTGTGGTCCAGACGATGTTCTGCGACGGATCCTTGATGTCGCAGGTTTTGCAGTGGACGCAGTTCTGGGCGTTGATTTGGAACCGCGGGTTGCCCCCCGCCTCATCGTAGAGCACCTCATAGACCGCCGCCGGGCAGTAGAGCCGCGCCGGCTCGCCATAGAGCGGCAGGTTGACCGCGATCGGGATGGTCGGGTCCACGAGCTTCAGGTGCGACGGCTGGTCCTCGTCATGGTTGGTGGCCGACAGGAAGACGCTGGAAAGCTTGTCGAAACTGAAGACGCCGTCCGGCTTGGGGTAGGCGATCGGCTTGAAGTCCTTGGCCAGGCCCGTCGAAGCCGCGTCGGTCTTGCCGTGCTTGAGCGTTCCGAACGGCGACCAGCCGCCGGTCAGGCTGGTGATGTGCATGTCGGCCACCGCCAGGGCGCTGCCGATCCAGGTGCCGTACCGCGACCACAGCGGCTTGGCGTTGCGCACGAGCCGCAACTCCTTCCACACCCAGGAGCCCTCGTAGGCCGCCTGGTATTCGCCGAGCACGTCACCGGCCCGACCAGCCTGGATGGCGGCGAAGGCGGTCTCCGCGGCCATCATGCCGGTCTTCATGGCGTTGTGGCTGCCCTTGATGCGCGGAACGTTCACGAAGCCCGCCGAGCAGCCCACCAGCACCCCACCCGGGAAGGCCAGGGCGGGCACCGACTGGTAGCCGCCCTCGGTGATCGCCCGCGCGCCATAGGCGATGCGCTTGCCGCCTTGCAGGTAGCGCCGGATCGCCGGATGGGTCTTCAGCCGCTGGAACTCGTCGAACGGCGACAGCCACGGGTTCTTGTAGTTGAGGTGGACCACGAAGCCGATGGCCACGTAGTTGTCCCCGAAGTGATACATGAAGCTGCCGCCGCCGGTGTCCCCGGAGAGCGGCCAGCCCACGGTGTGCTGCACAAGCCCCGGTTCGAACACCGCGTCCGGCACCTGCCAGATCTCCTTGAGGCCGATGCCGTACTTCTGCGGGTCCTTGCCGGCGGTGAGGTCGAACTTGGCCTGGATCTGCTTGGCGAGCGAGCCGCGGGCCCCCTCGGCGATGAAGGTGTATTTGGCGCGAAGCTCCAGGCCGGGCTGGTAGTCGGGCTTCCTCTCGCCGTCCTTGCCGACCCCGAAGACGCCGGCCACCACCCCCGCGACGCCGCCGTCCTCGGCGTAGACCACCTCCGAGGCGGCCATGCCGGGATAGATCTCGACACCCGCGGCCTCGGCCTGTTCGGCCAGCCATCGGCAGACGTTGGCCAGGGAGGCGATGTAGTAGCCGTGATTGTGCATCAGGCCGGGCATCGGAAACATCGGGATCGACAGCGATCCCTGCGGCCCCAGCGCCATGTAGCGGTCCTTGGCGACCTTCGTCTCCAGGGGCGCGCCCTTGGCCTCCCAGTCGGGAATCAGCTCGTTGAGCGCCTTGGGATCGATCACCGCGCCGGAGAGGATATGGGCCCCGACCTCCGAGCCCTTCTCCAGCACGGCGACGGAGATCTCCGTCCCGGCCTGTTCGGCCAGCTGCTTGAGGCGAATGGCCGCCGACAGGCCCGCCGGACCGGCCCCGACGATGACCACATCGTAGTCCATCGTCTCGCGCTCGACGGCTTCGCTCACGGCAGGGTCCCCTCTTCCAGTTTTCTCAGGGCCGTCTTAATCGAAGCCCCCGTCGGGACGGTCAAGGAGAAAGCGTCTCTCCCCGCCGGCGCGGCGCCGGTGTAGGCTCCGTACGATGTCCCCCGAACCGCGCACACCCGAACTCTGCGCTCTCGAGAGCCTCCTCTCATTCTGGACGGCGTGCGGGGTCGATACGCTCGTCGGCGACGCGCCGCTCGACCGCACCGTCGTGCTCGCCCGGCTGGCTGCCGCCGCGCCCTCACCGACGCCCGCGCCCCGCGTGAACATCGCGCGCGCTCCG
>JAQGIW010000192.1 GCA_028290905.1 Caulobacteraceae bacterium | reverse complement strand
ACAGCCCGATCGCGCCGGGGCGGCCGCCACCTCCGGCCAGGCGCGCCAATATCTGATCGCCGTCCGTCCGCGGACCGGCTTCGCGTCGTCGCGCCCCGACGCCCTGGGCGAGATGCTGCAACAGATGGAGGAGGTCGAGGTCGTGCGTCGCCTGCACCCCAGGGGGTTCAAGGGCCTCGGCGCCGGCGTCCTGCCTGGAACGCAGGAGATCATCGTCGCCAGGATGGATGAGAAGCGCGCCGACGCCCTGCGGCAGAGCGCGCTTGGCCAGGTGGTGGTCGAGCCGAATGCGCGGCTGTTCGCCGGTCCCGCGACCTTGGCCGCGCCTTTCGCGCCGTCCTGGTCGGCGCTCGCCGCGCCCACGCCGCGGCTGCGCCGGGAGCTTTCCTTCCGCGTCGTCGGCGGCGGCGACCAGCCGCTGGCCGGCGCCGGGGTCACGCTCTTCGGTCGCGGCGTCATCGCCCAGGCGATCACCGACACCTCGGGAGCTGCCACCGTCGCCCTCTTCGACGCCGAAGCCGATCTCGAGGCGATCCGCGCCGTCCATGTGCAGCCGGCGGCCGATCATTGGGAGTCTTTCGCGCTTCAGCCCATGCTGGCCTTCGACGAGGCCAATGTGGTCAGGCTCAAGCCGATTGTTCCCGCCGGCGGCCACTCGGCCGGCGACCCTCACACCGCCGAAGTCCCCGCCGCCTGGGCGCGGCGCGCGATGCATCTGGACCGTCCGCTCGATGGGGTCACGCCGAAGTCGATGGGGGCGGGGGTCAAGATCGCCCTGATCGATTCCGGCTGCGACCACGACCATCTCCTGCTTCGCCATATCTCCCGGGGCGCCGACTTCAGCGGCGCCCGGACGGGCGCCCGGGACTGGACGCGCGACGAGATCGGCCAGGGCACCCACTGCGCCGGGATCATCGCCGGCTCCGGCCGTTCGACCCCCGGCGTCGAGGGGATCGCGCCCGGCGCGGAGATCCATGTCTTCAAGCTCACCCCCGGCGGCCGGTTCAGCGACCTGATCGAGGCTCTCGACCAGTGCATGGAGCGCGAGATCGATATCGTCCACCTCGGTGTCGGCGCCGAGGCAGCCTCGGAACTCGTCGCCCACAAGCTCGCCGAAGCCCGGCTCGCGGGCGTCGCCTGTATCGCGGCGGCGGGGGATAGCGGCGGCCCGGTGCAGTTTCCGGCTTTCCTTCCTGGGGTGTTGAGCGTCGGGGCGGTCGGCAGGCTGGGCGAGTTTCCCTCGGACACCCATCACGGCTGGACCGCCGTCCCCGACCTTACCGGGCTGGCCGGCGTGTTCGCCGCCAACTTCAGCGGCGCCGGGCCGCAGCTGGGGGTCTGCGCCCCGGGCGTCGCCGTGATCTCCAGTGTCCCCGGGGGCGGCGTGGCGGCGCGGGACGGAACGGCGATCGCGGCCGCGCACGTCGCGGGCTTCGCCGCCGTGGTTCTCGCCCACCACCCGCTGTTCCGAGGCGTCTACCGGGCCCGGGACGAGGCTAGGGTGCGGGCGCTGTTCGAACTGATCGTCGCCTCGGCCGCGCCCCCCGTGTTGGATCTGGCCCGCGTGGGCGCCGGACTGCCGGACCTTCGCCGCGTGCCCGGCCTCGGCGCCTCGGAGGTCGATCGCTGGAACGAGGCGGCTTCCGCCGGCGTACCGCCGCCCGCCTGCCTGGCCGGCGCGATGGCCCTCATGCAGCTGCGAGCGGTGGGCCTGTTCTGAAATCTAGGGCGTTCGCCGCCGAAGTGGGGAACTGGTTCGGCGATCAGCGAACGCCCCAGTGTATGAGTCTCGCGCAAATCATCACCATCCAGGTGATTCCACCTGGATGGCGTTTGCGCTAGTCGTCGTCGGCCCAGTCGTCGTCGGGGGCGGCTGGGCTCGCCGACAGCGCCGGCAGAATCTCCTGGAGCGAGGCGCCGGTGGCGACGAACGCCTCGCCCGCCAGCAGTGCATACGTGCCGGTCTGGTCGAACCGCACCACCGCCAGGTTCGGGGGCTCGCGCCCCGCCGGCGGCTCGTGCCAGATCGCCAGATAGTGGGAGAAATCGTTGCTGGCGGCCTCGACGTGGCCCCAGCGCCGGCGCCCGGCGGCGCTCCGATAGGCGTCCCGCAGCTGCGCCCAGTCCATGGCGGTAAAACCCTCGACCGCGGTCTGGCCGCCGCCCGCCCAGTTCAAGTCCTGCATGGTCCAACCCCTTCGCACACCAACCACTTGGCGAGCCTGCCGGGCGCGTGGGATTCGGGCAACAGGATAGGGCGCCGCACCGCCGGCGCCCCGCCGTCGCGCGCAAAACGGGCGCCGGCCGATCCGGCGAGATCAACGGAAGTGCTGGCCGATCGATCGTCGGAGCTTTGCCACGGCCTCGCCGCGCCGGTGCACGCCCAGCTTCTGCATGATGTTCTGGACGTGGTTCTTGGCCGTGCAGGGCTCGATGCTCAGGCGGTTGGAGATCTCCTTGTTGGAGAGGCCGTGGCTCATCAGCTCGACGACCTGCAATTCGCGGCTGGTGAGCGCCACCTCGTCGTCCGTGCCCAGCGACGCGACCGAATGGTAGAGCGAGGCCGCCACCTTGGGCGACACCACCAGTTCGCCGCGCATCACGCTCTCGACCACGGTCACCACCTCCTCGACGTTGGCTTCGGTCCGCACATAGCCGTCGACACCCGCGGCGGCGCAGGCCAGCACCTCGCTCTCCACCTCGCGCACGCCCATGGCGATGACCCGCACGCGCCGAAGCACGCCCCTCAGGCTCTCGACCACCTTGGCGATATCCAGTTGGAAGGTGTCGAGCAGGGCGACATCGGCGGGCGTCGACCGCAGCGTCCGCACGGCGTCGTTCAAGCCCCCCGTGCCCACCACCTCCAGGCTGCCGGCGCCCGCCAGCTGCAGCGCCAGGCCCTCGCGGTGCAGCCGCACTGCGCCCAGGATGAAAAGCCTGGTCTTGGGGAGCTTGCCCCCTCGTTCGTTACGCATCGAGGTAAACGTCTCCCACGTCCGGGCGCGGGGAAGCTGACCTGTGGCTGGGACCATTTTTGGGCGTTGCCGCGACGGAAGTGCTACGGGACGGTGCGGCGGCTGCACGCTTCCGTTACATCAAAGGCCAAGCGTCACCGCTGCCTTGGGGTCCCTTGAGGTGGGGGGGAGGCTTGGATCAAGGCGCGGCAAGCTGCCCGGAAGCGCTCGAAATAGTTTCCGGCCCTGTCGGATTCCGGCGGCGGCGAACGACAACGTGCATTCACGCCGTGAGCAAAGGGAGCCCATCATGCGGTATGTCTGCCTGGTCTATTTCGACCCCAAAACGGTCTTCGGTCGCGGCGACGAAGCCAGGGCGATCCTCGACCACGAGTCCGGGGCGTATGACAAGGAACTCTCGGCCAGCGGCCACATGGTGGCGGCCGAGGCCCTCCGGCTGCCCGATCAGGCGATGACCGTGCGGGTGCGCGACGGCAAGATGTCGGCGACGGACGGGCCGTTCATGGAAACCAAGGAGGTGCTGGGCGGCTTCATCCTGATCGAGGCGCGCGACCTCAACGAGGCGGTACGGATCGCGGCGGGGATTCCCCTGGCCAAGCTGGGCGCGATCGAGGTGCGGCCGGTCGTGGACTTCAGCCAGCCTCGACCGCAGCTGTGATCCCAAGACGCCAACGGACTGGGGCCGGCGCGCTGGGCGCCCTGGAGGCGGCGTACCGCACCGAGGCGAGACGCGTCCTGGCCACCCTGGTCCGGCTGCTGGGTGGCTTCGAGCCGGCCGAGGAAGCCCTTCACGACGCCTTCGCCGCGGCTGCCGAGACATGGCCGCGCGACGGCGTTCCGGCCAACCCCTATGGCTGGCTGGTCTCCGCCGGCCGCTTCAAGGCCATCGACCGCTGGCGCCGTCAGGCCCGGCTGGCCGGCGCGCTGCCCGAACTGGCCGCCCTGGCGGAGACGCCACAGGAGCCCGTCATGCCCGAGCATATCAAGGATGACGAACTGCGGCTGATCTTCACCTGCTGCCACCCGGCGCTCGCGCCGGACGCGCGCATCGCCCTCACCCTGCGCGAGGTCGGGGGCCTCACCACCGAGGAGATCGCCCGGGCCTATCTGGCGCCGACGCCGACCGTCGCCCAGCGCATTCTCCGGGCGAAGGCCCGGATCCGCGACGAGGCCATCCCCTACGAAGTCCCCGCCCCCGCCGAACTGCCGGCGCGGCTCGAGAGTGTGCTGCAGGTGGTCTACCTGATCTTCAACGAGGGCTATGCCGCGACCGCGGGACCGGGCCTGATGCGGGATGATCTCTGCGCGGAGGCGATCCGGCTGGGCGCCCTGGTGGCCGATCTCCTCGGCGATCCCGAGGCCCTGGGCCTGCTCGCCCTGATGCTGCTGCACCAGGCGCGGCGCGCGGCCCGCGTCGACGCCGCCGGCGACCTCGTCCTACTGGAAGACCAGGACCGTTCGCTATGGGACCGGGATCGGATCGCCGAAGCCCAGGGCCTGATCGAGCGGGCCCTCGGCGCGCGTCGCATCGGACCCTACGTCCTCCAGGCCGCCATCGCGGCGGTTCATGTCGAGGCGCCGAGCGCCGGCGAAACCGACTGGCCCCAGATCGTCGAGCTTTACGACGTGCTGCGCCGCGTCGCCCCCTCGCCCGTGGTGACGCTGAACCGCGCCGCCGCCATCGGCATGCGCGACGGACCCCAGGCCGGCCTCGCGGCCATCGAAGCGGCGCTGGGCGACGGCGGCCTCGACGCCTACCACCTGGCCCACGCCGCCCGCGCCGACATGCAGCGCCGGCTCGGCCTCACGGAGCCGGCGCGGGTGTCGTACCGGCGCGCCCTGGAGCTGGCGCGCCAGCCCGCCGAACGCCGGTTCCTCGAAGCGCGCCTGGCTCAACTCGGCGCGGAGGAAAGGGCGGCGGAGGATTAGGGGAGGGGTCAGTTCGCCAAAGGAGCGAGCCGCACCGGGGTGCGCCCCTGGAGCGTCACCGACAGCTCGGCCGTTCCGTCCGGCCCCGCCGTAATGGCGTCCACGCTCGCGCCGGAAACCCTGTAGGGCGCACCCGCCCGCAGGCGCGCCAGGCCCAGGCTCTGGGGTCCGTCGCCGCGCCCCGGGTAGAGGACGAGCTCGAGATCGTCGCCGTCGCTGATCGCGCGGGCGACCAGCACTTCGGGATACGACGCCGTCTCCAGCACGGGTCCCTTGAGGGCGGCGGCCGACGGCCCCTCGGCGAACGAGCGGCGGAAGTCGCCGGTCCGCATGAGTTGGCCCATGACGGCGTAGGCGTTGGCCCCGTTCGAGCCGCCCACATAGCGGCGGACGCCGTCAGCGCAGTCCCGCCCACAGTCCGCGTCCAGGCTGTTCTGCGCGGCTTCGGCGATCGCCTCGTCTCCGAACTCCCTCGCGCCAACCTGGATCGCCGCATAAGAGTAGGTGTGCCCGGACTTGTAGTTGCCGGTATCCAGTCCGGCGCCCGGTAAGGCGAGCCGCGGCCGCCCGTCCGGCCCCGCCGTTATCGCTGGCGCGATCTCGCGGCGCGCGATGGCCCAGAGCTGGTGAGCGCGCTCCGGCGCGAAGATGTTCTCGAACGGGGCGTATCCGGCCTCGGAGACAGGGAAGGGCACGGGCAGGCCCGTATGCTGCGAGCGCAGGCCGATGATCGAGCCGCTTTCGTCGGTGAACTCCGTTTCCAGCTTCTCGAACCAGCGTGGCAGGTAGCGGCGTACGTTGTCGGTTCCGCAGATCGCGTCCTGGGCGGTCAGCGCGGCCATGCCGTAGTGGTTGCAGATCGGATAGATCCAGTTCGGCTCGCAGGCGAACAGGCCGAACTCGGCGGTGTCGTAGTTGGCCTTCACCGAACCGACGATGGTGTTGAAGTCGTGGACGTAGGCGGTCTTCTTGTTCAGGTGGAAGGTCAGGCTGCCCGGCTCGAGATAACGCCGGTCGCCGCTGCACAGCATGTATTGTCCCACGTGCATGCCGAACCAACCGCTCAGCATGATGTTGTCACGGGCCGCGGGATCCCAGTTGGTGAAGTTCAGGTTTCCCCAGCAGGATTCATAGACCCAGTATTCCCAGACCCGCCGCTGCAGGTACTTCTCGATCAGGTTGCGCTGCGCCTGCCCAAGGTAGCCGTGGAAATTCGGCGTATAGGCGCACTGGCTGATGCCCAGGCCGAAGCCCATGTGGTTCAGCTGGTAGCGCAGCGCCGCCGGCTGGAACTGGTCGATGATGTCGAAGCCGCCCCACTGGTCCACGGGTTGCAGGGCGCGATCGAGCAGGTAGCGCAGGGCCGACAGTTCTTCGGGACCCATCTCGCGAGACGCGGGCTCCGGGACGTCGACCACCTGCGCTTTCACCTCCGCGAGGGAAGGGACCGCGTAGGCCTGCCTGGCGGCGGCCCTGGCCAGTCCTTCGCGCCTCAGGCGCTGTGCCCTTCGCTGAAAGCCGTATCCGATGGCGATGACCGAGGCGGCCGCGAGCCATGGCCCTCCGGTCCAGATCCATCCGCCCGCCATGGCGCCGGCAAGCGCCGCCGACCCCAGCCAGACCAGCACCGGCGCCGTCACCATGCCCGCCCAGAACCAGGCCACGAGCGAGAGCACGAACACCGCCAGGGTTAGCGGGAACAGCAGGCTGGCCCAGCCGCCGTCGGCCAGGAACCCCCCGCCGGGGATCCAGAGCCCGACCCCCGCCGCCTGGAACGGCGCCGAAGCCCCAAGCAGCATGGGCAGGGCGCCGATCAGGCACATAACGCCGTAGATGATGGCCGTGCGCCTCTGGCGAGCCGCCGTCACCGGACCCTTGCGGGTCGACCCCCGCGGAAAGCTGGCGTCGGAGAAATGGGCTTCGAGAGCTGTCATGACAGAGGCCTTCCAACGGCTCGGCAGATGGATGCATGCAGGGCGTGCAGAAATTGCCGCTCGGTCGAGTTCCGGGCGTCGTGAGCCGCGATCGTCGCGGCCGTCACCGAGCCGCCGATCGCCAAGGTCTCCAGCAACACGATCAGGATCACGACCGGGCGCAGGGCCGCCCTCCGCGCGGGAAACGCCGAGGTTGACGCTCCCGCGCTCCAGGCCACGGCGGGATTTGCCCGGGGCATACCCTTGCCCCACAGGCGCTCCCGCAGGAACGCGAAAGGCACGAGCAGTTGGTTGAGCAGGAACACCGCGAATGCGCAGCAGGCCAGCATCCGGCTTTTTCCTCCCGGTTCTTGGCCGGAACTATCCGCCCGGCGCCGACCGTCGTCCAATCGATTTATTGACGAGATTTATTGAGGCTGCTTATCAATCGGCTTGGAGGCCGACGTGGACCTCGACCTCAAGGCGATCAGGTGTTTTGTCGTTCTGGCCGAAGAGCTGAACTTCAGCCGCGCCGCCGCGCGCCTGAACCTCTCGCAGCCGGCCCTATCGAGCCAGATCCGGGTTCTGGAGCGACGCCTCGGCCTGACTCTCTTCCAGCGGACCACCCGGCAGGTATCCGTCTCCGAGGCGGGCGTGAAGCTGTTGCCGGCGATGCAGCAGCTGATGGCAAGCAGCCGGAACGCACAGTCCGTCATCGAGACTCTGAGCGGGGGGCCGAAGCGCAAGCTTTCCTTCGGCGCCGCCTTCTACACCATCGACATACCCGAACGCGTTCGCCTGCTGGAGACCTTCTTCCAGCAGCATCCGGAGGTTCCGCTGGACGTCATTCCGGCCTGGCAGCGCGACATGGTCGAGGACCTGCGGAAGGGGACGCTGGACGTCGCCCTGCTGATCGGGTTGCCGGTCACCGCTGCGCAGATGGGCCGGGAACTGATGCTCGAGCCGGGCGTGGAAATCCTCTTCCCGGATGACCTGCCCAGGATCGTTCTGCGCCGGGAGCGGGTCGAGTTGCTGATCCCGAAGGAATCCGCCCTGGCCCGCCATGCGGCCGTCCCGCCAGAGGCTCTGCGCGGAGAGCGCGTCGCGATCCTGGGCACCAACCACGGGCAGGCCGTCAACGACCCGATCGCGCGCCTGCTGGCGGCGGCGGGAGCGGAGCCGATCGTTCCGCCCGAACCCCACTCCATCGGCGTCGAGCGCTATGGCCGCCAGTTCCGCATTCCCTCCATCT
>JAQGIW010000122.1 GCA_028290905.1 Caulobacteraceae bacterium | reverse complement strand
GCGCTACCGCCGGCAGATCCTGGCGCTCAAACACTACTTCGCGCAGAACCGCGCCACGGTGCTGATGCTCGACGACCTGACCTCGGAGGCCCACGACAAGACCGTGCACAGCGTCGCCCACGGCGTGGTGAGGCTGGAGGAACTGTCTCCGACCTATGGGCCCGACCGGCGGCGGCTGCGGGTGCAGAAATACCGCGGGCTGGCGTTCCGCGGGGGCTACCACGACTTCGTCATCGCGCATGGCGGGGTGCGCGTTTTTCCGCGGTTGGTGGCGGCCGAACACCGCACGGAGTTCGCCCGCGACTGCGTGGGGACCGGCGCGCCCGAACTGGACGCCCTGCTCGGCGGTGGGCTGGAGCGCGGCTCCAGCACCCTGGTCCTCGGTCCGGCGGGGACGGGCAAGTCGCTGCTGGTGCTCTCCTTTCTCGCCGCCGCCATCGGCCGCGGCGAGAACGCGGCGATGTTCGTGTTCGACGAGGAACTGGGGCTGCTGTTCACTCGCGCGCGGGGGCTGGGCATCGACCTGGAGGCCCTGGTCGAGACCAACCGGCTGATCGTCGAGCAGGTCGACGCCGCCGAGCTGACGCCCGGCGAGTTCTCCGAGCGCGTGCGCCGGTGCGTCGAACACTACGGCGCGAGGACGGTCCTCATCGACAGCATCAACGGCTACCAGGCCGCCATGCCCGAGGAGCAGGCGCTGATCCTGCATATGCACGAGCTGCTGCAGTACCTGAACCGGCAGGGGGTGATGACCTTCCTGACCGTGGCGCAGCATGGCCTGGTCGGCGACATGAAGGCGCCCGTCGATGTGACCTACCTGGCCGACGCGGTGATCCTGCTCCGTTATTTCGAGGCGGGGGGGCGGGTCCGACGGGCGATGTCGATCGTTAAGAAGCGGACAGGCGCCCATGAGGACACCATCCGTGAGTTCAAGATCGGCCATGACGGAATCACGCTCGGCGAGCCCCTCACCGGTTTCCAGGGCGTGCTGCGCGGCGTGCCCTCCCTGGTCGACGAGCGTATGCAGGCGGCGACCGACGACGCGGAGTGACCCCGCGCCGTGACCCATTCCTCCGAGACAGCCGCGATCTTCACCCCCCTCGGGCGGGACGCCAGCGTCGCCCGAGCGATCCTGGCCGAGGCGGGGATGGCCGGGACGATCGCACGGTCGCTGCCGGCCTTCGTCGCGACGCTCCGCGCGGGGGCGGCCTTCGCGGTGGTGACCGAGGAGGCGCTGCGCGACGCCGACCTGCGCCACCTGGCGGGCTTCATCGCCAGCCAGCCCGAGTGGTCCGACCTTCCCTTCATCCTGATCACCGAGCGCGGGGGCGGCGTGGAGCGCAACCCGGCCGCCGGCCGCATGATCGAGACCCTGGGCAACGTCACCTTCCTGGAGCGCCCCTTCCACCCCACCACCCTGGTCAGCCTGTCGCAATCGGCCCTGCGCGCCCGCCGTCGACAGTACCAGGCGCGGGCCAGCCTGGAGTCGATCCGCCTGGCCGCGGCGGCGGAGAAGGCCGCGAAGCGCGAGCTGGCGAGCCTGGCCGCCACCCTGGAGGACCGCGTCGCCGCCGCGACGGCGCAGCTGAAGTCCAGCGAGGCGCGGCTGCGATCGATTTTCGAGACCAGCTACCAGTACCAGGGCGAGATGACCCCCGACGGAATCCTGATCGACGCCAACGCCACCTCGCTGGCCGGCATCGAGGCGCGGCTGGAAGATGTGGTCGGAAAGCCGTTCTGCACCGCGCCCTGGTTCAGCGCCACGCCGGGCATGCCGGAGGTGGTGCGCGAGGCGGTGGCGCGGGTCGCCGCCGGCGAGACGGTGCGCCAGGAGATCATCGTCAAGCTGCCGGCCGGCTGGCGCACCTTCGACTTCTCCGTGCGTCCGGTGCGGGACGAAAGCGGGCGCATCGTCGCCCTGCTGCCCGAGGCGATGGACATCACCGAGCGGCGCATGGCGGAGGAGAACCTGCTGCAGTCTCAGAAGCTGGAGACCATCGGCCAGCTGACCGGCGGCGTGGCCCACGACTTCAACAACCTGCTGACCCCGATCGTCGGCAGCATCGACCTGCTGCGGCGCAAGCTGATGGGCGACGAGCGCGCCCAGACCATGGCCTCCGCCGGCCTGCAGTCGGCCGAGCGGGCCAAACTGCTCGTGAACCGGCTGCTGGCCTTCGCCCGCCGCCAGACCCTGGAGCCGCGGCCGGTGGACGTGGGGAGCCTGGTCGAGGGCATGCGCGAGCTGATCGAGCGCTCGATCGGCCCGACCATCGCCGTCGAGGTCGCCGCCGACCCGGACCTGCCGGCCGCGCAGGTCGACCCCAACCAGATGGAGCTGTCGATCCTCAACCTGGTCGTCAACGCCAGGGACGCCATGCCGGACGGCGGCCGGATCACCATCGCCGCGAGCCTGGACGCCGTCACCGCCCCCAACCTGGCGGGCCTGAGACACGGGTCCTATGTACGGCTGAGCGTGGCCGACACCGGCGTCGGCATGGACGCGGCGACGGCCAAGCGCGCCGTCGAGCCGTTCTACACCACCAAGGGCGTCGGCGAGGGGACGGGCCTGGGCCTTTCCATGGTTCACGGCCTGATGGCCCAGCTGGGCGGCGGCATGGCGATCGACAGCGAGCCGGGCCGGGGAACCCAGATCACCCTGTGGCTGCCGGCCCTGGACGTCAGGGCGCCGGCGCCCGCACCCTTCGACGGCGCCGCGGTCGTCAAGCCCACCCGGCGGGCCAGCATCCTGCTGGTGGACGACGAGGCCCTGGTCCGGTTCGCCACCGCCGACATGCTGCGCGACGCCGGCTATGAGGTGGTGGAAGCCGCCTCCGCCGCCGAGGCCCAGGAGCGCGTGCGCGCCGGCCTCGCCCCCGACGTCCTGGTCACTGACCAGCTGATGCCCGGCGGGCGCGGGACGGACCTGGCGTCGGGGCTGCGCAAGAAACTGCCGCACCTGAAGGTGCTGGTGGCGACAGGGTATGCGGATATGCCGGATATTCGGTATCCCCGGATTGCAAAGCCGTTCGCGGCGGCGGAGCTGGTGGAGCGGGTGCGGGCGTTGGTGGAGGTGGCGTAGGGGGGCAGGTTCTGGCAGGTCCGGGCAGGTGATCGGCAGGAGAGCGGCAGGCGAAGGGCAGGAACCGGGTTTGGGTGGGCAGGCGGCGGGATTCGCGAGGCAGGTGGGTGGCTCTTTTTGGCAGGTGGTTGGCAGGTCCCTGGCAGGTCTTTCAGAGATTTTTGGGGGTGAGCGAGTAACCGGGGCAAATTCCCGTGCGGGCTAAGCGGCGGCCAACGTGACGAGGTGGGGTAGGCTGGGC
>JAQGIW010000055.1 GCA_028290905.1 Caulobacteraceae bacterium | reverse complement strand
CTGGTCGCCCGGACGACGCCCCTGCTTGACGCCGCGCGCGAGGCCTGGGAGCGGCGGCTCTCCGCCCTGGCGGCCGCCGGCGTCCCGCGTGACCGCATCCGCTTCTCGGCGGCGTTCGGGCGGGCGTTCGGCTACTATGACGGCGTGCTCTTCGAAATCCGCAGCGCCGCCCTGGGCGAGGACCAGGCGGTCGCGGCCGGGGGGCGCTACGATGGCCTGCCGGCGAGGCTGGGCGCGCGCCTGCCGACGGGGGCCGTCGGCTGCATGGTGCGGCCCGGCCGCGCATGGGCGGGCGCGATACGATGACCACCGGTCCCCTGATCATCGCCGTTCCCTCCAAGGGACGACTGAAGGAGCAGGTGGAGGGTTGGCTCGCGGACTGCGGCTTGACCCTCCGCACCGCCGGTGGCGCGCGGGGCTATTCCGCTTCGCTCGAGGGCTTCGACGACGTCCAGGTCCGTCTGGCGTCGGCCTCCGACATCGCCGCCCAGCTCCACGCCGGGGAGGTTCACCTGGGCGTGACCGGCGAAGACCTCCTGCGCGAAACCGCCAACGGCATGGCCGGCCGTGTCTTGCTGCTGACGCCGCTGGGCTTCGGGCGCGCGGACCTGGTGGTGGCCGCACCCAAAAGCTGGGTCGACGTGGAGACCATGGCCGACGTGGACGACGTCGCCCACCTCTATCTGGCCCGAACGGGTCGGCGCCTCAGGGTGGCGACCAAATACCTGGCCCAGACGCGGGCGTTCTTCGCCCGTCACGGCATCGCGGACTACCGCCTCGCCGAGTCGGGGGGAGCCACCGAAGGCGCGCCCGCCGCCGGGGCCGCCGAACTGGTGGTGGACATAACCACGACCGGCGCAACACTCGCGGCCAACGGCCTGAAGGTTCTCTCGGACGGGTTGATCCTGAAAAGCCAGGCTCATCTCGCGGCGGCGCTCGGCGCGGAATGGACCGACGCCAACCAGGCGACCTGCCGCCGCCTGCTGGCGATCTTCGAGGCCAGGGCGCGCGCCAAGCGGATCGCCGGCCTGACGTGGCCGGCCGCGCAGGAGGCGGCGGCCCAGGCGGCCGTCGCCCCGTTCGTGGAGGGGGGAGCCCCCGGCCGGGCGCATGGCGCCCTCGTCGAGCGATCGCGACTGTTCGCGGCGACGGCGGCGCTGGGCGCGGCCGGCGTCGGCCCGGTGAGCGTCGAGCAGCCCGCCTACGTGTTCCAGCCGACCTCTCCCGAAGCCGACCGCCTGGCGTCGGCCCTGAGCGGCCAGGCCGCGCAGGGGTTGATTTGACCACCACAGCTTAAGTTTGCAAATTTTCTTCCCTCGATTGAGCGGGGGCGCTTGACATAAGGGCAGAGGTGACCCTCTCTACACTTGAGAAGTTTACGAGCCGAGTTCACAAGGCCCGAGACTTCCCACTTCTGGGAGAGAGAACGCACCGAACGAGCCGGCGGTCACGCGCCGGCGCGACCCGCCGCGGGAAATCCGTGGCGGGTCTTCGCGTCTACCAGATGCGCACGCGCCGGTCGGCGGGGAGATACATGGCTTCGCCCGGCCTGATGTCGAAGGCGGCGCACCAGGTGTCCACATTGCGAACCGTGCCGTTGGCGCGAAATGGCGTGGAAATTTCATTCATCCGGGCGGTTCAGGGCGCGAGACCCAAGCGCTCCAGGGCGAGCGCCCGCACGCCCTTGTAGTCGAGCTTGCCATTGGCGGCCCGGGTGATCGGGGCCAGCACCAGTTCGCGTGGCGCCTTGTAACCGGCCAGGTGTTCGCGAACATGGGCGGAGAGATCGGCCAGGGTCGGGGTCGCCTCGCCGGCGTAGTCGACAACGGCGCAGATGCGTTCGCCGAACCGCGGATCCGGCACGCCGACCACGGCGGCGTCGCGCACGCCTGGATAGCGCTTGAGCGCCTCCTCGACCTCTTCCGGAAACACCTTCTCGCCGCCGGTGTTGACCACCTGCGATCCGCGGCCCAGCAGCCTGAGGCTGCCGTCCGCTTCGACCGTGGCGAAATCGCCCGGCACCGACCACCGCCGGCCTTCGAACTCCCTGAAGGTGCGGGCGGTCTTCTCGGGGTCCTTGTAGTAGCCGACCGGCAGGAATCCCGACACCGCCACCAGTCCTCGCTCGCCCGATCCCGGTTCGACCCGGCGGCCGTCCTCGGTGAACACCGCGCTGCTGGCGCCCACCATGAACTTGGCGGTCTCGGCCATGGCCCCCGCTGAAGAGCTCGACGCGCCCATTCCCACCGCCTCCGAGGATCCGAAGCTGTCGAAGATCACGCAATCGGGCAGGTGCTTCAGGAGCCCCTGCTTGTTCTCCATGCTCCACACGGTGCCCGAGGAACCGAGGCGGCCAAGCGCCGAAAGATCCCATCGGCCCGGGTTTCGGTCGAGCGCCTCGAGCAGAGGCGCAGCGAACGCCATGCCCACGATGGCCGCGCCGGTGGCCTTCAGCCGCTCGGCCTCGCTCCAGAACTCGTGGGCGTCGAAGTGCTTGGACGGAAGGCACGCGACGGTCCCGCCGGTGGTCAGGGTCATCATGCCCGTGAACTGCGCCGTGCCGTGCATGAGCGGCGCCGCGGCGATCATGGCGCCAGGATCGGAGGCGCGGGCTCGCTCGCCGGCCTCGGCGATGGTCGACAGCGGAGGGATGTCCATCAGCAGGTTGCCGCCGCCGCCCAGGACGTTGAACAGGTCGTCCTGGCGCCACATCACCCCCTTGGGCATGCCCGTCGTGCCGCCGGTATAGAGGATCAGAACGTCATCGCCCGAGCGACCCCATCGCGCCTGGGTCCGACGCGTGTCCTGCGCCACCAAGGCGTCATAGTCGGCCGCGAACGGGGGGACAGGGTGGCCCGCCTCCGCAACCGCGATCCAGCTCCTGACCTTGGGAAGCTGCCCGCGGATGCGATCGACCGTCGGGGCGAACGAGGCATGAAACACCACTGCCTCGGCGTCAGCGTTGTCGAACAGATAGACGAGCTCATCGGCCACATAGCGGTAGTTGGTGTTCACGGGCGCGAGGCCCGCCTTGAACGCGGCGTAGTAGGTCTCGAGGTATTCCGGACCGTTGTAGAGGTAGGCGGCGACCTTGGACTGATGCTGCAGCCCGGCGTCGAGGAGGTGTCGCGCCAGGGCGTCGGCCCGGCGGTCGAAGTCGCGCCAGCTGAGCGTGCGCGCGCCGTGGACCTGCGCCGGTCGCGCCGGAATCGCCTCCGCGACCGCCTCCCACAGATCCGCATAAGTCCAGCCGGCCATGGCGCCTCCTCGGACTCTCTCGCGGGTCCTGAAGGACCATAAGGCGGCGCACCCGGCGGGGTGTCAACGCGGACCGCGCAATTGGCTGGCGCGCCGTCCGCCAGCGGCTATCTTGCGGCAATGGCGAAAATGACAGGCTACCCGGAGCAGCTCCGTGAACTCCAGATCGGCCTGGTGCGCTACCAGGCCTGGGCCATCAAGACGGGCGCGAAGGCCCTGGTGATCTTCGAGGGGCGAGACGGAGCCGGCAAGGACGGCGCCATCGCCCGGATCACCAAGCACCTCGCCCCCCGCAATACGCGCGCCGTTTCCCTGCCCAAGCCTTCCGACCGCGAGCGCTCCGAATGGTACTTCCAGCGCTACGTGAGGCGATTGCCGGCCGCCGCGGAGTTCGTGATCTTCAACCGCTCCTGGTACAACCGCGCCGGCGTCGAGCCGGTGATGGGGTTCTGTACGCCGCGCGAACACGAGGACTTCCTGCGCGACGTGCCTGCGTTCGAGCGCATGCTCGAGGAGTCGGACCTGCCACTCGTGAAGATATGGCTGGACATCTCCAAGCGGGAACAGGCGAAACGGCTTGAGGCGCGCCGCAAAGATCCCCTCAAGCAGCTCAAGATCAGCGATCTCGACACGGTGGCCCAGAAGAAGTGGAAGGTGTATTCGGCCGCCCGCGACCAGATGCTTTTACGGACCCACACGCCGATCGCGCCGTGGGTTTGCGTGCGCGCCGACCACAAGGAAAGTGCGCGGCTGAGCGTCATTCGTCACCTGGTCCAGATCCTGGCGCCTCCCGACGTCAGAACCGACTTCCCACCGCCCGATCCGGACATCCTGTTTCCATTCGAGGAATCGGCGCTCGTGGACGGGCGCCTGGCCAAATAAGGAGGAACGCGCCGTGGACTTTGTTCGACTGGGCCATACAGGCCTCAAGGTGTCCCGGCTGTGCCTGGGATGCATGACCTACGGCAGTTCCAAGTGGCGCCCCTGGGTGCTCGACGAAGAGGCGAGCCTGCCGTTCTTCAAGCGCGCGATCGAGGCGGGCATCAATTTCTTCGACACCGCAGACGTCTACTCCCAGGGGGAAAGCGAGCGGGTGACTGGAAAGGCGCTGAAGGAGTATGCCAAACGCCATGAGGTGGTGATCGCCACCAAGGTCAACGGGCCCATGGGCGCCGACCCGAACAACCGCGGCCTCTCCCGCAAGCACATCCTGGACGGCATCGACCGCAGCCTGGCGCGTCTGGGCGTGGACTATGTGGACCTCTACCAGATCCACCGCTTCGACTACGACACCCCCGTGGAAGAGACGCTGGAGGCGCTGAACGACGTCGTGCGCGCCGGCAAGGCCCGCTACATCGGGGCCTCGTCGATGTACGCTTGGCAGTTCATGAAGATGCTGAGCGTCTCGCGAGCCCGCGGCTGGACCCCGTTCGTCTCCATGCAGCCGCAATACAACCTGGTCTATCGCGAGGAGGAGCGGGAGATGCTGCCGCTGTGCGGCGACCAGGGTGTCGGCGTGATTCCCTGGTCGCCCCTGGCGCGGGGCTTCCTGGCCGGCGGACGGGGCAGTCCCGGCGAGGGCAACACCGAGCGGGCGCGCACCGACGAGTTCGCCCCGCGTCTCTACTACCGCGAATCCGACTACAAGGTTCTGGAGGCCCTGGAGACCATCGCCCGGGCCAGGGGCGTTCCGAACATGCAGATCGCGCTGGCCTGGGTGCTGAAGAACCCGGTGATCACCTCGCCCATCATCGGGACCTCCAAGTCGCACCACCTGGACGACGCCCTCGCGGCCCTGAAGATCACGCTCACCGAAGATGAGGTGAAAGCGCTCGAGGCGCTCTACCAGCCCAAGCCCATTCTGGATCACCTGTGAAGGCAACCGGCCGACCCCGGGATCCGGCTCTGGCGGTCGCACACCAGGGAGAAAGACAGACATGGACGCCAGCCTGATCGAGCGGAGCCTCGAGATCGCCGCCGAACGGGACGCCGATCTCACGCCCCGGGTCTATGCGCGACTCTTCGCGGACCACCCGGAGATGGAGGCCATGTTCGTCCGCGACACCAATGGCGCGGTGCGCGGCGAGATGCTGGCCCGGGTATTCGAGATGATCCTCGATTTCATCGATCGCCGCGCCTACGCCGCCCAGATGATCCAATGCGAGGTGGTGACCCACGAGGGCTACGGGGTGCCGCCGGACGTGTTCGGCGTGTTCTTCGGCAAGGTCGCGGATACGCTCCGCGAGGTCGTGGGGGCGGACTGGACCCCGGCGGTCGAGGCGGCCTGGCGCGAAATGCTGGACCAGATGAACTGGTTCGCCACCCATCCCGACCAGAGCGCCGGCTTGCAGCTTGCCTGAGGAGAGGCTGTCGGCGCGCGCGGCCCGGCGGATCGCCATCGCCGCCCAGGGCCTTGCTGCTCGGCCGCGCCCCGGCGAACCCGGCGCGCGAAGCCTGAAACGGATGATCGGCGGGCTGGGCGTCGTGCAGATCGACTCGGTCAACGTCCTGGTCCGCAGCCACTACCTGCCCGCCTTCTCTCGACTCGGCGACTACCGGCGCGAACTCCTCGAGGCGGCGGCGTGGGGTCCCCGGCCGTGGCTGTTCGAATATTGGGGCCATGAGGCTTCACTCATGCCCGTGGAGTTCCAGCCGCTGTTCCGCTGGCGCATGGCCCGCGCCCGCGAGGGCGCCCTGTGGAGCGGCCTCGCCGTATTCGGCCGGGAACGCGCCGACTTCGTCGAGGCCGTGCTGCAGCGAATCGAGCGTGAAGGCCCCCTCACCGGGGGAGATTTCGCCGACGGGCCCAGGGCCCCGGGCTGGTGGAACTGGAGCGACGGCAAGCGCGCGCTCGAATGGCTGTTCTGGGCCGGGCTGATCACCACGCGCACCCGGCGCGGATTCGAGCGGGTATACGATCTCACCGACCGCGTTCTGCCGCGCGCTGTCCTGGATGCGCCCACGCCCAGCGAGCCCGACGCGCATCGCGGCTTGCTGGCCGTTGCGGCCCGGGCCTTAGGCGTCGCCACGGCGGGCGACCTGCGCGACTACTTTCGCATGCCCGTGCACGGCTTGGCCGAACGGCTGGCGGAGCTGGTCGAGATGGGCGAGTTGAGGCGGGTCAAGGTCGAAGGCTGGCGCCAGGACGCCTTTCTCGCCGCCGGCGCGGGTCGGGCGAAGCGTCCGGCCGGCGCGGCCCTGCTGTCGCCATTCGACAACCTGATCTGGAGCCGCGACCGGACCCAGCGCCTGTTCGGGGCCCGAATCCGCCTGGAGATCTACACCCCCGCGCACCGCCGGGAACATGGCTACTACGTATTGCCGTTCCTGCTGGGCGACACGCTGACGGCGCGCGTCGACCTCAAGGCCGACCGCGGCGCCGGAGTGCTGCGCGTCCAGGCGGCGCACCCCGAAACCCAGGCGGACCCTGGCCTGACGTCCGACGCCCTGGCCGGCGTATTGCGACAAATGGCCCGATGGCTCGGACTGACGGGCGTCGAAGTCGTGGACAAGGGAGCGCTCGCGGCCGCCCTCAGCCGGGCCCTGGCCTGATCCACGCGTCAGAAGGGCGTGAGCAGGCGCATCATGGCCCGAGGAGGAACCCCGCGCAGCATTAGAAATGTGGAGGCGGAAATTTTTTCAATCCAACGTCTTACCCGTTCTATCACCGGCGCCGCTTCTATGCTGCAGTGCGGTGAGTTGCGTTGCAACTTAGGCGCTCGGCGTACACCGGCAAGGTCGAGGCGACCGCGGGTAGGAACATGCATCGCATTGGAGTCAATCTTTCTGGCGTCCCCGTTTCGCTCCGACTAAAGAATATGGGTTGTCACCGTTGAGAAGCGGCGTGAAGAATCAAACCGCGTTGGTTCCTGAACGGCCGAGGCGAACAAGCTCGCCCCCGCAATCGTCCGAAGGTTTCTCACGCGGTTAACTGGGCGCTCCGGACCATGGGGGTCGAATGAGAAAGATCGCTATCGTCGAAGATGATCCGGACGAACTGGCGCGTCTGACTGCCGTTCTGAGCGATCATGGGCCGTGCGTACCGTTCAGCGACGGCCAATCCTTTTTGATGGCGCTCCACCGCGACACCTTCGACCTGGCGTGCGTCGATTGGAACCTGCCGGGTATGACCGGTGTGGAGCTGGTCAAGCGCATTCGCAGCGGCGCTCAAGCGCCGAACATGCCGATCATCATGATAACCGCTCGCAGCGCCGACGAGGATGTCGTCGCAGGCCTGGTTTCGGGCGCGGACGACTATGTGACCAAGCCGGTGCGCAAGCCCGTCCTCCTGGCGCGGGTCGAGACCCTACTGCGCCGCCTCGCCCCGGCCGCCCTCGATCCTCTCGAGCGATTCGGCGAGTACCTGTTCGACCGCTCGCGAGACGTGGTGATCGCCCATGGCAAGGAGTGCGTCCTCACCACCAAGGAATTCAATCTGGCCCTGCTGCTGTTTCGCAACATGCACCGGCCACTGGCCCGCCGCTACCTGATGGAAGAGGTGTGGGGCGCTACGGCGGACGTGTCCTCGCGCACCCTCGACACCCATGTCTGCCGCTTGAAGACCAAGCTGGGGCTGACGCCGGCCAACGGCTACAGTTTCGGCCCGGTGTATGGGTTCGGCTACCGCCTGGAAAAGATCGGATCCGGCGCCGCCGAGGTCGTGACCCGGTAAGGCGCAAGGCACGGGAATGCCGGACCCGCGGCGCGACGAGCACCCGCCAGCAGCGCCGATCTTCAGGGCCCGGGGCTGGCTCCTGGTGGAATGGTCGGCGCTGCTTCTGGCCGGAACGCTGCTGATCGGCGGACTGGTTTTCGCGGGCGCGACGACGCGGCTCGACAATGCCATCTATGACTTCGCCCTGAAGTTCAGGCACCGGCCGGCGCCGCCGGACATCGTCATCGTCGGCATAGATTTTCCGAGCATGACCAAGCTGGGGCCGTGGCCCTGGCCGCGCGAAACCCTCGCCGCCATTCTCGACACGGTCGCCCGGGGCCACCCCCGGGCGGTGGTCTTTCAGTTTCTGGTGGCCACCAAAGGCTCGCCGGCGGGAGACGCGGCGCTGCACGCCGCCGTCGCCGCCGCGCCTGTGTTCCTTCCCGAGGCGCTCGACGATCCTGGGCGGGGAATCGGGGCCCACCTCATCAAGCCGATCGCCGCGATCGCGTCGGTCGCCGCCGGGGTGGGCCTCAGCAACCCTACCCCCGACCTCGATGGCATCGTGCGCCGCGCCGTCCTTTACGGGTCCTACAACGGTCGAGAGCTCCCCGACGTGGCGGTGCTGGCCGCGGGCCAATCCCGGGGCGGCGCCGCGCGGACCTTGTCGCCCGCGCATGAGAACACGGTCGCCAAGCGAGGTGAAGTTCTCATTCCATTCGCTGGGCCGCCCGGCCACTTCGACCGCGTGTCGGCCGCTGACGTCCTGCATGGACTGGTCCAGCCCGGGCGGTTCAGGGACAGGTATGTCCTGGTGGGACCGACCGCGCCGGGTCTGCTCGACAACTATCCTACGCCGGTCTCGGGGGCCGACGGGATGTCCAGCGTGGAGATCGAAGCCAACACGCTCGACGCTGTTCTCCACCATCATCTGGTGCGGGCGCTGCCGCCCACGGCCACGGTCGTCCTGTCGCTGATCCTGCTGTGGGTGACGTTCTTCGAACTGCTCTGGCTGAAACCCACTCAGTTCGCGCTCCAGCCCATCGGCAGCCTCGCGGTCCTGCTGGGCTCCGCCGGGGCTCTCATCCTGACGGGCGTCTGGTTCCCGCCGATGTCGATCGTGATCGTCCGGACCATCGTGCAGATCGTCTGGTCTTCCAGGCGGCTGCAGGCCGCCAGCGACTATTTCGCCCGCGAGTTGGCCGAGTTGCAGATCCGCTCCGGCGGCGCGATCCTGCCGGTCCCCGGCGAACGCGGCCTTCCGATGGGTGACAGCGTGACCCGGCAGATGATCCTGATCGACGAAACCAAGCGCCGCATCCGCGAGCTCCGTCGCTTCGTCACCGACGTCCTGGCCAACTTTTCGGACCCGGTCATGGTGGTGACGTCTCGCGGCCGTGTCCTGATGTACAATCAGGCCGCGGTCGACCTGGCGCAGAAGCTGGGCCGACCGACGGACCCCGGCGCCTACGTCCAGCCGATTCTGCAGGATCTCGCCGACGCCGCCGGAAACCGGTGCAGCCTGTGGCCGCCGAACACGGGTCCAGGCGTCGTGGCGCCGCGTGGCGTCGCCCCAGGCGGCCGCATCCTCGAAGCCCGCTACGCGGCTACCGGACAGGAGGACGCCGGTGAAGTAAAGGGATGGACGGTGCACCTGGCGGACGTCACGGCGCAGGTGTCGGCCATGCGTCAGCGCGAGGAAGCGCTCCAGCTCTTCACGCATGACATGCGCGCCCCCCAGTCGGCTATCCTGGCGGCCCTGGAGCATGAAGACTTCCAATCCGTCCCCCAGGAGCTGCGGGACCGGATCTCCAGAAACGCCATGCGCACCGTGGCCCTGGCCGAAGGCTTCGTGCGGCTGGCCCAGGCCGAAAGCCCCGAATACTACACCTTTGCGCCGATCGACCTCTTCCACCTGCTTGGCGATGCGGCCGATGCGCTGTGGTCGATCGCGCGCGCGGCGTCGGTCGAGATCGTCGTCGAGGATCCCGAGCGGGAGTTCGTGGTCGACGCCGATCGCGGCCTGATGGCGCGAGCGCTGATCAACCTGCTGGACAACGCCGTCAAATTCAGTCCGCCCGCGGCCCGCGTAACGTGCATCCTGGCCGAGACGCGGCTACGCGACCGCCCTGCGGTGTGCTGCTCCATCACCGACCAGTCCGACGGCATGACGGCCGAGCAGCAGCGGGGTCTTTTCGACCCGTTCGCGAGACCCCCCCTTCTGGGCGACAACGATGACGCCATGCCTGACCCAGGGAGCGGCGTGCGATTGGGAATGGGCCTGGCGATGGTTCAGACCGTCGTGCACCGCCATGACGGCGTCATCGACTGGCGCAGCGAAAAGGGCCGGGGGACGGTGTTCACCGTGACCTTGCCCCTCTGCCCGAGCGAGGAGAGCGAGGATTGCGAGCGGCCGTCGTCGCGCGGAGAGGATCAGAAGCTGTTGCAGGCGCCGCCCCTCGCCATCGAGACCTGAGTCGGCGACCTCAAGACAGCCACCGCGAGACCGCAAAGATCGCCAGCCCGACCAGCCCGCCCACGAGCGTGCCGTTGATACGGATGTATTGAAGGTCCCGTCCGACCTGAAGTTCCAGCCGGTCGGTGACCTCCCCGGCGTCCCAGCCCGCAACGACCTGGGCGACGAAACCGCCGATCGCCTGGCGTTGGGACGAGAGGGTGCGGCGCGCCGCCACCCTGATCCAGCGATCGAGCCGGTCGCGGGCGGCGGGGTCCTCCGCGAGCCAGGCGCCCAGTCCGCGCAGGCCGCGGGCGAGGGCCTCGGCAATGAGCGCGCCGCGCGCGCCGGGGTCGGCGGCGAGACGTTCGGCCAATTCGGCCCACAGCCCTTCCAGGCGGCGGCCGAGGGCCGGGTCGGCGAGAAGCTGGTCGCGCATGGCCTCACCCCGAGCCAGGAATTCGGGGTCCTCGGCCAGACGCCGTATGAAATCTTCCACTGCCGCATCCAGTTCGCGGCGCCAGGGATGTTCGGGATCGCGGAGCTCGTTTGCAGCGCGCAGAAGATCCCGGGTGAACTTCTCGGCAAGGAACCTGTCGACCCACTTGGGCAGCCATTTCCAGGTCTCCCCGGCGATTCGAGACTGGATGAAGGCCTCGTGCTCCAGGCCCAAGTCCGCCAGGCGGTGGATGGCCCGGGTCACCAGGCGCTGGACGGCGGGCTCGCGCCACAGCCACCCCAGTAGGCGTCCCGCCAGGGGCGCGACGGGGCGCGATCGGGCCGCGCGGCGGACGAGTTCGCCGGCAAGACCGCGCAGCTCGGCCCCGGCGCCGATCATATCGGGCAGGACGGCGGCCACGCGCGCCGCCAGCACCTGGGCGTGGTCACCGGTGACAAGCCAGTCGGCCAGACGGCGGGCGGGCTCGAGCCGCCGAAGGCGGGCGTCGAGGACCGCGGGGGTCAGGAAGTTGTTGGCGATGAAGTCTCCCAGCGCTTCACCGATCCGATCCTTGTTGCGCGGTATGATGCCGGTGTGGGGTATGGGCAGGCCCATGGGACGGCGGAACAGGGCGGTGACCGCGAACCAATCCGCGCAGGCCCCCACCATGCCGGCCTCGGCGAAGGCCTGCACATAGGCGGTCCAGGTCCAGGCGGCGGGGGCCACGCGGGTGGCGACGTAGACCGCCGTCATCAGCAGCAGCAGCCCCGTGGCCAGCCGGCGCATGCGGGCCAGATCCCGGCGGCGCACAGCTTCCGGGCGCGCCGCGTGCGAGAGTGGAGCCGTCAATACAGCCACGCGCGGGTCGCCTTCATCGACGCCACGGTCCTTTTCTGGCCAGCCTCGACAATGGAACAACCGGGCGGCGCCGCCACCTGTTCCATAGGCCGCCCGCCGCCGTCAGAGGAAGCCGTTCAAGGCGTCCAGAAAGGCGTCCAGCCGGTCGTGGTGCACCCAGTGCCCGGCGCGCTCGAAGCTGATCACGCGCGCATTGGCGAAGTGCCGGATGCGACCGTCCTCCTCGGGATTGGAGGCCCAGCTTTCCTTGCCGTAGACGAGCAGGGTGGGACAGGCGATGCGCGACCACAGGCTGTGCTGCTCGTCGACTGTCAGGTCTACCGGCGGAAAGCCGCGCACATAGTTGTCGAACTTCCAGCTGTAGGTCCCGTCCTCGTTCTGGCTGACGCCGTGGACGGTGAGGTAGCGCGCCTGCTCCGGTGTGAGATGCGCGTTCTCCGCCTGCATTCGGGCCAGGGCCTCGTCGATCGAGGCGTACCGGCGGGGCAGACGCCCGGCGACGGCGCGCTGCTCCTCGATCCAGCGGGCGAGGCGCTCGGCGACCGGAGTGTCGGCCCGTTTGGCCTGCATCGCGGGAGAGGGGCCCATGCCCTCGATGGCGACCAGCCGGCTGACCAAGTCGGGATACAATCCGGCGTAGCGCAGGGCGATATTGCCGCCGAGCGAATGGGCGACGATGCGCACCGGGGCCAGATGCTGGCCGTGGATCAGTTGGGCCAGATCGTAGACGAAGGCCGACATCGAATAGTCGCCGCTGGGCGAATAGGCTGAATCGCCGTGACCGCGCAGGTCGGGCGCGATCACGTGCCAGTCGCGCCGCAGGGCGCGGGCCACCCAGTCCCAGTTCCGGCAATGGTCGCGTCCGCCATGGAGGAGGATCAGCGGCGGCGCGGAGGCGTTGCCCCAATCCACATAATGCAGCCTCAGGCGCTGCGACATGTAGCTGTGCGAGGTCGGCCCGAGGCCGGTTTCGAAACCTTCCTGCGTCATGGGCGCCTCAGGACAGGTAGGCGCTCGGCGCTTCCTTCAAGCGCAGGGTTTCGATGACGCCGTCGAGGACCGCCAGCACCTGGGTGCGCACGGCGGGCGTGGCGAGGTCCTTCAGGGGTATCCGCAGGTCGCCCTTCAGATCGACCTCGGAAATCGGAAGGCCGGTGGCGGCGATCTCATGGATCAGGCCCCGGCGCGCCTCCTCGCCCTCATAGGCGCGGGTCGCCGACAGGGATCCCAGGTGAATGGCGGCCGCCTTGGTCTCGGTCACGCCGAACGGGTATCGGTCCTTGCCGCCTTCCTTGACCGCCAGCCTGAAGGTGGCGGGCGGCGCGCTGTTGACGGACGTGGCGCCGTATTGCTCGCTCATCCAGCGCAGCAGATCGTCCAGCACGACGGCCTCCTGCTCGTCGCACCGCGCGCGCAGAGAGGAAACCCAGGCCTCGCGGGACGCGGCGTCCGTGCGCGCGGGGCTGGCCGGCGGCGTGGCCTCCGCCCGACTCGCCGCCCTCGCAGCGGGCGCCTTCTTGACGGACTTCGTCGCCGGGACATCGCCGCGGCGTCCGACAATGTCGGTCTGGAGCAGCCGCCCGGACGGGCCCGCCAGTTGCCTGACCTCAAGGACCCAGACCTCGGCGTCGCGCAACTGCGCATTCAGGAAGTCCACCATCCGGGCGAGCTCGGCCTGGACCTCGTCGACCACCAGCACCATCCGGATCCGGCCGGCGGCCAGACCAGCCTCCACCTGATCCCAGAAAGACTCCGGGCTGGGACCCGGTCCGACGACGCGCGCGAGCGCCTCGCCCTCCGCGACTCCCGGCGACAGGTGGTCGGCCGCGAACGCGGCCTTCAGGGCGTCGCGGGGCCACCAGAGCGCGGCGTTGGCCGCATAATAGAGGATCTGACCGAACAGGTCGCCGTGGGCGCGGGGATCGCCCGAGCGCAGCGTCTCCACCACCGTCGGCGTTGCATCCTGGGACAGGAACAGGTGTTCCACCGACCAGCGTGGCGAGCGGGTGGCGCCGTCGGGCAACGGCCCCCTGCGCGCGAGCGCGAACCAGCCGCCGGCGGCGTCGGGATCGCCTCCGAGCAGGGACGGGTGCTCGGCGATCAGCAACTGCAATTCCTCGTCCGAGCCATAGGGCGTCTCGCGAAGAGGATTGAGGGCGCCTGCGTTATCTACGTGAAAAAGTGACATGGCCATGGCCGTGTTATAGCGTCGAGGAGGGCCCGCCGGAAAGGGCGCTCGCCTTAATCCCGCCGAATCTCCAGGCCGGACATGCCGCCGGCCGACCGCCAGGCCTCCAGCACCTTCACGAATGCGAGCGGCCCGGCGCCGTAGGGGCTGTTCTGCACGGCCACGGGATTGGGCCCGCCCTCGTTGTTAAAGCCCGAACGATTCGTTCAGGAACGGTTCAGGTGGCCCGATTAATCTCGCGCCGTCCGTGTCGAGCCATCGGAGATGCGCGGTATTTCCGCGGGGGGAATCCCAAGCGCGAAAGAACTCCGCCCGACCCGACGCCTGTCTAAACTCAGATGGAAAATCGGAACATGTCTAAACCCCTAGTCGCCCTTGCCCTCGCGACCTCCCTCGTTGGCTCCTCCGCCGTGGTCGCGCAGGCTCAGCCCCTGCCTCAGACAGGACTCATCTTCGGTGTCGACAGGGCTTCCGACCGCCCGGCGCTGGACCCTGTGCAATTCGTCTGGGCCGGTCGCAACTACTGCTGGTATGACGGCGGCTGGCATGGTCCCGGCTGGTACTGGTGCGGAAACCCCTGGCGGCGCGGATACGGCTGGGGCGGGCCATACGGATGGCACGGGTGGCGTGGCGGCCGGGAGTGGCGCGGTGGCCACTACGGTCGCGGCGACTGGCATGGACACGAGGGCGGGTGGCGTGGTCACGAAGGCGGCCGCCATGGCGGCGACCACGAGCACGGTCACCGCTGACCAGCGTCGCTGAGACTCTCCGCGTTCGAGCTTACCTGCCCGCCGGCGAGCCGGCGGGCAGGATCGGCGCCGGTACCGTCAGCGCGAGATCCACGACCAGGGGATAGTGGTCCGAGCCCAGGCGCGGTCCGCGGCGGACGCTCACCGTTCGCCAGGCCGATCCCGCGTAGACGTGGTCGATCGGAAGGACTGCCGGCGCCGCGATGAGCGTTCCACCCACAGCCTGCCGGGCCGGCCAGGTGGAAATGGCCCGGTCCCGGCGTTCCAGACCGAAGCGCCCGTCGAGGCTCCGCAGCGCAAAAGACCACGGCGTCAGGTTGAAATCGCCCGCGACGATCAGCCGGTCGCGGGGATAGCGGTCGAGCAGGGACGCCAGGGCCCTGCGCTCGCCCCAGGTGTCGGCCACGGTCGGCCAGGTGAGGTGCGCGGCCACCACGCTGAAGGGCGCCCCGCCGTCCGGGCTGGCGAAGGTGGCGCGCGCGAACCCGGGGAGGGTGCGCCAGGCTGGTCCGGGAACCATGAACGGGGAGTAGGTCCGCCGCTGCCGGCTGAAGATGGCCACTCCGGCCATCCCGCGACTGTATTGGAATCCCCGACGGACCAGGGCCTGACGGAGGGGTTCGGTCTCCTCCTCGACCGTCACCACGTCGGGCCGCTCACTCGCGATCCAGTCCGCCGCACCGATCGGATCGGCCAGCGCATCCCAGGTGTTGAACTGGATCAGCCGCAGCCGGAACGGTGCGTCGACCGTGGCTCGCGGCGGAAGGGGGCGGGTCAGCTCCGGCTCCATCAGGGCGCCGGACGCCAGAATTCCCAGCACCGCCATCCCGAGCAGAACGCGCCTGGGGCCGTCCCGCTCGGCGGCCAAAGCCCAGACGCCGGCCAGCAACGCCCCGAACAGCCAGAACGGCGCGAAGTGACTGGCGACATCGAGCCGGGGACTAAAGCGACCGCCCTGGCCGAGCAGCCCGCCGACCAAGCCCACGCCGGCGCCGGCAAAGGCGACCGCCCGGACGCCCGCCCGCAGCATCATCCAGGGTCTCGTCATCCGCCGCCTGTAGCGCACGCGAACCCGAGCCGCTACCGGCGCGGGGAGCGTACGCGGCCTTGATTCAGGTCAAGCCGTCGCCGGGACAGGCGGCGGATCGGGACAGAGCCTAACCACCGCGAAGACGTCGGGATCCGCGGCGATGTCGGCCGGCGCCATATAGCCTTCCTTGTCGGGCGCGAGGTCCACGCCGACGGCGGCGTAGCACTTCGCCACGAATTCCGAGCAGATGAACGAATTGGTGGGCTCCAGGTGACCGGGCAGGATGATGTTCGCCAGGCCGGCCGCTATCCGAACGGCGATCTTCGCCAGTTCTTCGGGATTGTAGGGAAACCCCAGGTGGTCGACGCCATAGCGGGTCATCTCGAGCACCTGAGCGGGCGACAGGGGTTGGGGAAGCTTTTGGTGACGCGCCACGAGCACCGCGCCCTCATAGGGCGCCGGCGCGGCGGCCGTGCCGTTCAGGCGATTACTGGCCGACACCGCCCGTATCCCCAGATTCTCGATACTTTCCAGGATCAGCACGCGATCGAAGTCGTTGTCGCCGACCCGCCAGACCAGGCCGGCGTGGCTCCAAAGACTGTTGGTGAAATGCTCGATGATCGCCGAGAAGCCACCCCTGGACGAGAACAGCAGGAGATCGCCGGTCTGCAGTTGGGACCTGGCCTGCGAATAGGGCTGGGCCGTCATCGCCTCGAATTCGGCTGTGGTAACCGCCACGGTAAGACCCCCCTTTGGCCAGCCGGCGCGCTATGGCTTCACCATAGTCCCCTAGGGACGGAAGCCAAGGTGGGGTGGTGCCGCCTGGGTGACTCGAACACCCGACCTACGCATTACGAATGCGCCGCTCTACCGGCTGAGCTAAGGCGGCCCAAGTGAGGATTGGGGCGGGGCCGTCTTAGCGCCCCTTGATCCTTCCGCCAAGGGCGCGGAGCGGGCGGCTGGTCCGGGCCCGGCGGCCACGTGGCGCGAGCCGAACGCCACCATCACCGCCGCCGCGGCCAGAAAGCTCAGGACGGCCAAGGCCATCATCGCCCAGAAGGCGCGCGTGAGCAGCCTCGGCGGGTCGGCGTCGCGGCCGGTCATCTGGCGGCCGCCCCGGCATCGGAGAGGAGCGCGAGGAGGGCCGCCTCGGTGGGCTGGCGCGCTGCGCGAACGCTGGCGAGGCCGCTCGTGGTCAGGGGCGCCGCGACCGCCTCCGAAAGGCAAAGGGCCGTCAGCCTGGGCGCCGGGTGATCCGCGAGGTGGTCGGCGAGGACGCGGGCGGCGCGAGGGGAATGGAGGAGGACGGCGGCCAAGCCGGGGATGAGCGCCGAGGTCGGCGGATCCGGCGCGCGCGAGACCGTTTCGTAGACAGCCATGGCGCGGGCGGCCACGCCCAGCGCGGCCAAGGCGCCGACCAGGTCTCCGGCCGGCTCGACGGGGCCAGGGGTGAGGACCTCGCCGGCGAAAGGCGCGCCGGCCGCAACGGCCGGGGCGAGGGCGGCTACATCCCCGTCGGCCGATGTCACCGAGCCAAAGCCCGCCGCGCTGGCCGCCGCCGTCGTCGCCGCGCCGACGGCGAACACCGGCAAACTCCGCTCCCCCGACCGCGCCGCGAAGGCGGCGACGCCGTTGGCGCTGGTGAAGGCCAGGGCGCCGACGCCGGCGAGGTCGATGGGGTCGCTGCCAAGGGCGCGGACCTCGAGGAGGGGGGCGACCAGGGGATCGAAGCCCATGGCCCGCAGGCGGTGGGCGGTGGCCCGCGCGCCCGGCTGGGTCCGCGTAACCCAGATGAGCGCGCCGCTCACCCCAGCAGGGCCTCGCCGCCCTCGGCCGAAACCTCGCCGCCCAGGCGCATCCCGAGCTGGCGCGCGGCGGCCTCACCGCCTTGGTCGCCGACCTCCACCTCGCCCTCGCGCCGGAAACAGCGCGCGCCGTCGGGGGTCAGGGCTTCGACGATGAGGATCAGCCGACCACCCTCGACGCGGGCGAAGGCGCCGATGGCCGTGCGGCAGGAACCTTCCAGGACGGCCAGTGCCGCGCGCTCGGCGGCCACGGCCAGGGTCGTGGGCCTGTGCTTCAGGCCGTCCAGCCAGGGCGCGTCGGCGTCCGCTTCGCGGGTCTGGATGGCCAGAGCCCCCTGTCCAGGCGCCGGGGGAGAGACCAGTGGATCGATGCAGCCGCGGGCCAGATGACCGAGTCCGAGGCGATTGAGGCCGGCCATCGCCACGAGGATGGCGTCGGCATCGCCGCGTTCCAGCTTGGCGAGGCGGGTGTCGACGTTTCCGCGAAGGGGGACGATCACCAGGTCCGGCCGTCGATGACGGGCCTGGGTCTGTCGGCGCAGGCTGGCGGTCCCCAGCCGTGCGCCCCGGGGCAGGGCTTCGATGCTGTCGTAGGCCACGCTCAGGAAGGCGTCGCGCGGATCTTCGCGCTCGGGAATGGCGGCGATCACCAGTCCCGGGGGGCTCAGCGCCGGCATGTCCTTCAGGGAATGGACGGCGCAGTCGATGCGACCCGAAAGCAGCGCATCCTCGATTTCCTTGGTGAACAGGCCCTTGCCGCCTATCTCGGTCAGGGTGCGGTCCTGGATGCGGTCGCCGGAAGTTGTGATCTGGGCGAGGCTCACCATACCTGTCGGCAGCGCCTTGGCGATCCGGTCGCGGATCAGGCCCGACTGGGCAAGGGCGAGCTTGGAGGCGCGCGTGCCGATGCGCAGCGGTTGCGTGATCATGCGCGTGCAGCTACCCCACGCCGCCCCACCCGGCAATCATCGAGGCTTACCGGCCGTCCCGTGACCCTGCCCCCCGCCACCACCGCGCCGCTCACGGTCCTGGGCCTGGAGACCAGCTGCGACGAGACCGCGGCGGCGGTGGTGCGCCTGACCCCCGGCGAGGGGGCGCCCAATCCACAGGTTCAGGTCCTCTCCTCCGTGGTGCTGAGCCAGACCGCCGAGCACGCGCCCTATGGCGGGGTGGTGCCCGAGATCGCCGCCCGCGCCCATGTGGAGACCATCGACGCCATCGCCGCCCAGGCCTTGGCCGAGGCGGGCGTCACGCCTGGCGGCCTGGACGCCATCGCCGCCACCGCCGGCCCCGGCCTGGTGGGCGGGGTGATGGTCGGCCTCTCGTTCGGCAAGGCCATGGCCCTGGCCCTCGGGCGGCCGCTGATCGCCGTCAACCACCTGGAGGGCCACGCGGTCTCCGCCCGCCTGACCGCCGACCTGCCCTATCCGTTCCTCCTGCTGCTGGTCTCCGGCGGCCATTGCCAGCTGCTGGAGGTGGCCGGCGTCGGCGCCAGCCGGCGGCTGGGATCGACCATCGACGACGCCGCGGGCGAGGCTTTCGACAAGATCGGCGGCGCGCTCGGGCTTCCGTACCCGGCCGGGCCGGCGCTGGAGCAGCTGGCGCGCGGCGGCGACGCGAGCCGCTTCCCCTTGCCCCGGGCGCTGCTGGGGCGCGAAGGCTGCGATTTCTCGTTCTCGGGCCTGAAGACCGCCGCCGCCCGCATCGCCGCGCGGCTTGCCAGCGAGGCGGACCGCCGGGACCTGGCCGCCGCAGTCCAGGCCGCCATCGCCCGCCAGCTCGCCGAGCGAACGGCCCGGGCCCTCGACCTCTATGAAGCCGCACACGGCGGACGAGACCGGCGGCTGGTGGTCGCCGGGGGTGTCGCCGCCAACGGCGCGGTGCGCCTGGCCCTCCAGTCGCTGGCCGAGGCGCGGGGCTACGTCTTCGCTGCTCCGCCGCTTGCCTATTGCGGCGACAACGCCGCCATGATCGCCCTGGCCGGGGCCGAGCGGCTGGCCGTCGGGCTCACCGACGCCCTCGATGTGGTCGCCCGGCCGCGATGGCCCCTCGACGAAGTCGCCGCCCGGCAGAGGCCCACCCACATTCCCGGACGCAAGGGAGCGAAAGCATGAGGACGGCGGCGTGAGGGCGGCCGGGATTCTCGGCGGGGGAGCCTGGGGCACGGCCCTGGCCCAGGTCTGCGCGCGCACCGGCCTGAGCGTCACCCTGTGGGCGCGCGAGGCGGAGGTCGTGGCCGAGATCAACGCCGACCATCGCAACAGCCTTTTCCTGCCGGGCGTGACCCTGGACCTGGGGATCTCCGCCACGGAGGATCCCGCCGACCTGGCGTGGGCCGACGTGATCCTGGCGGTGACGCCCGCCCAGCACCTCCGCGCCACCCTGGCCCAGTTCGCCCCCCACGCGCCGGCCGGCGCGCCGGTGGTCCTGTGCGCCAAAGGCGTGGAGGCGGGATCGCTCAGGCTGATGACGCAGGTCCTCGCCGAAACCCTGCCCGCCGCGCAGCCGGCGGTGCTCTCGGGTCCCAGCTTCGCGGGCGAGGTCGCCCGAGGACTCCCTACGGCCGTCACCCTGGCGGCCGACGACACACGCCTTGCCGAGACCATCGCCCAGGCGATCGCCAGCCCCACCTTCCGGCCCTACGTCTCGGGCGACATGATCGGGGCCGAGGCCGGTGGGGCGGTGAAGAACGTGCTGGCCATCGCCTGCGGAATCGTCGAGGGCCGCGGGCTGGGGCGCAGCGCCCACGCCGCCCTGATCACCCGCGGCTTCGCCGAACTGACGCGCCTCGCCGTGGCCCTCGGCGGCCAAGCCGAGACGGTGGCCGGTCTCTGCGGACTCGGCGACCTCGTCCTCACCTGCTCGAGCCACCAGTCGCGCAACATGAGCGTGGGCCTCGCCCTGGGACGGGGGGAGAGTCTGGACGAGGCCCTGGCCGGCAGGTCCTCGGTAGCCGAAGGGGTCGCCTCGGCGCCGGCGGTGCGCGCGCTGGCCGGACGTCTGGGCGTGGAGACGCCGATCTGCGACGCGGTGAGCGCGATCCTGGCCGGCGAGACGGCGGTCGACCCCGCCATCGCCGCCTTGCTCGCCCGCCCCCTGCGCGCGGAGGGCTGATGATCGGCGAAGGGAACAATCCGGCAAGGCCCCGTCCGGGGACGCCGCTCTGCGCCCTCGCCGAGTTGCGCGATCCGGGCGCCCGGGGCTTCATGTTCCGCGAGGGCGAGGCCCTGTTCCTCGGCTTCGTCACCCGCGCCGGCGGGACGGTCGCCGGCTGGGTCGACCACTGCCCTCACGCCGGCATGCCCCTGGCGATCGTTCCCAACCGCTACCTCACCCGCGAGGGCGACCTCATCCTCTGCGCCTCCCATGGCGCGCTGTTCCGCCCCGCCGATGGCCACTGCGTCGGCGGCCCTTGCGCCGGCAAGACCCTGACCCCCTGGCCTGTCAGGATCGAGGGCGATCAGCTGGTGACCGCCTGAGCCGTTGCGGCCTAACCCCTTGTGCGGCCCTAATAGACCATGCCCTGGGCCACCGCCTTGAGGCGCTCCACCACCGAGAGCTTGTCGTCCAGGAAGTCGTGGTCGATCCACCAGGCCTCGACCTCGCGCAGGACCGCGCCGACCAGGGGCCCTTCCGGCACGCCCGCGGCCATCACCTCCGCCCCGGTGAGCGGCAGGGTGGGCGGCGTCCACGTCCGGGCCATCGCCAGCAGCGCCCGCCACTGCACCGCCGCGGCCGGCCGATCGGATCCGGCCCAGGCGAGCAGGGCGCGATCGCAGAAGATCCCCGGCCCCAGACGGTAGACCGCCCGCCGGATCTCGCGCGGGCTCATCCATGAGACCAGCGGCGGGTCGGTTCCCAGCGCGGCGGCGAGTCGGTCGCGCTCGGCGTTGGAGAGCCGCAGGCGCGCGGCCGTGGCGAGGCCGGCGGCGGGGTCGTCGGGGAGCAGGGCGGCCAGGCGCAGCAGCGGGTCCTCGCTGAACAGGATCTCCGTCTCGATCCTGACCAGGGCGTCGAAACGCTCCAGGCCCGTCGCGTCTGGGACCAGCAGGGCGAGGACTCCCGCCTGGGCCATCAATCCCATTGCCGCGCGAGGATCGGACGCCGCGAGCAGGGTCATCAGTTCGTGGCCGATACGCTCGGCCGACAGGCCCTTCACGAGCCCCCGGTGCTCAGCGCAGGCAGCGAGGGCGGCGGCTTCCGGCTCACCCCGCCCGTACCAGGCCAGAAAGCGGAAGTAGCGCGGGATGCGCAGGGCGTCCTCGGCGATGCGCATGGCCGGATCGCCGACGAACACCACCCGCCCCGCCCGCGCGTCCGCGAGGCCCTCGCCCGTCGGATCGTAGATGCGGCCGGCGATGTCGGCGTAAAGGGCGTTGAGGCGGAAGTCCCGCCGGGCGGCGTCCTCCGCCCAGTCGGTCGTGAAGGCCACCACCGCGCGCCGGCCGTCGGTCTCCACGTCCCGGCGGAGAGTGGTGATCTCGAAAGGCTTTCCCTGGGCCACCGCCGTGACGGTGCCATGGTCGATCCCCGTCGGAATGGCCTTGAGCCCGGCCGCCTCCAGGGCCGCGATCACCTGTGGCGGGGTGAGGGTGGTGGCGATGTCGATGTCTCGCACCGGCGCGCCCATGACGGCGTTGCGCACGCAGCCGCCGACGAACCGCGCGCAGTCCTCGCCGCCGGCGCTGGCGAGGGCCTCCATCACCGCCACCGTGGCCGGATGCACCCTCCACGGCTGGGGCGGCAGGACGTCAGCCACCCGATACCCCTTTTGGCGGCTCCCCCTCCAAACGGTCGTGCAGGGCCCGGAGCATGCCGGCCGTCGCCCCCCAGACCAGCCGGTCCTCCCAGGTGATGGCGTAGAAGCGGCGCTCCTCGCCGGCCGGGGACTTGCCCTGGCGCTGCTCGTAGTTGGCCGGGTCCATCAGGAACAGGAACGGGGTCTCGAAGATGTCGGCCACCTCGTCGGGGTTGGGCGAAAGGGTGAACGGCGGCGTGACGAAGCCCACAACCGGGACCACATGATAGCCGGTGCCGGTCCGATAGGGGCTCGAGAGCCCCGCCAGGGTCACCTGGGAGGGCTCGAGGCCGATCTCCTCGTGCGCCTCGCGCAGGGCCGTGGCCCATGGCGTCTCGCCCGGATCGCAGCGGCCGCCGGGGAAGGCGACCTGGCCGGTGTGACTGCGCAGGGTGTCCGCCCGCCGCGTCAGAATCACCGACAGGCCCGCCGGGCGTTCGACCAGGGCGACGAGGACGGCGGCATCCTTCAGCGGCGCGCCGTCTGGCGGCGGGGGTCCCTGGCCGAGATCGAAGTCCGACCGCGTCTCCCGTTCACCCCAGTCGCCGCACGCCCAGCTCTCGTCGAGGGGGTCGAGGCGGGCGGAGATCCAGTCGCGCAGATCGGCCGGAGTGAGGCCAGCCTTCATGAGAGATCGACCCCGGGCGGCGCGACCGGAAACCACGCCCCGCCACTCTCGACAGAGAGTGTCGCTCCGCCCGGCAGGTCGCGCTCTTCGGCCAACTCGACCATTTCGTAGAACGCTGGCCGCGAGATCAGCGCCTCCAGGCCGCGCCGCACGTGGACGTAGGGCCGCGGCTCGCCGGTGTCGGCGTCGGTCTCCACGCGGATCGGGTTGTCGGGCCCGGCGTCGACCTCGTCGCCGACGTTGGTGAGGAAGCGGAGCACGGGACGGCCGGCGGCGTCGTGGACCTGGTCGACACGCACGGCGACGAACGGCGCGTCCTCGACCGTGATCCGCATCTTCTCCACCGGCGTCACCAGGTGGAAGCCGTCGGGATCCTTGCGCAGGATGGTGGAGAACAGGCGCACCAGCGCCTCACGGCCGATCGGCGCGCCCTCGTGGACCCAGGCGCCGCTCCGGCGGATGACGATATCGATGTCGCCGTGGTGGGCCGGATTCCACAGGTGCACCGGCGGCAGGCCGCGCCCCGGCGCCTGGGTCCTGGCGGCCGCGGCTACACTCTCGAGTCCGCCCTTGGCCGGCCCGCCGGAAGATACCGTCCCGTTCATCGCCTAGAGTTAGGCTCGCCGGCGGGCGGGCTCAAGCCGCGATGGGACGGACCGGACCTGACAGGGCGGCGGCCGCGCCGGAGCCGAGCGCCCGGGCCAGCACCCGCCGCTGATCGACGGGGCCGGGAAGGGTGACACGGCTCGCGGCGGCCGCCGAGAACCCGTACGGACCGAAGAGCGCCTCGTCACCCACCAGCAGGATGGCGCCGTAGCCGGCGTCCCGCGCGGCGTCGCAGGCGCGGAGGATCAGGCTCGCGCCGAGGCCCTCGCGGCGACGGTCCTCCTGCACCGCGATCGGCCCCAGCAACACGGCCGGGACGTCACCGATCAGAATCGGCCACTGGCGCACGCAGCCGACCGCGCGGCCCTCGCCCCAGGCCACGAAGCTGAGGCCGAGGTCTGGACGCTGGCGCTCCCTCAGGCGCTCGGCGGTCTTGGCGAACCGGCCAGGCCCGAAGGCGCGGTCGATCAGCCCCTCCACCAAGCGGGTGTCCTGCGCCCGTTCGGGAGCGATCAGGGGCGCGACGGCGGGGGTCGCGGCGAGGGCGGCGGCGTTGGGCATGGTCGGGGGGCGTTAGGGGGCGGTAGGGCCCGCGTCAACGCCTGCGCATCACAGCGGTTCCCTGAGGGGGCGAGGTCAATTGCCGTAACGGCCGCAAGCCTTTTTCTTTCCGCGCGTTTGATCCGAAAACCCGGTTCCCACTTTTCGGAACGCGCTCTCGCGGGCTATGCACGGCCGATGTCCGACGCCGTGAGCGCCCTGCCTTCGGCCCGCGCTCTGCTGCGTGAAGCCGACTACCTGAAGTTCTGGGCCTCGCGCTGGATGGGAAGCCTCGGCTCGCAGATCCAGAGCGTCACCATGGGCTGGCAGATCTACGCCATCTCCCGCCACACCCTCAGCGTCGGAGCCTCGGCGTTCAACGTCAGCCTGGTCGGCCTGATCACCTTCGCGCCGCTGTTCTTCCTCGCCCTTCCGGCCGGGGAGACCGCCGACCGCCACGACCGGCGCAAGGTGCTGATGTTCTGCTACGCCGGCGAGATCGCCACCGTGGCCGTGCTCAGCTGGGCCGCCTTTTCCGGCGCGGCCACCGTTCCCCTGCTGCTGGGCTCGGCCCTGGCCTTCGGGGCCTCGCGGGCCTTCTTCTCGCCGGCGATGACGGCGCTGGGGCCGATGATGGTGCCGCGCGCGCTGCTGCCGCGGGCGATCGCCTGGAATTCCCTGGCCTGGCAGTCGGCGTCGGTCGCCGGGCCCGCGATCGGCGGGGCGCTGGTCGCCATCTCCCCCGGCGCGGCGTTCGCAACCACTCTCGCGCTCTATGTCGCCGCGGCTTTCGCCCTGCTCTCCATCCGGCGCCCGACGAAGCCGCAGGTCCAGCCCGGCTCGCGTCTCGAACTGGTCAAGGAGGGACTCAACTACGTCTGGAGCCACAAGGTGGTGTTCGGGGCGATCTCGCTGGACCTGGCGGCGGTGATCCTTGGCGGGGCGACCGCCCTGCTGCCGGCCTTCGCCAGGGACGTCCTGCACGTGGGGGCGCAAGGCTTCGGCGTGTTGCGCGCGGGCCCGGCGCTGGGCGCGACCGTCGTCGGCCTGTTCCTCACCCTGCATCCGATCCGCCGCCGCGCCGGCCTGACCATGTTCGCGGGGGTGGCGACCTTCGGCGCCGCGACGGTGGTGTTCGGCCTCTCCAAACTCCTGTGGCTGTCGGTGATCGCCCTGGCGATCCTGGGCGGCGCCGACGCGCTGAGCGTCTTCGTGCGCCAGACCCTGGTCCAGCTGATGACTCCCGACGCCATGCGCGGGCGCGTGGCGGCGGTCTCCACCCTGTTCATCAGCGCCTCCAACGAGCTCGGCGAGTTCGAGAGCGGCCTGGCGGCGCGGTTCCTGGGCGCGGTGGGCGCGGTGCTGTTCGGCGGGGTGGGCGCCCTGATCGTCACCGGCGTCTGGGCCTGGGCCTTTCCGGCCTTGCGCAAGGCGGACCGCCTCGAATAAGCGTCTTGGCCAAATTCACATCGCTTGAGGGAGATGCGGTCATGGGCGTTCTGGAAGGCAAGGTCGTTCTGGTCACCGGCGGCGGCAACGGCATCGGCCGCGAGTGCGCCCTGATCGCCGCCCGCGAGGGCGCCAAGGTGGTGGTCAACGACCTTGGCGGATCCCTGACCGGCGGCGACGAGGGCTCGGCCGGGCCGGCCGAGACCGTCGCCAACGAGATCATCGCGGCCGGCGGCCAGGCGGCGTTCAACACCGAGAGCGTCACCTCTCTGAAGGCGGTGGAGCACATGGTGCAGCAGGCGCTGGACACCTTCGGCGGCTTGCACGGGGTGATCAACCCGGCCGGCATCCTGCGCGACGGCATGTTCCACAAGATGACCGAGGAGAACTGGGACGCGGTCATCAACGTCCACCTGCGCGGCACCTACAACGTCTGCCGCGCCACCATCGAGCACTTCCGCAACCAGGAGGACGGCGCCTATGTGCTGTACACCTCCACCTCGGGCATCATCGGCAACATCGGCCAGACCAACTATGGCGCGGCCAAGATGGGCATCGCCGGCCTCTCGCGGATCATCGCCATGGAGGGCGCGGCCAAGAACATCCGCTGCAACTGCCTGGCGCCGGTCGCCTGGACGCGGATGACCCAGTCGGTGCCGGTGCGCGACGAGGCCTCCGCCGCTCGCCGCCAGCAGATGGCCGAGTCCATCCGGGCCGACCAGCCGGCGCGGTTCTCCGTCGCCCTGCTGGCCGACGCCGCCCGCAATGTGACCGGCCAGATCTTCGGCTCCAGCGGCGAGAACATCATCCTCTACAGCCAGCCCCGGCCGATCCAGACCGAGAGCAAGGCCGAGGGGTGGACGATCGAGACCATCCTCTCGGAGGCCCTGCCGGCCATGCAGGACAAGTTCTACTCCCTGGCCCGCCTGCCCTTGCCGCCGACCCCGACCGCATCGACGCCCGCCCCCGCGGCAGCGAGCTGATGCCTGGACGCCTGGACGGCCGCTCGACGGTCGTCACCGGGGCGGCCAGCGGCATCGGCCGCGCCACCGCCCGCCTGTTCGCCCAGGAGGGGGCCAAGGTCGTCTGTTTCGACCGCGCCGAAACCGTCCACGAGACGGCCCGCCTGATCGAGGCGGACGGCGGGACCGCCCTGGCGGCAGCCGGCGACGCCGGCGACGAAGCCGACGTCAAGGCGCTGATCGACCTGGCCGTTGAGCGCTTCGGCGGCCTCAACGCCATCTACGCCAACGCCGGCATCACCGGCGGCATGAAGCCGATGGAGGAGATCGACGCCGCCTTGTGGATGGAGGTGCTGCGCATCAACCTGGTCGGCCCGTTCCTGGCCATCAAGCACGCCAGCCCGATCATGCGCGCGGCCGGCAAGGGCTCGATCATCTGCACCGCCTCGGTGGCGGGGATCCGCTCGGGCGCGGGGCCCATCCCCTACAGCGCCAGCAAGGCCGGGGTGATCAACCTGGTCCAGACCAGCGCCAACCTGCTCTACGGCACAGGGGTGAGGGTCAACGCCATCTGCCCGGGCCTGATCGAGACCGGCATGACCGCGCCGATCTACAAGAACGCCCGCGAGCGCGGCACCGACGACAGGATCGGCCAGCTCAACCCCCTGCGCCGGGGCGGCGAGCCGCACGAGATCGCCGGCGCCGCCCTCTTCCTCGCCTCCGACGACAGCGCCTACGTCAACGGCCAGGCGATCGTGGTGGACGGCGGACTGAGCTCGAGCCATCCGGTGGGGTCGCGGAAGGGTTGAGTCCCGGTTACCCAATCGGATCGCGCCGCAGCGGCTGGCACATGCAGTGGATGGCGCCGCCGCCGGCGGCGATCATCGAGACGTCGGGATCGAACACCGTCAGGCCTTCGGCGCGGCAGGCCGCGCTCAGGCTCTTGTTCGACGCCGGAATGAGCACGCGCTCGGCGCCGAGAGAGACAACGTTCGTCCCCAGGTTCATGGCGGCCCCGTAGGAGACATCGATGACGCGGATGCCCTTGGAACGCAGCCATTCCACCAGGTTGGGTTCCACCGCTTCGACGCAAACCGCGGCGAGATCCTCGGCGACCATGCCCAGCTGGACGTCCAGGTGCAGGAAGTGCGGGTCGAACGGGTAGGCGTAGAGTTCCCAGCCCTCGGCCTCGAACCAGCCCTTCAGCTGTCTGACCGCGGCTTCGCAGGAGCGTTCCCCCGAATAGCCGCAGATGGCTACGCCGGGCTTCAGGACCATGAAGTCGCCGCCCTCGATATTGCCGGCGGTGATCATGTCGAAGATGGGGATGTCGTTCTCCAGATAGAAGCGCAGGCAGGCGGCGTATTCGCCGCGGCGATAGGGCTTCTGCAGCTGCATGACGACCGCCCCCCAGGGGGTCATCACGCTGCTGTCGCGGGCGAACAGCTGGTAGGGCAGGCCGTCCTCCGCCGGCAGCGTATGCACCGTGACGCCCGCCTGCGCGTAGGCGTCGATCATCTCCTCGTACTGCCGGCGGGCCACGGCCGCGTCGTAGGCCAGGCCCAGCCGCCGGGTGCGCTCGATCACGGCGTTGGCGCCCGCCTGCCAGCCGAAGTTGTCTAGCGGGCCCACGAGGACGTCGCGAAGGAGGCCGTACTCGCTGTCGCTCCCCCATCGGTTCGGCCGGGGCGTGCCGCCACCCTCCACGCGGACGCGCAGCCGCGTCGGCGCGCCCCTCACGCGTCGGCCGCCTTCAGCATGGCGTGGAGAAGAACCGACGCGCCGGCGGCGAGGTCGGCGGGGGTGGCGTCCTCGGCCTCGTTGTGACTGAGGCCGCCTGCGCAGGGGACGAAGATCATCGCCGTAGGCGCGAACTGGGCGGTGTGGAGGGAGTCGTGCCCGGCCCCGCTGACGATGCGGCGGTGGCGATAGCCGAGCTGCTCGGCCGACTCTTCGATGAGGTCGATCAGGCGCGCATCGAACGCCGTCGCCGGCATGCGCCAGACCTGTTCCATCGCGAAGCCTATGCGATGGTCCGAAGAGCGGGCCTCGGCGAAGCCGCGGAACGCCGCCACCATGGCGTCGAGACGGGCCATGTCCGGGTGGCGCATGTCGATGGGGAAGGTCACCCGGTGCGGCACGGTGTTGCGCGAGCCGGGCTCGGCCTTCATGTCGCCGATGGTGAAGCGACCATCCGGCCCGTTCCGCTCCGCGATTGCGAACCCTTCCGCGATGATCGGCGCCGCCGCCCGCCAGGGGTCGCGGCGCAGGGCCATCGGCGTCGGCCCCGCGTGGCACGATTGGCCGTCGAGCGTCACGTCGAACCAGTAGGCGCCCTGGATGCCGGTGACGACGCCGATCGTGTTGCCCTCGTGTTCGAGGATCGGCCCCTGTTCTATGTGAGCTTCGAACATCGCCGCGAACTCCCGCGGCGCGGCCGGCGTGTCGCCGAGGTAGCCTATCCGGGCGAGTTCGTCCTTGAACGACCGGCCGCTCTTATCCTGGCGGGCGTAGGCGAACTCGAGGTCATAGGTCCCCGAGACGACGCCGGAGCCCAGCATGGCGGGGGCGAACCGGGCTCCCTCCTCGTTGGTCCAGCAGGCGACCTCGATCGGCCTGAGCGTCTGGATGCCACGGTCATTCAGCGACCGGACGACCTCCAGCCCCGCAAGGACGCCGTAGACGCCGTCGAAGCGGCCGCCGGTGGGCTGGGTGTCCAGGTGGCTCCCAGCCAGGACCGGGGCGGCCTCGTCGTCGCGGCCGGGGCGGCGGGCGAAGATGTTCCCCATCTGGTCGATCGAGACACGGCAACCCGCCTCCCTGGCCCAGCTCACGAAGAGGTCGCGCCCCTCCCGGTCGGCGTCGGTCAGGGCCTGGCGGTTGCAACCCCCCGCGACGCCCGGACCGATCCGCGCCATCGCCATCAGGCTCGACCACAGTCGATCGCCGTCGATGGTCAGTGGGGGGACGGCCAGTGGGGGGGTGTGGCGATCGCGCATCAGGGCCCTCACATCAAGACGACGAGTTCGGAGTAGGGCGCCAAGGCCGCATCGGCGGTGCAGAGGTGGGCCGGCTCAGTTATTGCCTGAGCGACGAGCAGCCGGTCGAAGGGGTCGCGGTGATGGAGCGGCAGTGTCGCGACCGCCAAGGCGGCGAGCGAGCGCACCGGCAACTCCTCGAACCCGACGGCCAGTGCGGCCGCGACGATCTCGCTCGGCGAAACCCTGAAATCGGCCCGGCCGAGGGCCGCCTTGATCGACATCTCCCAGATGCTGGCCGCGCTGAACAGAACCGTGTGCCCGCGATCCTCCAGCTTGTCTCGAAGATCGTCGCTCAATCGGGCCGGCTCGATCAGCGCCCACAGGAGGATGTGGGTGTCGAGCAGCAGCCGCACTCATTGGCCCTCGAAGGCGTCGATCACCGCCTCGGGCAGAGGGGCGTCGAAATCGGGCGGCACGACGGCCACGCCCGCCAGCGCCCCCAGGCGCCGCTTCCCCCGCGTCGCGGCCGGCGACAAGGGCGCGAGCCGGGCGACCGGTTTGCCCGCCTTGGCGATGACGATCTCTTCCCCGGCCGCGACCTCATCGATCAGGCGTGAGAAGTGCGTCTTGGCTGCATGGATGTTCACAGTTCGCACGAGGGCGCCTCCGATGGACTAACCTAGTCCACCATGGATCCCATCGCAAGGCGACGGCGCCGGACTGGCGAAACGCCGCCGTAGGCGCCACATGGTCCGGGGCTACACCGCGCCATAACGCAGACCCGAGGAGACGAGCACCTGTGACCGACGCCGCCGAATACACCCCGCCGAAAGTCTGGACCTGGAACAAGGAGAACGGCGGGCGGTTCGCCAGCATCAACCGGCCGATCGCCGGACCGACGCACGAGAAGGAACTGCCGGTCGGCCGCCATCCGCTGCAGCTCTATTCCCTGGCGACGCCCAACGGCGTGAAGGTGACGGTGATGCTGGAGGAGCTGCTGGCGCTCGGCCACAAGGGCGCGGAGTACGACGCCTGGCTGATCCGCATCAACGAAGGCGACCAGTTCGGCAGCGGCTTCGTGGCCGCCAACCCCAACTCCAAGATCCCCGCCCTGGTCGACCGCAGCGGGCCCAAGCCCATCCGCGTCTTCGAATCCGGCGCCATCCTGATCCACCTGGCCGAGAAGTTCGGCGCGTTCCTGCCCACCGACGACACCCGCGCCGAAGCCCTGTCGTGGCTGTTCTGGCAGATGGGCGCCGCGCCCTACCTGGGCGGCGGCTTCGGCCACTTCTACGCCTACGCGCCCAGCAAGATCGAATACGCCATCGATCGCTTCGCCATGGAGGTGAAGCGCCAGTTGGACGTGCTCGACCGGCGCCTGGCGGATGCCGAGTACCTGGCCGGCTCGGAATACACGATCGCCGACATGGCCGTCTGGCCCTGGTACGGCGGCCTGGCCAAGGGCCTGCTCTACGAGTCCGGCGAGTTCCTGGACGTGGGAACTTACAAGAACGTGCAGCGCTGGACCGACCAGATCGCCCAGCGGCCGGCGGTCAAGCGCGGCCGCATGGTCAACCGCGCCTTCGGCGACCCGGCGAGCCAGCTGTGGGAACGCCACGACGCCAGCGACTTCGAGACCAAGACCGCGGACAAGCTTCAGGCCGCGGCCGAGTAAAGGCGGCCGCGCGGGGCTCACGCAGGCGCCTAGATTTCGGCGGCGGGGTCCTCTTCGGGCTTCGCCGCCGGTCCCCGCTCGGCGATGATCCAGAAGATGAGGGCCCAGGCCGCCCCCACGCTCCAGCCGGCGAACACGTCGGACGGCCAGTGCACGCCGAGGTAGAGGCGGCTGATCCCGATCAGCAGGGTGACGGCGATGAAGACGCCGAGCAGGTAGACCCGCACCCGCATCGACGGCTGCGTGCGCGCCAGCATGGCCCCGACCGTCAGGTAGGTGGCGGCCGAGATCATGGCGTGGCCGCTCGGAAAGCTGGCGTTGGTCACGTAGGTGAGGTGCGGCACGATCTCCGGCCGCGCCCGGTGGAAGCTGACCTTGAGCAGCGAATCCAGAAGCGAGGCGCCGCCGATGGCCGCCAGGAAGATCAGCATCGCCCGCCAGCGCCGGGTGAGGGCGAAGAAGCCGGCCACGACGATGGTGAACAGCCAGATAAAGGTGAATCCGCCCAGGGCGGAGATGTCGATCGCCGACTGCTGCAGCCAGCGCGGTCCTATCGGCGTCCCCAGGTGGCCGGGGACCCGGAAGGCCAGCAGGATGGCGCTGTCGATCCGGGTGGTTTCCCCCTCCAGCATCTCCTCAACGATGAATCCGAAGACCACCAGCAGGGAGATCGACAGCAGGGCGACCAGGAGGTGGATGCCCTTCGCGCAGGCGCCGGCCCAGAGTTCCCTGGGGTGGAAGCTGATGCGCCTGCCGAAGGTCGGCGTTGGTTCAGTGTGGGCTGCGGGCATGCGGTCTCTCCGCTCCGCGCAACGTACGGCTAAGCCGCGTGTTCCGGAGGCGTCTGCGCAGGGATTTATTGACGACGGGAAAGACGTTTTGTCGCGGGGAGTCTGCTACGGCCGCTCCACCGCTCGCCTGAGGATCGGCCTTGGGCTGGAGCGGCTCACCGTTATTGACCGTTGACACGGTGCGGTTGGAGCGGACGCGGCAGGGCGGCGAGGGAGAGGGTGTTCTGCATCGGGCGAATTATAGTACATTGCAATTTGCATAGCAAGCCCCCGGTCTGGAGACCAGGTCGCTCGCGCCTATGGCGCCTCGCAACGCGCGCGATGTTGCCGACACGGGCGTCGTGATATTGGATCCATGGGCAAAACGCTGCGCCCGTCCCCACATCTGCCCGGAGGAAGGACAACGACATGGCCACTTCGACCGAGACCGCGATCCTCGCCGGCGGCTGCTTCTGGGGCGTCCAGGATCTGCTGCGGCGCTATCCCGGCGTCCTGGCGACGCGCGTCGGCTATTCCGGCGGCGACGTGCCCAACGCCACCTACCGGAACCATGGAACGCACGCCGAGGCGATCGAGATCGTCTTCGACCCGGCGGTCATCTCCTACCGCCAGTTGCTGGAGTTCTTCTTCCAGATCCACGATCCGACGACGCTGAACCGCCAGGGCAACGACCGCGGCCTCAGCTATCGTTCCGCGATCTTCTACACGACCGAGGAACAGAAGCGCGTGGCGCTCGACACCATCGCCGACGTCGACGCCTCGGGCCTGTGGCCTGGCAAGGTCGTCACCGAGGTGGCGCCCGCGGGCCCGTTCTGGGAAGCCGAGCCCGAGCACCAGGATTACCTGGAGCGGATCCCGAACGGATACACCTGCCACTTCATCCGGCCCGGCTGGAAGCTGCCCGTTCGCGCCGCCGCCGAGTGAGGACTGCCGGCGGGCTCGCTGGGGTGGGGCCGCTGAGGGACCGCATCCGCGACGGGAGGTCGGCCCGCAGCCTCATCCTGCACGGATTGCGCGGCGTCGGTAAAACCGTTCTTCTCCGTGATGGGATCGAAAATACCCTGACCAGGGTGCGTGAAAACTCCAGCGACGACGTTAGGCGGCTTTCTCGAAGTAGGGCTTGTCGCCGAAGATCGTCGCCCGGGTCATCACCCGGCGGTTCGGCAGGTAGTCGTTGACCGCATAATGCTGAGTGCAGCGGTTATCCCAGAAGGCCACCGACCCCTCGCGCCAGCGCCAGCGCACGGCGAACTCCGGCTTCTGGACGTGGCGGAAAAGGAAGTCGAGGAGCGCGCGGCTCTCCTCGCGGCGCAGGCCCTTGATGCGCGAGGTGAAGGCCGAGTTGACGAAGAGCGCCGTCTCGCCGGTCTCCGGATGGGTGCGCGCGACGGGGTGGATCACCGGCGGGTTCTCCGCCCGCGCCTTTTCATAGCGCTCGCGGCCGGCGGCGCTGGCGACGACGCCATCGGCGGCGAAGGCGTGCGTGAGATCGTGCACGGCGCTCAAGGTCTCGATGAACGCGCGCATCGACGGGCTCAGCGCCTGCCAGGCGGCGGTCATGCTGGCCCACAGCGTGTCCCCGCCCGAAGGCGGCAGCACGCGCGCGTGGAGGATCGCCCCCATGGCCGGACGCTCGAGGAAGGTGACGTCGGTGTGCCAGTGGTCGTTGTCGGTGGGGTTCTCCTGGTGGTTGTCCAGGATCATGATCTCGGGCGCGGCGCCCTCGCCGGGATAGAGCGGGTGGGTGTGCAACGCGCCAAAGCGCAGGGCGAAGTTGCGCTGCTGCTCGGGGCTCAGGTCCTGGTCCTCGAAGAACAGCACCTTGTGGCCCAGCAGGGCGGCGCGGATGTCGTCGATCACCGCGTCGGCATGATCGTCGCGGAGGTCGACGCCGCTCACGACGGCCCCGATCGTGGGGCCGAGCGGAACGACGACGACATGATTGGCGCGGGACATGAGCCTCTCCTCCAGGTCGGCCTCGAGCGACGGCGGCCACCCGCCACCCGCGCGGATCGCGCGGAGGGCTCCGGCGAGACGCGCCTCCATAGTGTGCCCGACCTCCGCGTCGATGAGCAAGTTCCTCGGGGCGCCTTGGGCGCCCAAGCAGGGCGCCTCGACGCGCCCGTCCATGGTATAACGCCCTGGTGCGCAAGATCGATGTCATCGCCCTGCTGCTGTCACACGCCGACGAGCTTCGGGCGGCGGGTGGCGCATGTCTCCTTGTTCGGATCGGTCGCCCGTGACGACGCGGGGCCGGACAGCGACGTCGACCTGGTCGTCGGCGGACCGCCCGAGCGTCCGATGACGCTGTTCAGCATGGCGCGGGCTGAAGCGGCGCTGGAGCGGATACTCGGTCGCTCGGTGGATCTGACCTCGCAGCAGGGCCTGGAGCGCGCTGCGGACTTCCGGCGGCGGATCGCCGGCGATCTCACCCCGGTTTTCTAGAGCGTGGCGACGAAGCGGCCGCCCCTGGCGATCGTCGCGGCGGCGCGGCTTCACATAGCGCGCGTCAGGGAATGGACCGCAGCCACGGATATTGAACCCTATGAAGCCGACGTCCGCACCCGCTATGCCTGCGATCGGGCGTTCATCGCGATCGGCGAAGCGCTCGGCGACCTCGGCGGCAACGTGGATCTGGTCGTTCTTGCACCTGGAGAGCCGTGGGTTGATCCCGTCCGGTTCCGCCACTTCCTCGCCCACGACTACGACGACAAGGCTGTGCCGCCGCTGGTCTGGGACACCATCGTGCATGACCTCCCGGAACTAGAGGCGGCACTGTCCGATTTGGAGGCAGCGCTGAAGACCCTTCCGGAACGTTGATAGCCCGGCCTTCCATCTCGGCGGCGGTCTCAGCGCACGCAATTCGTAAACTGTCACCGAATCTGCCACCTAACTGCTCGCCGCCGTCGGGGCCGCCGCCGGAGAACGGGCGACAGTCGTGATGTTCATCGACGAGCTTCAGTACGTGCCCGAAGAGCAGCTTGCCTCTCTCATCATGGCGCTCCACAGCGCCGGCCAGAGCCGATTACCGATCACCATGGTGGGGCGGGCGTGCCGCAGCTCGTCGGCCAGATGGGTCGCGCCAAGTCCTACGTCGAACGGTTGTTCGAGTTGGTGCCGATCGATCGCCTCACCGATGAAGCGGCGCGCGCGGCGCTCACGATCCCGGCGGGCAGGGAGGGCGTCTCCTATTCCGAGGAGGCCCTCGGCGAAATACTCGAACATACTCCCCGCCTCGTATCCACCGCGGCGCGCTTCCGTGACGCGTCGACTGGTCACTCGGACGTTAGCTCCCCCAGCACCTCCTCCGTATGCTCCCCCAGCCGCGGCGGATGCCGCCGGATGTTGGCCGGCGTCGCGGCGTACTTCACCGCCGGTCGCATCGCGATGTACGCCCCCGCCTCCGGGTGCTCGTACCGTTCGAACAACCCCACCGCCTCCAAATGCGGGTCGGTCATCAGGTCGTCGAGGCGGTTCATGCGGACGACCGGGATCGACAGGGGCTTGAGGAGCGCGAGCCATTCGTCGGTGGTGCGGGTGCGGGTGACGTCCTCGACGAGGCCGTAGAGTTCGCGGATGTATTTCACGCGGGTCTTGTAGTCGGCGAAGCGCGGGTCCTTGCCGAAGGTGTCGCCCCAGCCGGCGACGGCGAAGAACTGGTCCCACTGCTGGTCGGTGTAGGGAAGGAGGCCGATGTAGCCGTCCTTGGTGGCGAACGGCTTGCGCTCGGGGTTGGCCACCCGGGGGTAGCCGAGCGGTCCGGTCGGCGGGTCGTAGACGTGGCCGTAGAGGTGCTCGGCGAGGCCGAAGCTGGTGATACACTCCAGCATCGGCACCTCGACGAACTGGCCCTCGCCGGTGCGCTGGTGATGGAAGAGGGCGGCGAGGATGGCCTGGGCCATGAAGTGGCCGCTGACCTTGTCGGCGACCAGGGTCGGCAGCAGGCGTGGGGTCGGGTTGCCGTCGGTGCGGGGGAGGATGTCGGCCAGGCCGCTGGCCGACTGGATCAGGTCGTCGTAGGCCGGCTCCCCGGCGTAGGGGCCCTCGGACCCGTAGCCGGCGCCGTGCACATAGACGATGTCGGGCTTGATCGCCTTGACTGTCTCATAGTCCAGCCCCAGCCGCTTGAGGCCCTCGTAACGGACCGAGAGAGCGAAGACGTCGGACGTCGAGATCAGCTTCCGCAGCGCCGTCTTGCACTTGTCCTCCCGCAGATCGAGCAAGACCGACCGCTTGTTGCGGTTGATGGTCATGAAGATCGGGCCGAGGTCTTCCGGCCCACCCGGCTGGCCGTGACCCGCCCAGCGCATGATGTCGCCGCCGCCGCCGCGCCGGCCCCCCGGGAACTCCACCTTGACCACGTCCGCGCCCAGGTCGCCCAGCATCTGGGTGGCGTAGGCGCCGAACACCACGCTGGTCATGTCCAGGATGCGGACGCCCTTCAGCGGTCCGGTGGCCTCGGCGGCCAGTTGGCGGTTCCTGGGCAAACTTTATCCCTCCCCTTTACGCTTGGGCGCCGATGACGCCCGCGATTTCTACCCCTAAGGTGGGAGGAACAAGGGCGAAATGGCGGGAGACAAGGCGCTCAGATGAATTTCGAGCTGATCGAAGAGCACCGGATGCTCAAGGATCTGGTGGCGCGGTTCGTCAAGGACGAGCTGATGCCGCTGGAGGCCGGCGTCCTCGCCCGCGAGGCCGAGGGCAAGGGCCTGGGCCTCGCCCCCGAAGAGCACAAGCGCCTGGACGAGGTCTCCAAGACGCTGGGCCTGTGGGGCCTGGACGCGCCGGAAGACTTCGGCGGCATGGACCTGCCCAATGTGGCGATGGTTGCCGTCAACGAGACCCTGGGCAGCACGGTCACCCCCTACACCCTGCCGCCGGACAGCCCGAACCTGCGCATGCTGGCCGCCACGGTCACCGAGCGCCAGCGCGACGCCTATCTGGCGCCTTACGTGCGCGGCGAGACCATCTCGGCGATCGGCATCTCCGAGCCCGGGGCCGGCGGCGATCCGGCCGGCATGATCACCCGCGCCGTGCGGGTGCCAGGCAAGGATGGGGACGACTGGCTGATCAACGGGCGCAAGATCTGGGTCAGCCGCGTCCCGGAGGCCGACTTCACCATCCTGATGGCGGTCACCGATCGTGAGAAGGGGGCCCGCGGCGGCATCTCCGCCTTCCTGATCGACAAGGGAACCCCGGGCTTCACTGTGCCGCGGCGCATCCCGATGATCGGTGGGGCCTTCACCTATGAGGTGCTGCTCGAGGACTGCCGGGTGGAGGGGTGGAAGCTGCTGGGCGTCGAGGGCCAGGGCTTCGCGCCCATGCAGCTGCGCCTGGGCACCCGGCGCCTGGAGATGGCGGCATGGTCGATCGGCATGGCCCAGCGGGCGCTGGACATGATCTGCGAGTACGCGCCGCAGCGGAAGACCTTCGGGCTTCCCCTTTCGGAGCGCCAGGCGATCCAGTGGTGGGTGACAGACGCCGCCACGCGCATCCACGCCGCGCGGCTGATGACCTATGATTGCGCCTGGAAGATCGACCAGGGCCGGGAGACGCGCCTGGAGATGTCGATGATCAAGGCCTACGCCACCGAGATGGCGTGGGAGGTGGTCGACCGGGCCATGCAGACCTTCGGCGCCATGGGCATGACCAAGGAAATGCCCCTGCAGCTGATGGCCGCGAAGCTGCGCACCATGCGCATCTATGAGGGCCCCACCGAGGTCCACAAATGGGTGGTGGCCCGCAACCTCCTCGGTTCAAAGAGATAGCGAGACCCAAGCGATGAAAGAGCAGTACGGAGAAGTCTCCGCCCGGATCGACGGCCATGTGGCTCTGCTGGAGATCAGCCGGCCGCCGAACAATTTCGTCAGCGTCGACCTGATGCGCAACCTGGCCGACGCGCTGTTCGACGTCGACGCCGAGAAGGAATTGCGGGTCAGCGTCCTGACGGCGGCGGGCAAGACCTTCTGCGCCGGGGCCGACCTCGCCTCGCCCACCGGAGTCGGGGGCGAGGGGATGAAGGGGATCAATCCGCTCTATGTCGAGGCTGTGCGACTGTTCTCGGCCAAGAAGCCGATCGTCGCGGCGATCCAGGGCGCGGCGGTGGGAGCGGGCCTAGGCCTCGCCCTGGTGGCCGACTTCCGCGTGGTGTCGCCCGAGGCGCGGTTCGCGGCCAACTTCGTCAAGCTGGGATTCCATCCGGGCTTCGGCATCACCCACACCCTGCCGCGGGTGGTCGGCATGCAGAAGGCGCAGCTGATGTGCCTCACCGGCCGCCGGATCAAGGGCGAGGAGGCCCTCGCCTGGGGCCTCGCCGACGAGCTTGTCCCGATGGACGAGCTTCGCGGCGCCACCCTCGCCCTCGCCCGCGAGATCGCCGAGGCCGCGCCCCTGGCCGTGGTCTCCACCCGCGCCACCCTGCGCGCCGGCCTCGCCGAGGCGGTGAAGGCCCAGACCGATCACGAAATGATCGAACAGACCTGGCTGCGCGCCACCGCCGACTTCGCCGAGGGGGTGAAGTCGGTCAACGAGCGCCGGCCGGGAGTGTTCGTGGGAGCGTAGGGTCACAAATCCGCTCATCCCCGCGAAACAGGCTGTGTGAAAAGTCGAGGCAGTCACATTCCCGCGCAATTTTTAATCTCCTACGCGCCGCGCACGCGCGCCTTGCGAAACGATTTTCCGGTCTCACGGCAACTGCAGAATATTATTGCGTTGAAATGTGACAACTCCGACTTTTCACACAGCCTGGAAAGCGGGGACCGAGCGTTTTACACCAGCGCTGTTTGCATTTGATCCGGAATGGTGGGGCCGCGCGATCCTTTGCATCACCTCGGACACGGATTCCTGGAAAATACTGGGTCCCCGCTTTCGCAGGGATGAGCGGAGGGGGGTGCTTGCGCGCTGATCCGTGGAGCGCGAAGGTTGCACCTAAGCCCTGACCAGAGGGGCGAAGTGACAGGGAGGTAACGCCTATGCCCAAGCTGAACCGGGACGGGGTGAATCTCTATTACGAGGTCTGTGGCCAGGGGCCGGCGCTGTTGCTGACGCATGGCTATTCCGCCACGTCGCAGATGTGGGCCGGGCAGGTCGAGGCGCTGTCGAAGCATCACACCCTGGTCACCTGGGACATGCGCGGCCACGGCCAGTCGGACTATCCGGACGATCAGTCCGCCTACAGCGAGGAGGCGACGGTGGCCGACATGGCCGCCCTGCTGGATGTGGTGGGGGCGGAACGCGCCATCGTCGGCGGGCTGTCGCTGGGCGGCTACATGAGCCTGGCCTTCAACCTGGCCCACCCCGACCGCGTGCGCGCCCTGCTGATCATCGACACCGGCCCAGGCTACCGTAAGGACGAGCCGCGCAACGGCTGGAACGCCAACGCCCTGAAGACCGCCGAGCGCTACGAGACCGAAGGACTGGGGCGCCTGGCGGCCGGGAGCGTCGAGATGCGCACCAGCACCCACCGCTCCGCCGAGGGCCTCGCCCGCGCCGCCCGCGGCATGCTCACCCAGCGCGACGACCGGGTGATCTCCAGCCTGCCGACCATCGCCGTCCCTTCGATCGTGGTGGTGGGCGCCAACGACACCCCCTTCCTGGCCGCCAGCGACTACATGGCCGCCAAGATCCCCGGGGCGAAGAAGGCCGTCATCCCGGACGCCGGCCACGCCGCCAACATCGACCAGCCGCAGGCGTTCAACGCGGCGATCCTGGGATTCCTCGCCGAAGCCGGATTGAATGGAGCAGAGTGATCGGCGCCGACGGGATCTCGCCGTGTCTTCGGCGACGGCGCCTGAGCGTCTTACCACCAAGGACACCAAGCGCACCAAGAGGCATGTCCGACCTCTCAAGGCCTCGCGATAAATCGCCAAGGTTCAGGGCGCGTCGCGCAAGACCTTGGTGTCCTTGGTGAGCTTGGTGGTGGAATACGGAAGGATGTCGCATGGCTGATCGGCTGAAGGGGAAGGCGGCGGTGGTCGTCGGGGCGGGGCAGACGCCGGGGGAGACGATCGGCAACGGGCGGGCGACGGCGATCCTGTTCGCGCGCGAGGGCGCGCGGGTGCTGTGCGTGGACCGCGAACTTGCGAGGGCCGAGGAGACGGTCGCGATGATCGCGGCAGAGGGCGGGACGGCCTTCGCCTTCGAGGCCGACGTTACCGCCGAGGCCCAATGCGCGGCCCTGATCGCCGAAGCCGGATCGCGGCTCGGCGGACTCGACATCCTGCACAACAACGTCGGCATCGGCGGCGGCGACGGATCGATCGCGCGGCTGGAGCGGGAGAACTGGGACCGGATCCTCAAGGTCAACCTCACCGGCATGTGGCTGACGATCAAGCACGCCCTGCCGGTGATGCGGGCCCAGGGCGGCGGGGCGATCGTCAACATCTCCTCGGTGGCCGCCATCGCGCCGGCCAACATGATCGCCTACGAGGTCTCCAAGGCGGGCGTGAACAAGCTGACCACCTCCACCGCCGCGCTCAATGCCCGTCACATGATCCGCTGCAACGCCATCATGCCGGGGCTGATGGATACGCCGATGGCGATCCAGGGCTTCTCGGCCTCTCGTGGCGAGAGCGTCGAGACGGTGCGGGCCGCGCGCAACGCCCGCGTCCTGCTCGGCGGCAGGATGGGCGACGGCTGGGACACCGCCCACGCCGCCCTCTTCCTCGCCTCCGACGAAGCCAAGTTCATCACCGGCCAGATCCTGGCGGTGGACGGCGGCGCGTCGGTGCGCCGGGGGTGACGCCCCCCTCCCGGCCTTCGGCCGTTACTCCCCCCAAAGGGCGGAGTATGGCGCCCGTCTGAACTCTCTTCCCCCTCTGGGGGAAGTCCCCCGAAGAGGGGAAGGGGGCTAAGGCGCCCAGAGCACCCTGACCGGGGCCCGGTCCTGGCGAAGGACGGCGGCGGCGGGCGGGGAGTAGGCGGGGTCGCTCAGCACGCGTTCGACGATCGCGCGCTTGGCTTCGCCGGTGATCAGTAGCAGGACGAGCCGGGTATCGAGCAAGGTGCGAGCGGTCAGGGTGAGGCGGGGCACGAGGGGCGGCAGGCCGGCGGCGGCGACGCCGACGCACAGCCGTGGACCGTCCGGGTCGAGTCGCGCCGCCAGGTCGGGATCGCCCGGAAACAGCGAGGCGACGTGGCCGTCCTCTCCCATGCCGAGCAGCACCGCCGACCACGGAAGATGGGGGCGCAGGGCGGGCTCGACCTCTCGCGCGTCCGCCTCCGGTGTGGGGCCGGCGCCCTTGAGGGGGACGAACCTGGCTGCGGCGGCGCGGCCGTTCAACAGGCGTTCGCGCACGAAGCGCGCGTTGCTTTCGGCTGCGCCGGGGTCGACCCAGCGTTCGTCGCTCAAGGTCACCGTCACTTCGTCCCAGGAGAGATCGCGGGACGACAGCCGGTCGTAGACCGGGCCTGGGGAGCGGCCGCCTGTGACCACGAGGCTCCTCGGCCCCGTTCCCTCCAGGGCCTGCGCGAGCGCGTCCGCCGCCGCATCGGCGAGGGCGTCGCCATCGGCGAACGTCTCCATGGGTTTTCTCAAACGCGCGTTTCGATTCGGTTGCGCGGCGGCGGCGCCGGACCGATGATGGCGCCGAACGCTGGCCGACGGCCGGACGGAACATAACCGACGGAGGACGCCGTGGCGTGGGATTTCGAGACCGATCCGGAGTTCCAGAAGAAGCTGGACTGGATCGAGGACTTCATGACCGACGAAGTCGAGCCGATCTCGCACCTCGGCATGGCCGTCTGGGGTTCCGAGGGCCGCCAGCGGTTCATCAAGCCGCTGCAGCAGAAGGTGAAGGACCAGGGCCTGTGGGCCTGCCACCTCGGCCCCGAACTCGGCGGCCAGGGTTTCGGCCAGCTCAAGCTGGCGCTGATGAACGAGAAGCTGGGCCGTAACAGCCTGGCCCCCTCCGTGTTCGGTTGCCAGGCGCCCGACACCGGCAACGCCGAGATCATCGCCCACTACGGCACGCCCGAACAGAAGGAGACGTGGCTGAAGCCGCTGCTGAACGGCGACATCCGCTCGGCCTTCTCGATGAGCGAGCCCACCGGCGGTTCGGACCCCCTGACCTTCAAGACCCGCGCCGAACTGGTCGGCGACGGGTGGGTGATCAACGGCGAGAAGTGGTTCTCCAGCGGCTCCCGCTACGCCCAGATTCTGGTGGTCTATGCGGTCACCGATCCGGAGGCCAAGGACCCCTACCGCCGCACCTCGATCTTCCTGGTCCCCAAGGACACGCCCGGCGTGGAGACGGTGCGCAACATGGGCGTCGGCCATGCCGGCGAGGGCAATCACGGCTATATCCGCTACACCAATGTGAAGGTCCCCAAGGACGCCCTGCTGGGCGAGCGCGGCGGCGCCTTTATCATCGCCCAGACGCGCCTGGGCGGCGGGCGGGTGCACCACGCCATGCGCACGGTCGGCGCCTGCCGCCACGCCTTCGACCTGATGTGCCAGCGGGCGGTGTCGCGGCAGACCCGCGACGGCCGACTGGCCGACCTGCAGATGGTGCAGCAGCAGATCGCCGACTGCTGGATCCAGCTCGAGCAGTTCCGCCTGCTGGTGCTGCGCACCGCCTGGCTGATCGACAAGCACCAGGACTACAAGCTGGTCCGCAAGGACATCGCCGCCATCAAGGTGGCCATGCCCAAGGTCTATCACGACATCGCCGCGGCCGCCCTGCATCTGCATGGGGCCCTGGGCGTCTCCAACGAGATGCCGTTCATGGGCATGGTTCAGGGGGCGTTCGTGATGGGGATCGCCGACGGTCCCACCGAGGTCCACAAGGTGACCGTGGCCAAGCAGGTGCTCAAGGACTATAGGCCCGACAACGACCTGTTCCCCTCCTACCACATTCCCAAGCTGCAGGAGGCGGCCCGGGACAAGTACGCCGGAGAGCTCGACGCCTTGAAGCAGCACTACGCGGCCCGCAAGAACGAGGCCGCCACCGCGTGACCGACCATCCGCTCGGCGTCGCCCCCCTGATCGTCGGATTGGGCGGCACCGTCCGCCCGGGATCGAGCAGCGAAAAGGCCCTGGTGCTGGCTCTGGCGACGGCGGAGGCGGCCGGCGCGCGCACGGCGCTGTTCGGCGGCGCCTTCCTGGCCGGCCTGCCGATCTACAATCCCCACGATCCGTTCTGCGGGCCGGAAATGGACCGGTTTCTCGCCGCGGTCAGCGCGGCGGACGGCGTCATCGTCTCGACGCCCGGCTATCACGGCTCGATTTCCGGGGTGGTCAAAAACGCCCTGGACTGCCTCGAAGGACTACGAGACGACGCCAGACCCTATTTCGACGGCCGCGCCGTGGGGTGCATCGTCTCGGCCGGCGGCGCCCAGGCGTCGGGGTCGACCCTGGCGGCCCTGCGGTCCATCGTCCACGCCCTGCGCGGGTGGCCCACGCCGTTCGGCGCCACCCTGGGGGCCAGCGGCCTCTTCGACGAAGCCGGCGCCTTCGTCGACCCCCGCGACCTCTGGCAGGTGGAGACCGTCGCCCAGCAGGTCGTCGAGTTCGCCTGCCGCTGGGCGGCGTAGGAATTGAATCCTCCCTCCCGATAAAGGGGAGGGAGGCCGCGGGCCCTAACCCTTCGCCAACGCCGCCACCCAGCGTTCGCGCACCGGGTTTGGCGGGAGGGGCTGGCCTTCGGCGGCGGCGCGTTCGGCGATCTGGCGGCCGAGGGCGACCACCGGTTCGATCTCCTCGTCGGCCAGGGGCTTCATCCAGGTCTTCCGCTCCATCGCCGCGGCGATGTAGGGGGCCAGTTCTTCCTCCTTGCGCCGGACGCGCTCGGCCTCCTCGGCCTTGAACTCGCCCATCACCTCGCCGGCGAACATCTCCAGGGCCTCGCAGATGTGGTCATGGCGGTTGCGCCCGGCCTGCTGGATGAAGGTCACCTGATCGACGCCGCAGTCCGCGAAGGTGCGCAGGTGGTCGCGCACCTGCTTCGGCGTGCCGATACCGCCCTCACCCATCGCGGCCGGCGGCATGTGCGGCAGAGCGGCCTCGAACTTGGCCCAGATGTCGGTGCGGCCGGGAATCTGTTCGCCGAAGCCGTAGTGCCAGCCGAGGGCGAACTGGAAGAAGCGGAAGCCGTCCTGGAAGCGCCGGCGGGCCTCCTCGGCGTCGTGGTGGACGCCGAAGCTGGAGACCATGGCGATGTTGGCGTTGACCGCGTGGCCGATGGGCACGCACTCCTCGCGGAGGATCCGGTAGTAGTCGTCCACCCACTGCCTGGCCTCGGCCGGATCGACGAAGGCGAAGGTCAGGGCGCCGATCCCCAGCCGGGCCGCCAGTTTGATGGTCTCGCGGTTGGAACAGGCCACCCACAGCGGCGGATGCGGCTTCTGCACCGGCTTGGGGACGATGTTGCGGGTGGGCATGGAGAAGAACTGCCCCTCGAAGCCCGGATAGGGGTCCATCGCCATCATGTTGGCGCACTGCTCCACGGCCTCGCGCCAGGCGTTGCGCTTGTCATCCACCGCCACGCGATAGCCACCCAGCTCCAGCAGGGCCGAGCTTTCGCCGGTGCCCCACTCCACCCGTCCGCGGGAGACCAGGTCGAGGGTGGCGATGCGCTCGGCGACCCGCGCGGGGTGGTTGTAGCCGGGCGGCATCAGGACGATCCCGTGCCCGAGGCGGATCTGCTTCGTGCGCTGGGAGCAGGCGGCCAGAAAGATCTCCGGCGCCGAGGAGTGGGAATATTCCTCCAGGAAATGGTGCTCCACCTCCCAGACGTTGTCGAAGCCCAGGCGGTCGGCGAGCTCGACCTGGTCGAGGGCGTCCTGGAACAACTGCAACTCCAGCCCCTCCGTCCACGGCCGTGGCAGCTGGTGCTCGTAGAAGATGCCGAAGCGCATGACGTTTCCTCACCCAGGTTATCGCCGATCATAGGCGCCCAGCGGGCGCATAGGGAAGGCCCGCGAAGTGGGCATTTTCTGAACCACGAAGACACGAAGGACACGAAGATCGGCGCGAGGCGCCGATTGGCTTCCCCGAATTCTTCTTCGTGTTCTTCGTGCCTTCGTGGGTTGAATTTGCGCCTGCGGCGCTAGGAGCCGGCGGCGGCCAGGGCGGACTCCGCCGACTCGGCGGGCGGGGCCTGGGGTTCGTCGCGGAGCATGCGGGCGCGGCGCCAGCCGCCGTGCAGGTAGTAGAGGGTGGTCAGGGCGGCCGAGGTGATGGTGCCGAGGGGGAAGCTCCACCAGATGGCGTCGGCCCCGAACCTGGGGATCAGCAGGGCCGCGAAGGGGATGCGCACGCCGACCATGGAGATCACCAGGATCGCCATCGGCACCCAGACGGCGCCGGTCGAACGCACCACGCCCGAAAGGGCGAAGGTGATCGAGAACAGCACCAGGCCCCACAGCACCGTCGTGTTGATGTGGCGGGCCAGGGGAATGGCCGGCGAGTGGGCGGGCAGCAGGATCGACAGCACCTGGTCGTTGAAGATGTAGAGCAGCAGGGCGATCGAGCCGGTGACCGTCAGTCCCGAGATCACCCCCGAGCGCGCGATCTTGTTCACCCGGTCCCAGCGGCGAGCGCCGACGTTCTGGGCCGCCATCGAGGAGACCGAGGCGCCGATGGCCATGGTCGGCATCTGCAGATAGCCCCAGATGATCGACGAGATCGAATAGGCGGCGCTGGTCAGGGAGCCGAAGCCATTGACGAAGCTGATCATCACCACCGCCGCGGCGTTCATGATGATCATCTGCAGCCCCATGGGCAGGCCCCGGCTGAGCAGGGCGCTCATGATGTCGAAGTCGGGCCTGAACAGATGCAGCTCGCCCCGATGGAGGACGAGGATGCTGTTGCGGCGGTAGAGCCAGACGATGAGTCCGAGCAGGGCCGTCCCCTGGCCGATCAGGGTCGAGACGGCGGGGCCGGCGATCCCCAGCCGGGGGAACGGGCCGATCCCGAGGATCAGCAGGGGGTTGAGTGCGACGTCGATGGCCAGGGCGAGGGCCAGGAACCAGAACGGTGTGATCGAATCCCCCGCGCCCCGCTGCGCCATCTGCAGGAACATGAAGAAGTTCATGAACGGCAGGGCGATGAAGATGATCCGCAAATAGATGATCGCCCCGGCCCGTGCCTCGATGGGCGTCGCCATCCACTGCAGGATGGTCGGCGAGGCCAGCCAGCCGATGAGGGCGATCAGCAGCGACAGGCCCAGGAAGAAGGTCGTCGCCGTACCCATGACGCGCTTGACCAGGGCCGGCTCCCGCGCGCCCATGGCCTGGGCGACAAGGATGTTTGCGGCCATGCCGACGCCGAAGATCGCCCCCATCATCAGCATCATCACGATGTTGGCGTTGCCGAGCGCGGTGATCGCCGTCTCGCCCAGGGTGTGGCTGACCCAGATCTGGTTGACCGTGCCGTTCAGGGACTGCAGGGCGTTGCCGCCCAGCAGGGGCAGGGAGAACACCAGCAGGGTGCGGGTGATCGGCCCCTGGGTCAGGTCGCGCCCGCCTCTGCCGGGCCCGCTTCGGCCCGGCGGACCGCCGGGATCCGGTCTGAATTCGGCGCTGCGAACGCCATCACTGGGGGCGTCGGTGATGGCGTCCATGGGTCCTGTATAAGGAGGCGGCCGCTTTATCCAACCCCGCCAGTGGGATTTTCAGACCGGTGTGGCGCGGAGGCCCCCTCCACCCTTTCGGGGTCTCCCTCCCCCAAAAGAGGGAGGAGAGACACGCCTCTCTCCCCCTCTGGGGGGAGTACGGCCGAAGGCCGGGAGGGGAGGGGGCCATTGGCGGCCAAGCTTTAGAACTTGTAGTGGAACTCCATGCCGTAGAGCCGCGGCGGGGTCAGGTCGAAGGCGGGGACCTGGGTCAGGGTCGTCTGCGTGCCCCCGATGTAGCCGGCCGCGGCGGCGTCGTAGCCGCGGGTGTTCATCAGGTTCTTCACGAAACCGACGATCTCATAGTGGTCGTGATTGCCGCTCCACACCACGCGCAGGTCGACCTGGCTCCAGGACGGCGCCATGTCGTAGGTGCGGGTGAAGATCGAGGCGTAGGACTTGTCCTTCCAGACATAGGTCGCCGACGCGGTGAAGTTCCCGGGCTCGAATTCCCAGGTGTAGTTGACGTTGAAGGCGACCTTGTTCTCCGGCGCCTGGGGCAGGGCGTTGCCCTTCACCGATTGCAGGAAGGTGCCCGCCGAGGTCACGTTACCCACGGGCCGGGCGCCCGCCGCGGTGGCGAAGGGATCGAGCGCGTCCTCATAGCAGGCGCCGGTCGGCGCGCCCGCCACCGACACGCAATTCGAGGTGATCTCGGTGTGGTCGAGGCCGTAGGTGAGGTTGACGTCGAGGTGGCGAACCGGGCGCCAGTCGGCGGTGAGTTCGACGCCCTCGGAGATCGCCTTGGGAATGTTGAGGAACTGGGTGAGTGTCAGCGAGCCGCTGGCGACGCCGAGCGGCACCTGGTCGTTGGTGTAGTTGTACCAGAAGGCGGCGGCGTCGATCACCAGGGTGTGGTCGAGCAGGGTCTTCTTGAGGCCGATCTCCACGTCGTCCACGTGCTCCGGGGCCGCCTCGGTGTTGGCGCTGATGAAGCCGGCGTTGAAGGCGAAAGCCTTGTAGCCACGGTTGTAGCGGACGTAGGCGAGGGTCTCGGAATCCGGCGTCCACTCGATGCCCGCCGTTCCGGTCAGAGCCTGGGAGTGGTCGCTCAGGCAGCGCGTATAGGCGCCGGCGTAGGGACCCGCGGTCTGCAGGACGGGCAGGCCGCAAATGCCCTTGCCCGGCGCGAACGAGATCTCCACCGGGGTGATGTCCACGGCCGGCAGGGCGCTGCCGAGGATATAGGGGCTGAGCGACGGCGAGATGCCGCTGGAGAAGTCGACGTAGCGCGTCTCCTCCGTGCCGTGCTTCCAGTCGATGGTGTAGCGCAGGCCGGCGGTGATCTTCAGGGTCGAGGTGATCTTCCAGTCCACCTGGCCGTAGGCCGCCGCGCTCTGGATGCGATCCTGATAGCTGAGCAGGAACTCGTCGCGCGATGGATTGGGCAAGGCCAGGGCGGAGGCGGGGACCGGCTGGCCGGTGAGGCCGGCGGTGACCGCCGAGGTGATGCCGGCCAGGGTGACGGGCGAGGCGACCTGAGCCTGGTCCGGCGTCTGGTCCGTTTCGGGATTGTTGTCGGTCTCATTGTAGTAATAGAGGCCGGCGATCCACTGGAAGGGACTGTTGTTGGTGGAAGAGAACGTCAGCTCATGACTCCACCATGCGGTCTGGGTCGTGAAGCTGAAGATCTGCCTCGGGTTGACGGTCAGAGGACTGATCGCGGGATCGTGGGCGAATGGGCTCAGCGGCGAGATCGGCACTTGGTACGAGGTGATCGGCGAGTTGTCGTTGTTGAAATAGGCCCCGTGCAGTTCGTAGTGGTACTGGCTGTAGCCGCCCACGTAGCGGACGTCGAAGCCGTCGAAGTGGTGCGTCCAGTGCAGGGTGGCGGTGTAGGCCTTATCCACCGTGATGTCGGTGGCGACGGAATGGGCGAAGGTGCGGATGTTGCCGAGGGTCGGATTGTTCCCCGGCAGCTGGCCGATCACCGAACCGGGGACGGCGCCGCCCCCATAGGGGAAGTTCGGGTTGAAGTTCAGCTGGCCGTAGGTGGTCAGGGCCGTGCCGTAGTCGCCGCTGGTGGGGGTGCCGAGCAAGGAGCCCGGGCCGCCGCGGTCGTTGTTGAACCCGACCACATAGGCGTCGAGCCAGACGTCGTCCTTGTCGCCTTTGTACTCCAGCTGGAAGTCGCCGTAGAGGTCCTTGCGGACGCCGCCTTCCGTAGGCATGCCGGGGACGACGTTCTGCAGGTATCCCTTTTGCTGGCCATCGTAGTAGCCGCTGACGCGGAACGTCAGGTTGGGGACGAAAGGCACGGGGCCAGCGATCGTGCCCTCCACCTTGGTGGCGTCGTAGTTGCCTTCAATCAGGCGAAACTCGCCGGTGTACTCGTTGGTCGGGCGCTTCGAGATGGTGTTGATCAGACCACCGATCGAATTGCGGCCGTACAGTGTGCCCTGCGGACCGACCAGCACTTCGACCTGGTCGATGAGCATGTCGTCGCGACCGACCAGGAAGGTCGAGCTGGAAAAGAAGTCGTCATAGTAGACGGCGACGGAGGAGTCCGCCGTATACTGATTGGTGCTGCGCGCCAGGCCGCGAATGGCGGGACGGTCCAGCTGGCTCGAATAGGTCAGGCCAGGCGTGAAGTTCGTCATGTCCTGGATGGTGGTGATGCCCTTAAGGTTGCGATCCTTGGCGGTGAACGCGGTCACCGCCTCGGGGACCTCCTGCAGGTTGGCCTCGCGCTTTTCGGCGGTGACGACGATCTCGCCGACCGTCGTGGAATCGCTGGCGGCGGTGTCCGTGGCCGTCGCGGTGGCGGCGTGGGCCAGACCGGCGGAGCACGCGACCGCGGCCCAGGCGGTTGTTACCAACAAGTTACGCTTACGCATCGTTCCTCCTGATGCGGCGCTGCTCGCCGCGTTCTTGACACAACCGGCCCTCGGCCCTCGCGGGCCGCTCCAAGCGGGGGCGCTAGGTGTCGCGGGCGGCGGGCAGCGTCAAGAAATCGCGACGCCGGCGTCGCGATTTGGCGGCGGGGTGTGGCCGGGAAGCCTCAATCGGACCGGTCTCGCCCAGGTTTGTGGCGCCTGCGAGCGCCGGACGTCGATCAACCGTCTGGAGGCTCAGAGTGCGAAGG
>JAQGIW010000024.1 GCA_028290905.1 Caulobacteraceae bacterium | reverse complement strand
CGGCGGCGGTTCAACTCCGGCGACTACACGGGTCCGCTGAAGCGGCAGGCCGACCAGGCCGGGACCTCGGAGAGCATGCGGATCGCCCAGGCGCTGAAGATCCTGCGCTCGGCGCTGACCGCCCTGGAGAGCGATCCGAAGCAGGCGATGCGGGCCATGGTCGCCCAGACGACCGACTTGCAGGCCGCCGCGACCGCCATTTCCGACAATCGGCTCGCCACGGCGACGGCGGATCTGCACCGCTATCTCGCGGAGAGCGCCGGGACACCGCTCAATCGCGGCGAGACGGAGCGACGCGCCGCGCCGCTCCTCGCCTACATGCCGCGCGAATGGGATGGCCGCGCGGCCGCCTGATCAGGCTCATGCGTCGACCAGCAGGTTCCGGTCTTCGGCGGCCTGGCGCATCGACTTCTGCAGCTTTTCGAACGCCCGCACCTCGATCTGGCGGACCCGCTCGCGGCTGACGCCGTATTCCGAGGCGAGCTGTTCCAGGGTGGTCGGATCATCCTTCAGCCGCCGCTCCGTCAGGATGTGACGTTCGCGGTCGGTGAGCTCGGTCATCGCCTCTTCCAAGAGGCCCATGCGCAGGCTCTTTTCCTGCGTCTCGGCCACCACCGTCTCCTGGCTGGGCGTGACGTCGTCTACCAGCCAGTCCTGCCACTCGCTCTCGCTGTCCGAACGCAGCGGCGAGTTCAGCGACGCGTCGCCGCCGGACAGCCGGCGGTTCATCGAGATCACTTCCTCGTTGAGCACGCCCAGCTTGGTGGCGATCTGGCTGACCTGGTCGGGGTGCATGTCGCCCTCGCCCAGGGCGGCGATCTCGCTCTTGGCCTTGCGCAGGTTGAAGAACAGCTTCTTCTGCGCCGCGGTGGTGCCCATCTTCACCAGGCTCCAGGACCGCAGGATGTATTCCTGGATCGAGGCGCGGATCCACCACATGGCGTAGGTCGCCAGGCGGAAGCCGCGGTCCGGATCGAATTTCTTCACCGCCTGCATCAGGCCGACGTTGCCTTCGGAGATCACCTCGCCGATCGGCAGGCCGTAGCCGCGGTAGCCCATGGCGATCTTGGCCACGAGGCGCAGGTGGGAGGTCACCAGCCGATGCGCGGCGGCGGGGTCCTCGTGCTCGCGCCAGCGCTTGGCCAGCATGAACTCCTCGTCCTTGCCGAGCATCGGGAACTTGCGGATCTCGGTGAGATAGCGCGAAAGGCCGCCGTCCGGCGACATGACTGACAATGCGTTGACCGCGGCCATTTTGAGGAATCCCCTTTCCGAGCCTTTCCCGCCGTCCACGGGGGATCGCTCGACTTTCAACGTGGTAGATAGGGGTTTGTTGCGGCGCCGTTAAGGGTATCTCACCTTAAGCTTTCTTAACCCCGGCCCCAAGGTTTCTCACAGGGAATCTCAGAGAGCGAGGAGGGCCTGTTCCAGCCGGGACATGTCCGGGGGCGGCGCGGTCTCGAACCTCAGGCGCTCCCCGGTAACGGGATGTTGAAATCCCAGCACCGCGGCGTGCAGGGCCTGGCGGGCCAGACCCGCCTCCGTGATCGCCGCCTTGACCGCCGGGGCCGGCGGACCGGAGCCATAGGCGGGATCGCCCAGGCACGGCGAGCCCTTGTGGGCCAGGTGGACACGGATCTGGTGGGTTCGGCCGGTCTCCAGTCGGCAGGCGACGCGGGCGGCCAGCGGCTTTTCCGCGGCGCCGAACGCCGCCTGGACCTCGTAGTGGGTGATCGCCTCGCGCCCGCCGGACCGCAGCACGGCCATCTTCTTGCGGTTGCCCGGGGAGCGGCCGAGGCGGGTGGCGATGGTTCCCCGACCCGGCGAGGGGGCCCCGCGCGTGAGGGCGATGTAGATGCGCTCGATATCGTGGGCGGCGAACAGGGCGGAGAGACCACGGTGAGCGATGTCGGTCTTGGCGGCCACCATCACCCCGGAGGTCAACTTGTCCAGCCGATGGACGATCCCCGGCCGCGCCACGCCGCCGATCCCCGAGAGGCTCGCGCCGCAGTGGTGGATCAGGGCGTTGACCAGGGTGCCCGTCTCCGACCCCGGCGCCGGGTGGGCCGACATGCCGGCCGGTTTGTCGATGACGATGAGGTGGGCGTCCTCAAAGAGCACGGCGAGGCTGAGGTCCTCGGGGGTCGGCTCGGGAGGGAGGGGGGCGGGAACGACCACGCGATAAAGCCCCGGCGCCGCGCGCGCCGAAGGATCGGTGACCGGCGCGCCGTCGCGGCTGATCGCCCCTTCACCCATCAGGGCCTGCAGCCGGGCGCGAGAGAACGCCGGCAGGGCGTCGGCCAGCGCCCGATCCAGTCGGCCCGAAGGCTCGGTGAGCGTGACCTCAATCTCCTCTCCCGCCCGCTCACCCGGCGCCAAGTCAGGTGCGCTCCACCAGGGCGCCGTCCTCCACCACGCGGTAGAAGCAGGAGCGGAAGCCCACGTGGCAGGCGCCCCCGTCCCCGCCGGGTATGACCTTGAGCCAGACGGCGTCCTGGTCGCAGTCGACGCGAATCTCCTGGACAGCCTGGACCTGCCCGCTGGTCTCGCCCTTCTTCCACAGCGCCGCGCGCGCGCGGCTGAAGTAGTGGGCCTCGCCGGTCTCCAGGGTGCGCGCCAGGGCCTCGGCGTTCATCCAGGCCAGCATCAGCACCTCGCCGGAGCGCGCGTCGGTGGCCACCGCGGCGATCAGGCCGTCGGCGTTGAAACGCGGCGCCAGGACGGCGCCCCGTTCGAGGGTGGCGGCGTCTGCGACCGTCGGGAAGACCTGAGGGGGCATGGTCCCTGATATGGCGCCGTCCACCCCTCAAGCGCCAGGGGAGAGCATCGCGCGCCATCGGAAAGATCGGCGATGGGTCGCTCCGTTAGTCTCCCTCGGAACAATTCCTGCCACGGATGAGTTTTCCGGACGGTCGACAAACAAGGAGGAGCAAACCAATGACCAAGCGCTCCCTGGCCTGTACTTTGGCGGCGATTCTGGCCTTCTCGGCGGGCGGAGCCACGGCCCAGACCGTGACGCAGCCCGCGCACCTGCAGTCGGACATGGCGGGCTTCAACGGCGCGCCGGACAGCCTGACGACGATGATCGGCAAGATCGAGACCTCCACCGGCGGCCACGTGATCGAGATACGCTTCACCAACACCGACGGCCTGCCCGGCTACCGGGCCGTGGTGACCCACGGCGGACAGCTGGAGTTCATGCGTATCGCGGCGGCCAACGGCGCCGCGGTCGAAATCGGCAGCTCGAGCGTGCCGGAGTGGATGCTGCACTGGCGCGACCGCAAGGCCGCGGAGATCGCGCAGCAGGCCAAGGTACCGCTGGCGGACGCCATCCGCACCGCGGAAAAGTCGGCGGATGGGTCACCGGCGCTCGCCGCCGGCGTCGCCTCCAGCGCCACGAACCCCAGCACCGACGTCAAGGCCTACAACGTGCTCGTCTATCACGGCGGCGACGTCCAGCGCGTGGCGGTTGACGGCGACACCGGACAGGTGATCGCCAACCCGCAAGCCCTGGCCTCCTGGCCGTAACATCGTCCCGGAGGGCGGGGCGCCGGGTGGTTTAGGGCGGCGCGTTTCTATATAGGGCCGCCATGACCCTCGTCCTCCATGACACCATGGCCCGCGCCAAGCGGCCGTTCGTCCCCGTGAACGCCGAACGGGTGACGATGTATGTCTGTGGACCGACGGTCTACAACTACGCGCACATCGGCAACGCCCGGCCCGTGGTGGTGTTCGACGTGCTGTTCCGCGTGCTGCGCCACCTCTACGGCGCCGACCACGTGGTCTACGCCGCCAACGTCACCGACGTGGACGACAAGATCAACCTGAAGGCCGCTCAGGAGGGCGTGCCGATCGGGGCCATCACCGACCGCTATCTGGCCGCCTACAATGCCGACATGGCGGTGCTGGGGGCGCTGCGGCCGACGGCCCAACCGCGCGCGACCCAGACCATGGACGCCATCGTGGCCATGATCGGCCGCCTGGTCGCGGCGGGAGCCGCCTACGCCGCCGAGGGCCATGTGCTTTTCGACACCCAGGCCTATGGCGACTACGGCAAGCTGTCCGGCCGCTCGCTGGACGACATGATCGCCGGCGCCCGCGTGGAGGTTGCGCCCTACAAGCGGCGCCCGGCCGACTTCGTGCTTTGGAAGCCCTCCAAGCTTGGCGAGCCGGTCTGGGAGAGCCCGTTCGGACCGGGGCGGCCCGGGTGGCACATCGAGTGCTCGGCGATGATCGAGCAGGTCCTGGGCCTGCCCATCGACATCCACGGCGGCGGCAATGATCTCATCTTCCCCCACCACGAGAACGAGTTGGCGCAGGGAATGTGTGCTGATCACGTCGAAGCCTACGCCAACTACTGGCTGCATAACGGCTTCCTGAACATGGACTCCGAGAAGATGTCCAAGAGCCTGGGCAATGTGCAGCTGGTCCACGACCTCATCCAGCGCGCCCCTGGCGAAGCCCTGCGCTGGGCGCTGCTGGCCTCGCACTACCGCCAGCCACTGGCCTGGACCGACGACGGCGTGACCCAGGCGCGTTCCGCCCTGGACACGCTGTACGGCGCCCTGCGGCGGGCGCGGGATGTGCCGGCCGAGGGCGACGCGCCGTCCGAGGCTTTCATGGAGGCGCTGCTCGACGACCTCAACACGCCGCGGGCCAACGCCGAGCTGTTCGCCTTGGCGCGGCGACTCGAGACCGGGGCGCCGACGGAGCGGGCCCGGGCCAAGGGCGAGCTGCTGGCCAGCGGGGCCCTTCTCGGCTTCCTTCAGGCGGACCCCGAAGCCTGGTTTCACGGCGGAGCCGACGCGGCCCTGACGGCGCGGATCGACGCCCTGATCGCCAGGCGCGTGGCCGCCCGCGCCGCCAAGGACTGGGCCAGCGCCGACGCCATCCGCGCCGAGCTCACCGCCCTCAACGTGGAGGTTATGGACAACCCCACCGGCGCGACCTGGCGGCTCAAGGAAAGCGCCTGATGCGGGGTGTGAGGATCGAGCACCGCATCGGCGTCAAGGCTCCCGCCGAGACGATCTGGGCGGTCCTCGCCGACATCGAGGCCTGGGCGGACTGGAACCCGCTCTACCCCAAGGCCGAGGGCCGGCTGAAGATCGGCGGGCCCCTGACGCTCGAGTTGGCCTTGCCCAACCGCAAGCCCCAGACCATCCGCCCCGTGATCGTCGACTGGATCCCGAACGAGCAGATCCATTGGCGCCTGAACGCGCTTGGCGGCCTGGTGCGCACCACCCGCTACCTGGAGATCGAGAAGCTCACCGAAACGGGCTGCATCTTCGCAAACGGCGAGGTGTTCGCCGGCCCCCTCGGCTCCATGGCCGTGCGGTCCCTGGGCGGAACGATCCGCAGGGGATTCGCCGCCATGGGCGAGGCGGTCAAGGCGCGCGCGGAGGCGTCCTGGAATCCCCAGGGTAACGAGATGTGATTCCGAAAACCGAAACCCGGCTCTAAACTTCGGCCAATGGGACGTCGGCGGCGGGGGGACCGCCGCAGGGAGCCTCGGGCGGTGGACAAGTCGCTTCTGTACGTCAGCAAGAGCCTCGTGGATCCCCGTGACAGGAACCATGCCGTGGCGGACATCGTCACGGTCGCCCGATCGCGGAACGCGACGCTGCGGGTGACCGGCGCTCTGATCTCCACCGACGGTGCGTTCGCCCAGGTCCTGGAGGGGCCGCCCGCCGCGGTCGACGAGCTGATGGTGAGCATCTATCGCGACAGGCGGCATACCGATGTCAACGTGGTCCTCGTCGAAAGCCTTGCCGAGCGGCGGTTCCCGGCCTGGGCCTTGGCCTACTCCGGATTGGCGACCTACGTGCGGGGCCACATCGAACCGCTGATGGGAAACACCGATGACGGCGAGGCCAAGGCCCGGCAGCTTATCCGGTTGATGGAGGCCTGGGTCAGGCCCTGAACCCGGGCTGACGAGGATCAGCGCAACGCTCGCCTGGGGCGTGGCACTCTGCGTGATCCTGGCGTCCCTGTCGCGGGACGCCGCCTTGGGAGGGTTCTGCCGTGGCCGGCGTCGGTTTCGACAAGTTCGAGCGTTTCTTCCGCGTCGCCGGCGGCGTGGATATCGATGAGTCGGACCTCAGGCGTTACGAGGAATTCGTCAACGGAAAGCTCAACGACCTCCTGATCCGCGCCCAGGCGACCGCCAAGGCTAACGGGCGCGACGTGGTGGAGCGGATCGACGTGCCCCTGACCAAGGGCCTGCAGGAGCGGGTGCACGAGTTCAACGCCATCCTTCCCGAGGCGCCCATCCTTCCCGCGTTGGAGGAGATGGTCGCCCTGCCGCCGCTGGACCTTGCCTATGGCGACGATCTGCAGGAATGGCTTCCCTACGTGGCTGGGGGCGTGAGCGTCGCCCTGGCCCACGCGTTCAAGCTCATTGGTCCCCACGTCAAGAACCCCGAGACCGAACACTGGGGCCGCGTCTTCGAAATCTTCAACCAGCTGCTCTAAACCAGGGTGCGTTTCGAAAAGTGGGAACTAGCGCACCCATCAGATCGGAACATCCTCTAGGCAGCCAAGCCGCCCGCCAGGGTGGTGAGCAGCTGGTCCGCGGTGATGGCGGTTCCGGCCGCGGTGGTCGGCACGGAGATCTTGGGTATCGGGGTGACGATGTTCACCTCGCGGCCGTGGGCCATCAGGACCGCCCAGTGGTTGTGGTGGCCGTCCTCCTTCAGCCATAGCACCTGGACCAGCATGTCGGTGTTGATGACGGCCAGCTGGTGGTCGTCGCGGCGAACCACTAACAGCATCCACGGCTCCGGGGTCTGGGGAACGGACGGCCGGCACCGTGTCACGGCTTCTAGCGGTCGCCATTGACAGACGTCAGTTCATCGGGCGGATGGCGCCGGCTCCGTGAAACCCTTACCTAGGGCCTCATGATCGACGAGCTCTATTCCGCGAACATCCTGCGGCTGGCGGCCAACATGCCCAGGGCCGGGCGGCTCGCCGCGCCGGACGCCAGCGCCGAGAAGGTGGCGCGGCTGTGCGGCAGCCGGATCGTCGTCGATGTAAAGCTCGAGGACGGCAAGGTGGTCGACTTCGCCCAGGAGGTGAAGGCCTGCGCGCTCGGCCAGGCGGCGGCGGCGGTGCTGGGCGCCCATGTGATCGGGGCCACGTGCGAGGAGATCGCGGTGGCCAGGGACGCCTTTCGTGCTATGCTGAAGTCGGGTGGTCCGCCGCCCGCGGGACGCTTTTCGGACCTTTCGATGCTCGAGCCGGTCAAGGACTATCCGCAACGCCACGCCTCCTCGATGCTTGCATTCGAGGCGACGGTGGAGGCTTGCCAGCTGGCCCGGGACCACGGCCATGGCGTCCAGGCCCCGGCCGAGGCCGGCTCGCGAACTAGCCCCGCCGACGTGGCCTGAGCGGCGGGCGTTCGTTTTTCGAACCTGCGCGAAGGGCTTCAAGGGCGCGTCGGCATGACCTTCTACGAGAGCGTCATCAGGACGGGCCACCGCGCCTACAAGCTGACGCTGTCACCGTGGATCGGGCGCCAGTGCAGGTATCTTCCGACCTGTTCGGACTATGCGGCCGAGGCCCTGATCAGGCACGGACCGTTGCGCGGCTCGCTGATGGCCGCGCGCCGGTTCTGCTCCTGTCATCCCTGGGGCGGGTCGGGCTACGACCCGGTTCCGAGCGCTCCGAACGGGGCGGAAAGAAAGACCGATGATCGAACTTAAGTTCCCCGACGGCCAGGTGCGGGACTACCCGCCCGGCGTCACGGGCCGCGAGGTGGCGGCCTCCCTGTCGAAGTCCCTGGAGAAGAAGGCCCTGCTGGTGAAGCTGGACGGCGAGCTGTTGGACCTCGGCCGGCCGCTTGAGCGCGGCGGCGCGGTGCAGATCGTCACCCGCGACAGCCCCGAGGCTCTGGAGGTGATCCGCCACGACACCGCGCACGTGCTGGCCGAGGCGGTGCAGGAGCTGTTCCCCGGCACTCAGGTGACGATCGGCCCCAACGTCGAGGACGGCTTCTACTACGACTTCGCCCGCGACGAGCCGTTTTCGCTCGACGACCTCGCCCTGATCGAGGCGCGCATGCGCCATATCGTCGACCGGGACGAGCCGATCACGCGCGAGGTGTGGGATCGGGGCGAGGCGATCGCCCACTTCGAGGGCATCGGCGAGATCTACAAGGCGCAGATCATCCGCGACATCCCGGGCGAGGAGGCGATCACCGTCTATCGACAGGGTGGCTGGAAGGACCTGTGCCGGGGGCCGCACCTGCCCTCCACGCGCCACGTGGGCAAGGCCTTCAAGCTGACCAAGCTCGCCGGCGCCTATTGGCGGGGCGACCAGAACAACGCCCAGCTGCAGCGCATCTACGGCACGGCCTGGGCGTCCGACGCGGACCTCGCCGAGCACCTGAAGCGGATCGAGGAAGCCGAGCGGCGCGACCACCGCAAGATCGGCCGGGCCATGGACCTCTTCCACATCCAGGAGGAGGGCCGGGGCATGCCGTTCTGGCACCCCAAGGGCTGGACGCTCTATCGCACGCTGGAGAACTACGTCCGGCGGCGCACGGAGGCGGCCGGCTACGTCGAGGTGGCGACGCCGCAGATCCTCGACGTTTCGCTGTGGGAGCGGTCGGGCCACTGGGCGAAGTTCCACGACAGCATGTTCGTCTCGGAGACCGCCGAGGGCGAGGTGCTGGCGGTCAAGCCGATGAACTGCCCCTGCCATGTTGAGATATTCAGACAGGGGCAGAAGTCGTACCGCGACCTTCCGATCCGGATGATGGAGTTCGGCGGCCTGCACCGCTACGAGAGCTCCGGCTCGCTGCTCGGCTTGCTGCGCGTGCGCCGGATGGTGCAGGACGACGCCCACATCTTCTGCACCGAGGCGCAGATCGAGCCGGAATCGACGGCCTTCATCCGGCTCCTGCAGCAGATCTACGCCGACCTGGAGGTGGAGCTGCACTCGGTGAAGCTGGCCCTGCGGCCGGACCAACGGTTCGGCTCCGACGAGCAGTGGACGATCGCCGAGGACACCCTGGAGCGCGCCGCCAACGCGGCGGGGGTGGAGGTGGAGCGCATTCCGGGCGAGGGAGCGTTCTACGGCCCCAAGCTGGAGTTCCACCTGCGCGACGCGATCGGCCGCACCTGGCAGTGCGGCACGCTGCAGCTCGACTATGTCCTGCCCGAACGTCTCGACGCGGCCTACATCGGAGAGGACGGACAGAAGCACCGGCCGGTGATGCTGCACCGGGCGATCGTCGGCTCGCTGGAGCGCTTCCTGGGCGTCTTGATCGAGCATCATGCGGGGGCCTTCCCCCTGTGGCTGGCGCCGGTGCAGGCGGTGGTGGCGACGATCACCTCCGAGGGCGACGACTACGCGGGCCAGGTGGCGGCGCGGCTGCGGCGGGCTGGCCTTCGGGTCGAGGCCGACCTTCGCAACGAGAAGGTCGGCTACAAGGTGCGCGAGCACTCCCTGGCCAAGGTCCCGGTGATCGCCGTCGTCGGCCGCCGCGAGGCCGAGGAGGGCAAGGTCGCCCTGCGCCGCCTGGGCTCCGACCGCCAGCAGGTGCTGCCGCTGGACGAGGCCGTCGCCATGCTGACCGCCGAGGCGACGCCGCCGGATCTGCGTTAGGGGCCGTCGTCCTCCTTCGCCTTGATCTCGGGGGGGCGGTCGACGACGATCAGGCCTTCGGCGAGGCGGACGTCGGGGACGACTTCGCGGGTGAAGGGGGCCCACCAGGAGGGCGAGCCGTCGCCGGGGGCGATCTCCAGCAGGTCGCCGGCGCCGAAGTTGTTAACCGACTTCACGGTCCCCATTGCCTCGCCGGCGGGGGAGCGGACGGCGAGGCCGACGAGGTCGGCGAGGTAGTATTCGTCCTCCTCCGGCTCGGGGAGGATGGCGCGGTCGATGTAGAGACGAAGGCCGCGCAGGGCCTGGGCCTCCTCGCGGGTCTCCACCTCGCTGGCCCGGGCGATCACGGCCCCCTTGGCGATGCGGCCCCCGGTCAGAGTCAGGGCTGGAGAGCCGTCCTCCCGCTTCAGCGTCCCGTAGCGGAGGAGGGCGGCCGGGTCTTCGGTGAAGGCGGTGATCCGCATCTCCCCCTTGACCCCAAACGCCCCCGCCGCCTGGGCGACGAGGATCAGGCGGGGGGTGTCGGCCCCCTCCGTCACGGCGCCCGCCTTACGCCTCGGTGGCGGGGTCGGTGGTTTCTTCGGCGGGGATCTCTTCAGCGCCGACCTCAGCAGCGGTCTCTGGGGCCGCAGCCTCCGGGGCGGCGGCTTCTTCAGCGACGGCCTCTGGGGCGACCTCTTCCGGCGCGGCCTCTTCTTCGACGATCTCCGGGGCCGGGTGGGCGGCGGCTTCCGCGCGGGCGGCGGCCTCCGCTTCGGCGGCTTCGGCTTCAGCAGCCGCGTGGGCGGCGGCGCGCTCCTCGCGCTCCTTGACGCGTTCCTTGGCCTTGGCGTGGGGCTCACCCTTCTTGGGGTTGTTGCCGGGCTGCCAGGCGGCCAGGCCTTGTGTGGCCAGGAAGCGGGCGACGCGGTCCGTGGGCTGGGCGCCCTTGCCGAGCCATTCGGTGACACGCTCGCCCTTCACCACCAGGCGCTGGGGATCGTCCTTCTTTAGCAGCGGGTTGTAGGCCCCTACCTTCTCGATGAAGCGGCCGTCGCGGGGCGAGTGGCTGTCGGCGACGACGATCGAATAGTAGGGGCGCTTCTTGGCGCCGCCGCGGGCGAGACGAATCTTGAGCATGGGGTCTGACGGGTCCTTGGGGTTCTGAACTTCAGGGTTTCTTGAACGGGTTGACGCCGGGCGGCAGGCCGCGGCCGAGGTTCCCCGGGTTGAAGCCCGGGAGGTTGAGGCCGGCCGGCGGAGAGCCGGGCTTGGCGCCCAGGCCCGGGAGGTTGGGGAGGCCAGGCAGGCCGTTCGAGTCTGGGGTCGCACCAGGGAGCGAGGGCGCCTTGGCCCCACCGCCCAGCGCCTTGAGCGCATCGAGGCCGCCCGGGCCGCCGGCCCCGAACAGGCCGGCCATGCGCGCGAAGCCCTTGCCGCCGTCGCGGGCCATCATCTTGAAGGCGTCCTGCATCTGGCGGTGCTGCTTGAGGAGGCGGTTGATCTCGGCCACCTCGACCCCGGCGCCGGCGGCGATGCGGCGCTTGCGGGAGGCCTGCAGGATGTCGGGCTTCTTGCGTTCCTTGCGGGTCATCGAGCCGATGATGGCGCGCTGGCGGCGGACCATCTTGTCGCTCACCCCGGCCTCGGCGATCTGCTTCTTCACCTTCTGAACGCCGGGGAGCATGCCCATCAGGCCCTCCATGCCGCCCATCTTCTCCATCTGAGCCAGTTGGTCGGCCATGTCGTCGAGGTCGAACTGGCCCTTGGCGAGCTTCCTGGCCATGGCCGTCGCCTTGGCCTCGTCGAGGTCGGCGGCGGCGCGTTCGACGAGGGCCACCACGTCGCCCTGACCCAGGATGCGGCCGGCGACCCGACGGGCGTCGAAGGTCTCCAGGGCCTCGATCCGCTCGCCGGTGCCCAGGAACTTGATCGGCAGGCCGGTGACCGCGCGCATGGAGAGGGCCGCGCCGCCGCGGGCGTCGCCGTCGGTGCGGGTGAGGACCAGACCGGTCAGCGGCAGGCGCTCGTGGAAGGCCTTGGCGGTGCGCACCGCGTCCTGGCCTGTCAGGCTGTCGGCCACCAGCAGGGTCTCACCGGGATTGGCGATGCGGGCGATCTCGGCCGCCTCGCTCATCATCGCCTCGTCCAGGGTGGTGCGGCCGGCGGTGTCGAGGATGAGGACGTCGAACCCGCCCAGCCTGGCTGCCGACAGCGCGCGGCGGGCGATGTCGGCAGGCGCCTGGCCGGGGAGGATCGGCAGGGTGTCGACGCCGGCCTGCTGGCCGAGCACCGCCAGCTGCTCCATGGCGGCGGGACGGCGCACGTCCAGCGAGGCCATGATCACCCGCTTGCGCTCCATCTTGGAGAGCCGCAGCGCCAGCTTGCCGGACATGGTGGTCTTACCCGAGCCCTGCAGGCCGGCCATCATGATGACGGTGGGGGGATTGAGCGCCAGGCGCAGGGGCTCGGCGGTCTCGCCGCCCAGCATCTCCACCAGGCCGTCATAGACGATCTTGATCACCTGGTCGGTGGGCTTCACCGAGCGGATCACCGCCTCGCCCAGGGCGGAGACCTTGGCCTTGTCGATGAATTCGCGGACCACCGGCAGGGCGACGTCGGCTTCGAGCAGGGCGATGCGCACCTCGCGCATGGCCTCGTCGATATCCTTCTCGGAGAGGACGCCGCGACCGGACAGGCGGTCGAAGACGCCGGAAAGCCTCTCGCTCAGTCCTTCGAACATCCAGATTCCTTCGGTTCACATACACGCAACGACGAGAGCCTCCGTGCGCGATCACGCGGACGGAGGTCCCCTCCGCCCTCGTCCCGCCTCGCCCATGAGAGGGCGGCGGGGGTCGTGGCGGTGGAGGCGCTAGGATAGGTCTGGCGCCGGAAGGGCGCGCTTATGCGCTCCGGGGGCGCGCGGGTCAAGGATAGGGGGGACTCGACGGCGCCTCACGGCGCCGCTAGCGTCGCCGCCAACAAATCCCCGGGAGGGACAGACCATGCGCATCCTGCTCGCCGGCCTCGTGGGCGGCGTGGTGATGTACATATGGGCCACCATCGCCCACGTGGCGACGCCGCTGGCGAGCGCGGGCCTGAAACAGCTGCCGAGCGAGGCGGCGACCGTCGCGGTGCTGCACGCCAGCCTGGGCGACCAGCCGGGCCTCTACATCTTCCCCTATCTGGAGGGGAGCGGCTCGAAGGCGATGGCCGATCTGCAGGCCAAGAGGCAGCTGGGTCCCTCGGGCCTGCTCGCCTACCAGGCCCCGGGAGCGCCGGCCCTCATGCCGCGCCAGCTTGTGGTGGAGCTGTTACTGGAGATCGGCGAGTCCCTGCTGCTGGCGGTGGCGATCAGCGCCGCCGCCGGCGTCCCGCGCCGCCTGGGCGTGGCCGCGGCGATCGGGGTGATCGCCGCGGTGTCGACCAACTTCTCCTATTGGAACTGGTATGGGTTCAGCTGGGACTACACCCTGGCCAACGCCTTCACCGAACTGATGAAGTATGTACTCGCGGGGGTCGCCATCACCGGGTTCCTGGCCTGGCGCGACGGTCGGGCCCGGATCCCGGCCTAGACTCGGCCGCCGGATAGGACCGCCTCGACAAGCTTTCGCGGGGCCGCTAGCCATGCGGCGGAGAATGATCGGAAGCCGGCGCGGCATTCCGAGGGGAGGCAAAGAGGAGGCAAGCCGGATGCTCGATCCGCACTTCAAGGCCATGCTGGAAGAACAGGCGGCGGCCTTGCCGCCCGACGCCCCGCCGCTGGAGGCGCTGCCGCTGGAGGTGCTGCGCGGCTTCTACCGCGAACAGCGCACCGGCCAGAACGCCAAAACCAGCCCGGCGGAGGTGGCGGCGCGGGATTTCACCGTGCCGGGCCCCGGAGGAGCGATCCCGGTCAGGCTCTACACGCCGCCCGGGGCGGTCTCGCCCGGACCCCTGCTGGTCTATTTCCACGGCGGCGGCTGGGTGATCGGCGACCTGGAGACCCACGACGCCCATTGCCGGCGCCTCGCCCTCTACTCCGACGCGCGGGTGATGGCGGTGAACTACCGCCTGGCGCCGGAGCACCCGTTTCCGGCCGGCCATGACGACGCCCTGGCGGCCACCCGCTGGGCGTTCGACCACGCCGCCGAGATCGGCGTCGACCCCGCCCGCATAGGGGTGGGCGGCGATTCCGCCGGCGGCAACCTGGCGGCGTCCACGGCGATCGAGATGCGCGGCGATCCCGCCCGGCGCCTGAAGTTCCAGCTGCTGATCTATCCGGCCACGACACCCGCGGAGACCACCGCCTCGCGCCGGGACCTGGATGGGCCCGTGCTGACAACGTCCGTCATGGCGTGGTTCGAGACGTGCCTGGCGGCGAGCGCTCATCCCGACTGGCGCCGAGCCGCGCCGGCGCAGGCGACGGACTTCGCCGGCCTGCCGTCCGCCCTGGTGGTCACGGCGGGATTCGATCCCCTGCAGGACGAGGGCCGCGACTACGTCCACGCCCTGGCCGACGCCGGCGTGGCCGCGCGGCTCCTGCACTATTCAGACCTGGTGCACGACTTCTACATCATGGGCGACATCTCGCCGGCCGTGGTGCTGGCGGCCCAGGAGGCGGGCGCGGCGATCAAGGCGGCGCTTTAGGGCGCTTCGGCCGGTGCGCTTCTGGCCCGCGAGCGTCCTGGCGATCGTGTCGGCGACCCTGGTCGCGGGCGCGACGGCCGCGACCCACCTGATGGATTGGCCGGACCTGCTCCGCCGACCGCTGCCTCGGGCCGACGAGCGGCTCGCCTATGGGACCGGCCAGAACCAGTTCGGCGATCTCTGGGTCCCGGCGACGCCCGGGCGGCGTCCCCTGGTGATCATGATCCACGGCGGCTGCTGGCACGCGCGGGTGGCGACGCTCTCGATCATGAACTACCCGGCCGACGATCTGCGGCGGCGCGGCTTCGTGGTCTGGAACATCGAGTACCGCGGTGTCGACCAGGCGGGGGGCGGCTATCCGGGGACATTCCTCGACGTGGCGGCGGCGGCCGACGCCCTGCGGACAATCGCGCCGGCCCACCACCTCGACCTCGGTCGCGTGGTCGTCGTCGGCCACTCCGCCGGTGGCCACCTCGCGGCCTGGCTGGC
>JAQGIW010000290.1 GCA_028290905.1 Caulobacteraceae bacterium | reverse complement strand
CGCGAAGGTCCATGGAATAGGGAGCCGTCATCCAGGCTGGCCTCCTCGCCCAGCATGGACTCTGAATCAGATCAGCCCTGATTTGGGAATCCCGATTCCGTCAAAAGGCGGCTTGCTCTAGTGGCGGCCAACGCTGGGCTTCGCGCCAAGACCGATCCGCGACCTGGTTTCCGGCAGATCCGAGCGCAGGCCGGTATCCAGGGTCCCGAACCACATGTTCGCGCTCAATCGACCGGCGTGACGCGGGCCGCGACCAGGGTCGCGGCCCGCGCGCGAACGCCTCAATCCCTCGTGATTGGACGAGGGTCGGCCCGTCCCCGCCTCGTATTCGCCCGAGGATGATGATCAGTAAACAAATGCACTAAATTGACGCATGGATAAGGTTCTTCAGCGTATTCGCTCCTACGAGTTGGCGTTTGTCGAGGTCGTGGCGCACATAGACCGCGAACATATCATCGCCAGCCTGGTTTCTATTGGTGAAACGATATCCGGCGACACAGACGAGGACGAGCGTCAGATAGGGCGTGGCCCAATAGATTTGCCCAAGGCCGCTCCCGATCGTTTCGACCCCCCGAAGAAGGAATGCAATGGCGGGAATGATCCAGGGCAAGCCCGCGGGCATGGGCATGGGCCTATCGATCGTCCGATCGATCGTCGAGGCGCACGGCGGTCGGCTGACGGCGTCGGCGGCTTCGCCGCACGGCGCCGTGGTGGCCTTCACGCTGCCGCGGCCGGACAGCGCGCCATGAAGGAGGCCCCGGCCACGGTTGTGGTGATCGACGATGATCCTGGTGTGCGCGAGGCCATCGAGAGCTTTCTGCAATCCGCGGGCCTGCCGGTGGCCTCCTATGGCTCCGTGAGCGCGTTCGCCGCGAGCGCCAAGCTCGCCGATCCGGCCTGCCTGGTGCTGGACGTCCGACTGCCGGGCCAGAGCGGACTCGACTTCCGAGGCGAAATGGCGAGGGCGGGCGTCCATCCGCCCGTGATCTTCATCACAGCCCACGGAGACATCCAGATGTCGATGCGGGCCATGAAGGCGGGGGCTGCGGAGTTCCTCACCAAACCGTTCCGGGAACAGGAGGTGATGGGGCGCGTGGTGGCCGGGCGGCCCAACAAGCAGATCGCCGGTGACCTGGACGTCAGCGAGATCACGATCAAGGCCCATCGCGCCCAGGTGATGCGCAAGATGGGCGCTCGCTCGGTGGCCGAACTGGTCCGGATGGCCGACAAACTCGCCGCCGGATGCTGGGCGTCCCGAAAGGCCGATACTAAAGCGTCGGGCGCTTGCACCCTTAGCTGCAGGTGTAGCATTCGGTAGTGCAATAGACGGTGATGCTAGCTTGGCCGCTGATCCCGACCTCCGAATCGGGTCTTCCACATGCCGCAACGCACGTCCTTTTCCAAACGCACCCTTGACGCGTCGCCGCCACTGGTGGTGATCGTCGACGATGACGCCTCGACCCTCGAGGCGCTCGAGTGCCTGCTAGTCTCGGTCGGGCTGGAGGTGCAGGCGTTCGCTTCCGCCCAGGCCTGTTTGGACGGCGCGGACCGGGTGCGCGCGGGGTGCATCGTGCTCGACGTGCGCCTGCCGGGCAAGAACGGCCTGGAGCTGCATGAAGAGTTGAAGCGCGCCGGCCTCCGCGCGCCGGTGGTCTTCATCAGCGGCTATGGCGACGTCCGCATGACGGTCAGGGCCATGAAGGCCGGGGCGGTGGAGTTCCTGTCGAAGCCGTTTCACGAGCAAGAACTCCTGGACGCCATCCAGGTCGGCATCGAGCAGGACCGGGTCCAACGCGAGCGGCAAGACGCCGTCGCGGCCGTTCAGGCGCGCTTCGCCACGCTGACGCCCCGTGAGCGTGAAATCATGAGCCTCGTGGTCCTGGGCCTTCGTAACAAGGCGATCGCGACGGAGTTCGGACTGAGCGAGGTGACCGTCAAGGCCCACCGGCGGCAGGTGATGTCGAAGATGTCGGCTCCGTCCCTGGCCGATCTCGTGCGGATGGGCGACTTGCTGTGCGACGCCTCGTCCTGATCGTCCTCATCCGGATTCAGTCCCCCCGCCTTTCGGGTCGGCCGTCCAATACGTTGGGTCAATATACAAGTGCCCTCGGGACGCCCTCAGTGCGTCGCAAGGGGGCTGAGGGCAAGACATGGCGCGGTACTACTTCATCGTCGACGACGAGACCGGCGTCGTCTTCCGCGATGAAGGAGCAGCGCGAGACTACGCGCTGAAAATCATCTCCGAACTCGAGAGCGACCCCGGCGCGGCCGAGCGGCTCACTGAAGAGATCGTCAAGGCCAATGGCCACGACACCCTGGTGACAGTGCGCGCGTGGAAGGCCGGAACCGTCTCCCTGTCGGGCGGGCGGCCGACCGATGACGCCCTGTGCGCGACCAAGGCGACCGACGTCGGCGTCCCGGTCGCGACCTTGCAGGCCCGGTGGTCGACGCTGACCGCGCGCGAGCGGGAAGTCATGATGGGGGTCGCCAATGGCCTTCGCAACAAGGCGATCGCCTACGCGCTCGGTGTCAGCGAGGTCACTGTGAAAGCCCATCGCCGGCACATGATGCTGAAGATGGGCGCCCAGACGCTGGTCGCCTTTGTACGGATGAGTGACGCGCTGCGCCGAGCCCCAGGGGCCACTGCGCCAGATCTCGTTACCAGAGCTTCGACCGAAACTTCTGACCAATAGCGGAAAGCACCGTGCCGGCCCAATTCCTTGCGAAGTTTGGCCAGAGACCGAAAAGATGCGCTATTTGTTTCCTACTTGGACAGGCCGCAAAATACTCGATGACGACGAGGTGAGAGCTAGTGCCGGCCTCAACGACAATGGAACACCTCAGCCGGCAACGTGGGTGGTGAACCCGCCTTGCGGCGCGCCGCCGAAATTCGAGGGGGCGTTGCTGGTGGTGCGGGCGGTCGGGGTCGAACCGACACTCCTTTCGGAACCGGATTTTGAGTCCGGCGCGTCTGCCAATTCCGCCACGCCCGCGGGGGAACTCACCGGGCGTCGCCCGAGCGTCGCTCTATAGAACGCCGGGCGCCCTCGCGCCAAGCGCCGCCGAGCTCGCGGTCGACACCACCGTCTGTTCGATGGCGCCGAAGATCGAGTGGCGGCGGGCGTCGCGCATTTCGATCGTCACAGTGTCGCCCGCCCTGAGGAATGGGGTCTCCGGCGCCCCGGTCAGCAGGGTCTCTACGGTCCGTTGTTCGGCAAGGCAGGCATAGCCGACGCCACCCTGGTCGATCGGTCTGCCCGGCCCGCCGTCCGGGCCCCGGTTGGAGACCGTCCCCGAACCGATAATCGTCCCCGCCGAAAGGGCGCGCGTCTTCGCCGCGTGGGCGATCAGGGCCCCGAAGTCGAGGGTCATGTCGACCCCCGCGTCGGGCCGGCCGAACGGGCGCCCGTTGAGGTCGACGGTGATCGGGCCGGAAAGCCGCCCGTCCCGCCAGGCGTCCCCGAGTTGCGCCGGCGTCACCGCCACGGGAGAGAACGAGCCCGCCGGCTTCGATTGGAAGAACCCGAACGACTTGGCCAGCTCGCCCGGGATCAGGTTGCGGAGCGAGACGTCGTTGGCCAGCATGACCAGGCGGATCGAGCCCAGCGCCTCCTCGCGGCTCGCCCCCATCGGCACATCGCCGGTGATCACCGCCACCTCCGCCTCGAAGTCGCAGCCCCAGTCCTCGTCGGCCAGGGGAATAGCCTCGCGCGGTCCCAGGAAGCCGTCCGAGCCGCCCTGGTACATCAGGGGATCGGTCCAGAAGCTTTCCGGCATCTCCGCGCCCCGCGCCCGGCGGACCAGCTGCACATGGTTCACATAGGCCGAGCCGTCGGCCCACTGGTAGGCGCGCGGCAGCGGACTGGCCGCGTCACGCTCATGGAAGCGCTCGCGGGGCGCCGCGCCCAACTCGACGCTGTTGGCCAGCGCCTCGAGGAAGGGCGCACACCAGTCCCAATTGTCGAGCGCGGCCTGCAGGGTGGGCGCGATGGCGTCGGCCGGCGCGCACCAGGCCAGATCGCGCGACACCACCACCAGGGCGCCGTCCCGGCCGGATCTCAGCGACGCGAGCTTCACGTCCCGTTCCGCGCGATCACGGCGCTCACCTTCGCCCCGGCCTCCCGCCGCGACTCCCCGCCGAACACGGCCACCTCGCAGAGGATGTCGCCGCCAGGGTCCCCCTGCCAGAGGTAGGCCCGCTCGACGATCACCTCGCGTCCGGCCGGGGAAATACCCTCGAAGCTGTCGCCCCACGGCGCCACGTTCGACAGGACCTGCCAGGACAGGGTGAGCGCGCGCGCCAGTTCATCCTCGGCCATGGCCTGGAGGTCGGGGTCGCCTGTCACCCGGGCGTCTTCCAGCTGTCCACATAGCCGGTGTTCTCCACGCTCGCCGCCGCGTCGCCGACGTCGAGCGGATCGCGGGCGTCGATCATCACCGCATATTCGTCGGTCGCCGGCTTGCTCTGGGCCAGCATGTTCTTAAGCGCCTTGGGGTGCGGACCGTGGGTAAAGCCGCTCGGATGAAAGGTCATCATCCCGGCGTCGATGTTGTCGCGGCTGAAGAAGTCGCCGGCGTGATAGAACAGCACCTCGTCATAGTCGTCGTTGTTGTGGAAAAACGGCACCTTGAGCGCGCCGGGGTCGGTCTCGAAGGGGCGGGGCGCGAAGGTGCAGACCACGAAACGCTCCCCCACGAAGGTTGTGTGGACGGACGGCGGCAGGTGATAGCGGTGGCTGCTCACGGGCCGGATGGCGGAGACGTTCAGCCGCGCCGGCGCCAGTTCCCCGTGCCAGCCGACAGCGTCGAGGGGATTGTAGGGATAGGTCACCGTCGACACCTGCCCTCGCTTCTTGATCCGCACCCCGACCTCGCCCTCCTGCTCCTGGTGGGCGCGAAAGGCGTCGTCCATGACCGGCGTCTCCAGCATGGCCGGATCGAACACGGCGTGGGGGCCGAGCATCCCCCTGTCCGGCAGGGTGTAGTGGCCGCCGGTCGCCTCGATCATAAGGATCGCGGCGCCCTCTCGCGGCGAGAGCCGCCACATCGCGCCGCGCGGCATGTAGATGTAGTCGCCGGCCGTGAACGCCAGGCGGCCGTAGTCGCAGTAGAGGTCGCCCTCGCCCGTGTGGACGAACAGCAGCTGGTCTCCATCGGCATTGCGCGCCAGCGTTGGCATCGGCGCCGCCAGCTTCCAGAAGCGGATCTCCAGATGGGCGTTGCCGAGGATCCGCGGCGCGTCCCACGGCGAAGGGGCGTCCTCGTTCAGCGCCGCCAGATCGAAGGCCCGGGGCCGAAGCGGGCCCTCGAACCGCGTCCAGCCCGTTGGCGGGCGGCGATGGTGGAAGAAGGCGGCCGGGCCGAAGAACCCTTCCTTCGAAACCTCCCGCTCATAGGTCCCCTCGGGCATGTCGGCGTGGGCCTGGCGCGAATGCGTCCCCTGCGCCCCCCGCACGGGAATCCAGTTACGGGGAGCCATGGCGTTCGCCCCCCTCCCCGGTTTCGCCGGTACTCCCCCCAGAGGGGGGGGAGAGGCGCAGCTCTCCTCCCCCCCTGGCGGAGGGAGACCCCGAAGGGGTGGAGGGGGCCCGCGCCACGCGCATGGCCATCCTCACCCTTCCTTGGTGGCCGGCAACACCCCTCGCCGGACCTGGTCGGCCTCGATGGATTCGAACAGGGCGCGGAAGTTGCCTTCGCCGAACCCCTCGTTGCCCTTGCGCTGGATCAGTTCGAAAAAGATCGGGCCGATCATGTTCTGGGTGAAGATCTGCAGCAGAAGGCCTTGGCCCTCCGTGGGCGCCCCGTCCACCAGGATGCGGTCGGCCCGCAGGCGCTGCAGGTTCTCCCCGTGTCCGGTCACACGCGCGTCGAGCTGTTCGTAGTAGGTGTCCGGGCTTTCCTGGAACTTGACGTCCCGCGCCGCCATCGCCTCCACCGCGTGATAGATGTCGCCTGTGCCCAGCGCGATGTGCTGGATGCCCTCGCCCCGATAGTCGCGCAGGAACTCCTCGATCTGCGAATGGTCGTCGCGGCTCTCGTTGAGCGGGACGCGGATCTTGCCGCACGGGCTGGTCATGGCCTTGGACAGCAACCCCGTCTGCGCCCCCTCGATGTCGAAATAGCGGATCTCGCGGAAGTTGAAGATGCGCTCGTAGAATTCCGCCCAGCGCGCCATCTGGCCCCTGTGGACGTTGTGCGTCAGGTGATCGAGATAGGTGAGGCCGACGCCGGTCACCGTCTGCGGAGCCCCCGGGATCGGTGTGAAATCGACGTCGTAGATCGCCTGGGCGCCATAGCGGTCCACCAGATAGAGGTTGGACCCGCCGATGCCCTCGATCGCCGGAATGTTCAGTTCCATCGGTCCCACCGGGCCGCGCACGGGGGTGGCGCCGCGCTCCACCGCCAGCTTCAGCGCCTTGGCGGCGTCCCGCACGCGGAAGGCCATCGCGTTGGCGGAGGGGCCGTGCGTCTGGCGGAACGCCGCCGGCTGCCCCTCGGGCTCCATGTTGAGGATGAAGTTGATGTCGCCCTGGGCGAAGCGCAGCACATTCTTGGACCGGTGGCGCGATACCGCGGCGAACCCCATCCGCTCGAACAAGTCCTTCAGCCGTTCCGGCTCCGGCGAGGTGAACTCGACGAACTCGAAGCCGTCGGTGCCGAGGGGGTTGTCGGACAGGTCGGTCGCGACCGAAACATCGGCGTTCTTGGCTGGGGCGTTCATGGAGGGCCTCCGCTCCTAAGGACTTACGACCCGATATATAGTGTCAGGCAATGCGCCTTTGCGGAAGGCGCCGCCCTTCTGCTAGCAGAACGCGCCGGCCGCCCACGTGGGTTCGCGGCGGGCGACGGGACCTGTGATCGGTGATGCTGCGACGCCTCTACGACTGGGTGATGAGGCTTTCGGCGTCCCGCCACGCGGGCCTCGCCCTCTTCGCCATCGCCTTCGCGGAAAGCTCGTTCTTCCCCATTCCGCCCGACACCATGCTGGCGCCCATGGTGCTGACCAGACCCGATAACGCCTGGCGCTACGCGGCCATCTGCACCATCGGTTCGATCATCGGGGGGCTGCTGGGCTATGCGATCGGCTACAGCCTGGAGCCGGTGGGGCACTGGATCCTGGCCGTCACCGGCCATCCGGGCGGGGAAGCGCCCCTGCGCGCCCAGTTCGCGAAGTGGGGCGTGGGGGTGATCCTGCTCCAGGGCCTGCTCCCGGTTCCCTACAAGCTGATCACCATCACCACCGGGCTGGCGCACTTCAGTCTCTGGCAGTTCGTCGCCGCCTCCTGCGCCACCCGGGGCGCGCGGTTCTTCGGCGTCACGGCCCTGGTCAAGCGTTTCGGCCCCGGGCTGCTGCCGGTGCTCGAACGCCGCCTGGCGCTGGTTTCCGCCTGCGTGGTCGGGGCTCTCGTCCTCGCTGTCGTGGCGGTTCGGTTTCTCGGACACCACTGACGGGGTGGACGTAAACCGGCCCCGCCTGACCCCTTACCGAAGCCACGTTTTTCCCCCATACCCGCTCGCGTGAAGTCGCTCCTCCGACACTGGCCCTGGGTGGCCCTGTTCGCCTGCCTGGCCGTACTCGCCATCGCCCATGCCTTCGAGACCTTCGGTCGGCTGGCGCCGTGCGAGCTGTGCCTCAAGGAGCGACAGGTTTACTGGCTCGCCGCGGCCCTGTCGGCGATCGGGGCCGGCCTTTCCTTGACGCCCCTCAATCCCGGCCGCTGGGTGAGCGCCGTGCTGGCCCTGGTTTTCCTGGGCGGCGCCGCCCTGGCCGGCTACCACGCCGGCGTGGAGTGGAAGTTCTGGCCCGGGCCGGCCAGCTGCACGGGCGGCCACGTCGAGGTCAGCACCGCCGATCTCGCCCGACTGCTGAAGGGCGGGCCGATCGCGGTTCCCGCCTGCGACAAGCCGGCCTGGGTGTTCCTGGGGCTTTCCATGGCGGGATGGAACGCGCTGATATCGCTGGGGCTGGCCGGGGCGAGCGCCCTGGCGGCCCTGGCCCCGGAGCCCACGGTGCGCGCGACATGAGCGACGTCCATACCCGCCCTGTTCCCCCCCGGCCCGGCGCCGGCGGCCAGGCGATGCGACTGGCCCAGATCCTCAGGGTGGACCACGCCGGCGAACTGGCGGCCGTGCACATCTATCGCGGGCAGCGCGCGGTGCTCGACGGCGCCGCCGGGCGGGCGGCCATCGGCGCCCAGCTGGCGCGCATGGAAGAGCAGGAGGCCCGTCACCTGGCCCGCTTCGAAGCCTTGCTGAACGAGACCCGCACCCGGCCCACCCTGCTCGCGCCGGTCTGGCGCGCGGCCGCCTTCGCCCTCGGAGCGGGCACGGCGCTGCTCGGGGAAAGGGCCGCCCACGCCTGCACCGACGCCGTGGAGAGCGTCATCGAGGATCACTACGCCGCCCAGGTCGCCGAACTGGAGAGCCAGGATCCCGCCCTGGCCACCGAACTGAGCGGATTCCGCGACGATGAGCTGGCCCATCAGCAGGAGGCCATCGAGTCGGGCGCGCGCGACGCGCCGTTCGGCGCTCTGCTCTCGGCCGTCATCAAGGCCGGCTGCCGGGCGGCGATCAAGATTTCCGAGCGGCTGTGATGGATATCGACGCATTGCGACGGGGCGCCGAGGCGCCGGTCCAGGCCACGGCGGCCGATCTGCCCGACGTCGCCGCCGACCTCGCCGACGCCTTCGCCGACGATGTGATGTTCGACTGGTTCATGCGGGCCGATGACCGGCGCGACGCGGCGCGCCTCAGGTTCTTCACCTTCATCGTCCGCCACATGGCCTTCGCCGCGGGCCGGATCGAGCGCCCCGCCGTCGGCGGCGCGGCGGCGGTCTGGCTGCCGTTTCACGCCCTGGGCCCGACGCCGCTGACCACCGAGCTTCGCGCCCTGCCAACCTTGCTGTTCGCCACCGGCGTCGCCCGGTTCCCGCGCCTGACGGCGGTCCGCGAGACCATGGACAAGCACCATCCCATGGATCGCCCGCACGCCTATCTGATGTTCCTTGGCGTGGCGCGGGCCGCGCAGGGCCACGGGGTCGGCTCGCGTCTGCT
>JAQGIW010000282.1 GCA_028290905.1 Caulobacteraceae bacterium | reverse complement strand
ATTTTTCATCTCCTACGCGCCGCGCACGCGCGCCTTGCGAAACGATTTTCCGGTCTCACGGCAACTGCAGAATATTATTGCGTTGAAATGTGACAACTCCGACTTTTCACACAGCCTGGAAAGCGGGATGAGCGGGGGGTGGGCTAGTCGCCCGCTTCGATCTGACCGCGGGCGATGGCCAGGAATTCGTCCATCTTGGCGCGAACTTCGCTGAGCGGCACCGATAGGCCGGAGCCGACCAGGTCCTGGCTGACCTTGCGCAGGACGTCGTCGTCGCCGGGCTGATCGATGTCCGATTTCACGACGGCCCGGGCGTAGTCGTCGACGTTTTCCAGCCCCATTCGGCGGGCCGCCCACTCTCCGAGCATCCGATTGCGGCGGGCGGCGGCGCGGAACTCCCGCTCCTGATCGTGAGCGAACTTGCCCTCGAACCCCTGCTCACGGTCGCTGAAACTGCTCATACGAAACCCTAATCCCAAACCGGCGCGGGTCATACCCCGCCCGGACCATGGCGGCAATCATTCCGGGCGCGCGTGGCAATTCACACAATGTCATGAAAACGTCGAAAATCGATGGCGCGGCGGCCGTCCGGCAGGTTGGTGAAGATATCGGCGAACCGCCTGCCCCAGGCGATCTCGTGCGGAGCATAGGACGCCCGCGTGTGGATCGTCGAAACGAAGGTCTCGTCGATGCCCTTCATCACCACCAGGATCTCCGCCTGTGCGGCCCGCAGACTCTCGGTGGTCTGGCCAAACAGCGGGCTCGCCTCGTCGATGGGGTGCATGACCTGCCAGGTGAGATAGAACAGCGGCGTCTTCGAACGCAGGACGGGCATTTCGTCGAAGCGGCGCAGCTCCTGGCCCTCCCGGGACGTGACATTATGTATCATCGTCACGCTCACCTCGGCCTCGACTACCAGATTGTGCCTCTGGTTGGCGGCGCGAAACATCAGGGTGGGCACGCCGTTGAAGTCCGTGACCACCGCCCGGCGCGAGAACATGATCCGGGCCGTGGGCTTGGATATCCGCGCGAACAGCAGGCCGGTGGCGATGCCCAGGTTGAACAACCCCACGAAGATCTCGAAGGTGGCCACGGCATTGGCCCACGCGCTCTTCGGCCACATGGCGCCATAGCCCACCGAGCCCAGGGTCTGGGCGGAGAAGAAGAAGGCGTCGACAAAGTTCCCCGGCCGGGCGTTCACCACGCCGCCGGGGTCGATGACGTAGAGTCCGGCGAAGACCGCGTTGACGGCCAGGAAGGCCGCGGCCAACACGCCCAGGAAGGCCCAGTTGGGCATGATCAGCAGCCAGTGGTAGGCGTCGCGCCACGCGCCGCGAGACAGCCCTACGTACGCAGCCCCCTGTGCTCCCAGCCGGGGATAGGCGTCCGACGACGCGGGGTCTGGGGTCTCGTCTCCCATCACTCCTCCTGGCGCGAAACAGGGGCGAAACGTCGCGCCTGCCCGCGAAAGAGCAAGGCCGCGTTTGCGCGGTCGCTTGCCATCGGCTAGGCTCCCATCGGCCCTGATGATGTCAGACGCGATCCAGGACAGATGCGCGCGCGGCGCCGACGCCCGCGCGCGTTTTGCATTTGGCGACCGCCCTGGCCAGAGGAAGGCTTTAAGATCATGACAAGACGCAAGAAGATTTACGAGGGGAAGGCCAAGATTCTCTATGAGGGGCCCGAGCCCGGCACCCTGATCCAGTATTTCAAGGACGACGCCACCGCCTTCGACGGCACGAAGAAGGCGGTTCTGGAAGGCAAGGGCGTCATCAACAATCGAATCAGCGAATATGTGATGACGCGCCTCAATTCGATCGGCGTGCAGAATCACTTCATCCGGCGGCTCAACCTGCGCGAGCAGCTGATCAAGGAGGTCGAGATCATCCCGCTGGAGGTCGTCTGCCGCAACATCGCCGCCGGCTCGTTGTCGCGGCGATTCGGCCTGCCCGAGGGCCAGGCCCTGCCGCGTTCGATCATTGAATTCTACCTCAAGGACGACAAGCTCGGCGACCCGATGGTGGCCGAGGAGCACATCACCGCCTTCAACTGGGCCGCCACCCAGGAGATCGACGACATGATGGCCACTACCCTGCGGGTGAACGACTTCCTGACCGGCCTGTTCGGCGCGGTGGGAATCACCCTGGTGGACTTCAAGATCGAATACGGGCGGGTGTGGGAGAACGACTTCTCGCGGGTGATCCTGGCCGACGAGATCAGCCCGGACAGCTGCCGGCTGTGGGATTCGGCCACCAACGAAAAACTCGACAAGGACCGCTTCCGGCGGGACATGGGCAATGTCATTGAGAGCTACACCGAGGTGGCCCGCCGCCTCGGCGTCATGAAGGAAATGCCCACCGTCATCCAGGGTGGGATCCAGTGAGGGCCTGATGAAAGCTGTCGTCCACGTCTTTCTCAAGCCCGGCGTCCTGGACGTTCAGGGCAAGGCGGTGGAGAACGCTCTGCACGGACTGGGCTGGAGCAACGTCGACGGAGTCCGGGTCGGTCGTGTGATCACCTTCGACCTCGGGCAGGACGACCGCGCCTCCGCCGAGGCGGACGTCAAGGCCATGTGCGACAAGCTCCTGGCCAATCCGGTCATCGAAAGCTATCGCGTGGACCTCGACGCGTGAGCGGCGGCCTTCCGCTGGCGCAGGTGAACATCGGCCGGCTGAAGGCGCCCTTGCGATTCGCCGGAGATCCGCGAGTTCGCTGACACCGCCGAACCACGTGCAAAGACCCGTGCCTATCCTGAGTGAGTCCGCCTGACATGAAAGCCGCCGTCGTCGTCTTCCCCGGATCCAATTGCGACCGCGACTGCAAGGTCGCCCTGGAACGCTCGACGGCCGCGCAGGTGAGCATGGTTTGGCATCAGGAGACCGCGCTTCCCGACGGCCTCGACCTGATCGTGCTGCCCGGCGGGTTTGCGTATGGCGACTATCTTCGGTGCGGGGCCATGGCGGCCCTCTCCCCGGTGATGAGCGAAGTCGCGGCGGCTGCGGGGCGCGGCGTCGCTGTGGCGGGGATCTGCAACGGCTTCCAGATCCTCTGCGAAGCCGGGATGCTGCCCGGCGCCCTGCTGCGCAACGCGGCGCTGAAATACGTCTGCAAGCCTGTGGACCTGGACGTCGTCAACAGCCAGACACGGTTTACCGCCGCCTTCGGCGCGCGACGCGAAGCGACGATGACGGTGGGCAACGGCGAGGGCAACTTCTTCGCCGACGAAGAGACGCTCGACCGTCTGGACGGCGAGGGCCAGGTGGTGTTCCGCTACAAGCACAACCCCAACGGCTCGTCCCGCTCGATCGCCGGAATCGTCAATCCGGCGGGCAATGTCCTGGGGCTGATGCCCCATCCCGACCGGGCCTTCGAGGCCGACCTCGGCTTGGCCGACGGCGCGCTCCTGTTCCAGAGCGTGATGGCCAGCGCCTAGGGCGTTCGCCGCCGAAGTGGGGAACTGGTTCGGCGATCAGCGAACGCCGCAGTAATATGAGTCTAGCGCAAATGATCACCATCCAGGTGATTCCACCTGGATGGTGATTGCGCTAGTGTGCTGGATTTGAAGTTCGCCGATGTGTGGGGTCAGGCTGGGTGCGAACTTCAAATCCAAAAAGCACACTAGAATTCAATAGTTTCTAGTGTGGCTGGAGATTCAGAAATCCGCTCCGGAGATGCCACAAACAGCGGCGAATTTCTGAATCGCCACACTAGAGTGCGTTCCGAAAAGCGGGAACCGGTTTTCAGAACAAAACGAGCGTCAAAACAAAAGACCAGAGCGGCGATCTGATTCCATCAGATCGCAAGCCGCTCTGGGCGCGAGAATGTGGAGCCCCGCCGTCGGCGGGGCTCTCAGCGTGTCAGCGCGAAGCGGTGCCGATCGGCTTTGGGGCCGCGGCGACGCTGTTGCACTTGGCGAGCGCCTTCTCGTCCAGGGGCTTGAACTCCTGGTAGGCGACAATGCGACCAACATGCTTGGCAAGGTCCTTGCACGCATAGGCGTCGTTGGCGTCGTCCGGCGCGGTCGAGGCGACGCAGGACGTCCCTTCGCAGTTGAACACCGCGTGAGCGGCGATCAGCTTGGTATGGCCGGCGACGGGGGATTCAAGGGTCACCCTGACCGAGCCGTCGGCTAGGGCCGAACCGGCCATGGCCAGGGCGAACAGGGCGCAGGCCGTCGAGAGGGTCTTTTTCATAGCAGGGTGCCTTTCGGTCGTGTGGAAGGAAGCAAAAGTTCGGCCGGAACTTGACACTGATTAGATAACGGCGATAACCTGATGGCAAGGGAAAAAAGCTGCGACGCAGCATAAATTTTCTAATCCATTACGGCGCCGCACAATTTGCGGGCTGATGACCTGTGTCTGCGCCTAGGGCAGTGGCGCCTAGGGCGCCGTATCGCTAGAACCGCCCCATGACTGACCCCAGCACGGCCGGAGCCGACGCCGCCCTCGCCAGCGGCCTGGCCGCAGAGGAATACACCCTCATCGTCCGGCGGCTGAACCGCGAACCCAATGCCGTGGAGCTGGGGGTGTTCTCGGCGATGTGGAGCGAACACTGCTCCTACAAGTCCTCGCGCCGGCACCTGGCGCGGTTGCCCACCACGGGCGCGCGGGTGATCCAGGGCCCGGGTGAGAACGCCGGCGTAGTGGATATCGGCGACGGCCAGGCGGTGGTCTTCAAGATGGAGTCCCACAACCACCCCTCGTTCATCGAACCCTATCAGGGCGCGGCCACGGGGGTGGGCGGCATCATGCGCGACGTCTTCACCATGGGGGCCCGGCCCATCGCCCTGGTCGACGCGCTGCGGTTCGGCGATCCGGCGCATCCGCGCACGCGCCGGCTGGTGGCGGGCGTGGTGTCGGGGATCGGCGGCTACGGAAACTGCGTCGGCGTGCCCACCGTGGCCGGAGAGACCAACTTCCACCACGGCTATGACGGCAACATCCTGGTCAACGCCATGTGCGTAGGCCTGGCCGACAGCGACAAGATCTTCTATTCCGCCGCCCCTGCGGCCGGCCTCTCGGTCGTCTACTTCGGCTCCAAGACCGGACGTGACGGCATTCATGGGGCGACCATGGCTTCGGCCGAGTTCGACACCGATTCGGACGCCAAGCGGCCCACGGTCCAGGTGGGTGATCCCTTCGCCGAGAAGCTGCTGATCGAGGCGACGCTGGAGCTGATGGCGTCCGGCGCGGTGGCGGCGATCCAGGACATGGGGGCCGCCGGTCTTACCTCCTCCTGCGTGGAGATGGCCGGCAAGGGCGATGTCGGCGTGGAGCTCGACCTCGACCTCGTCCCCCAGCGCGAGGAGGGCATGACGGCCTATGAGATGATGCTCTCGGAAAGCCAGGAACGGATGCTGGCGATCCTGAAGCCGGGGCGGGAGGAAGACGGGCGGCAGATCTTCGACAAATGGGGCCTGGACGCCGCCGTCATCGGCCGGACCACCGACACCGGGCGCATCGTCCTGCGCCATCACGGCGAGGTGGTCTGCGACCTGCCCCTGGCCCCGCTCACCGAGGACGCGCCGCGCTACGATCGCCCCTGGGTCGAGCCGCCGCACCAGCCGCACCTCGATCCCGGCAAACTTCCGGGGCCGTCGGACTGGGAGGGCGCGGTGATGATCGTGATGACCTGCCCGGACATCGCCTCCAAGCGATGGATCTGGGAACAGTACGACCGTCACGTCATGGCCGACACCCTGGAGGATTCTTCCACCGGCGCCGACGCCGCCGTCGTGCGCGTGCACGGCTCGGCCAAGGCCCTGGCCATGACCAGCGACTGCACGCCCCGCTATGTGGCCGCAAACCCCTACGAGGGTGGCAAGCAGGCGGTGGCCGAGGCCTGGCGCAACCTGACCGCCGTCGGCGCCCTGCCGATCGCCATCACCGACAACCTCAACTTCGGCAATCCCGAGCGGCCGGAGATCATGGGCCAGATCGTGCGCGCCATCGATGGCATGGCCGAGGCCTGCCGGGCCCTCGACTTCCCGGTGGTGAGCGGAAACGTCAGTCTTTACAATGAGACGGACGGCGTCGCGATCCCCCCCACGCCCACTGTGGGCGGGGTGGGCCTGATCGACGACTACACCCGTCGCGCGGACTTCGCCTCGGTGAAGGCGGGGGAGACCCTGCTGCTGCTGGGCGTTAGCCGGGGCGAATTGGGCTCCAGCCTGTATCTTCGCGAGTGCCTCGGCCGCGAGGACGGCGCCCCGCCGCCGGTGGACCTGGCGGTCGAGCGGCGCAACGGCGATTTCGTGCGCGCGCTGATCCGGGCCGGCGAGATCCGCGCCGTCCACGACCTCTCGGACGGCGGCCTCATCGTCGCGGCGGCCGAGATGGCCCTGGCCTCGAACGTGGGGGTGGATCTGGACGCCACCAGCGCCCTCCACGCCCACGCCTTCCTGTTCGGAGAGGACCAGGCGCGCTATCTGGTGGCCACCTACCGTCCCGAACGCCTCATCGCCCTGGCTCACGAGGCCGCCGTCCCGGTGGCCCTCGTCGGTGTCGCCGGCGGAGACGCTTTCGCCTCCGGGCCCCTTTTTTCGATCCCCCTCGAGCGCCTGCGCGAGGCTTACGAGGGCTGGATGCCTGCCTATATGGATACGCCCGCGTAGCTCTGGCTGCCGGCGGTCGGCCAAACACGTTGCCTTTCATCGCGATCAAGGCCTAGATTGCGGCAGTGACGGGGCGTTCGCCGCCTTGCGGCGCCGACGACCTCGATAGCTGGCGCATTTGTCAGGGCGCCCGGGACGGGAGGCTGGCGTGTCAGACATCGTCGTGGCCGGCGGCAACAACGACAGCAGCTTCGCCGTCATCGACTTCACCAATCCTGCGAGTCCTACCAAAGCCAACGCCACGCCGAACTTCCTGGGCGGGTGCATGGTCGACAGTTCGGGTACGCTCGCCGCGGCCGCGAACTTCAACGGCGGCCAGGTCGACATCTTCGACATTTCCGCCCCCGCCGTCCCCGTACTGAAAGGGTCGATCGCCACGGTTCTGGGCGGGATCGGCGCCATCTCGTTCGACGGTTCCCGCGTGCTGGTCGGCGAGCTGAACGGTCAACGCCTGATCCTGATCGACGCGACGAATCCCGCGGCGCCCACCATCCTCTCCACCTTTACCAGCGCTATCGACAGTATTTCCGCGGTCGCGCTCAAGGGCCACCTCGCGGTGGCCTCGGGACCCAACAACTTCTTCTTCGTCGTCCTGAATTATACGAACCCGGCCAGTCCCACCCAGGTGCAATTCACCCCTGGAACGGGGGGTGTCTTCTTCAACGGATCGATCACCTGCGACCTCGATGGCGGCCGCGCGGCCGTCGCGGACGCGGGGGGCGGCAATGTCTTTCTGTTCGACGTGTCCAGCGGATCGCCCATCCTGCTCGGTCAGTTCGTCTCGAGTCAGGCCGGCGTGACCTCCATCTCGATCAGCGGCGCAACGGTGGCCGCATCGTCGAGCAACGACTTCACCGTCACTCTGATCGACTTCTCCGTTCCCGCCAGCCCCACCCACACGGACACCCCCTCGAACCTCGGTGGCGGCTGCGTGGTGAAGCTCTCGGGGAGCACCCTGGTGGCGGGAGCGATCAACGGAACGGAGGCGCGCCTGTTCAGCGTCTCCGGAACGACCGCCACCTCGCTGGGCGTCGACAACACAATGATCGCGTCGATCGCCACCTTGGGCTTCAGCAGCTTCGTTCCGGTGACGCCGGTTCCGCTGCTTCAGCTGAGCGCGACGAGCCTCGCCTTCGGCGCCGTCCACGTCGGCGTCGCCTCCGCGCCGCAGACGCTCAACCTCAAGAACGTCGGCACGGCGCCGCTGAACGTTACACAGGTGAAGACCAGCATCGCGCAGTACGTCGTCAACCCCTCGGGCAACCTTCCGGCCATACCGCCCGGACAGACCAAGGCTCTGCAGGTCACCTTCACGCCCGCGGCCGTTCAGCCGTATCCGGCCCAGCTCACCATGGCCACCAACGACACCACTCATTCGACGGTGTCGATCTCGCTCACCGGCGCCGGCGGCCTGCCCCACATCGTGGTCTCCACCGCCCCGTTCGATCTGGGCAGCGTGGCTGTCTGCCTGACCCACACGCTCGACCTTTCGGTGCAGAACACCGGTACGGTGGACCTCCATCTCACCGCCATCGCGGTGAGCGGCGCGGGCTTCAGCACCTCGATCTCCACGCTCACCGTACCTGCGGGCGCATCCGGCGGCATCCCCCTGTCGCTCAAGCCCGTCGCGACCGGAAGCCTGGCCGGCTCCCTGACGTTCAATACCGACGACCCGGGCCAGCCGCACTTTTCGATCGCCCTGCAGGGCGTGGGCACACCGGAGCCGCCCCCCGCCATCGCCGTCACGCCTGCGAACATCGACTTCGGCGCCGTGCCCCTGCAGTATTTCGTCGGCGTGGGGGTGACCGTGGCCAACACCGGCCCGTGCAAGGATCTGCACGTCAACCTCAGTGTCTCGGGCGCCGCCTATCTGCTCACCACAGGCGATCCGGTGACGCTTCCGATGGCCAATCCGCCGATCGCCGACACCGTCGCAGCCGGGGCCGCCAACAGCTATACGGTGGTGTTTGCGCCCACGGTGCTTGGACCGGGGCAGACCGGCCTTCTGACCGTCACCAGCGACGACCCGGCGCACCCTACCGTCACGGTCCCCCTCACCGGAACCGGCGTCACCGTCTCTCCGGCCGCCGTTTCCCTGGTGCTCGACCATTCCGGCAGCATGGCCACAGCGATCACTGGGGGAACGCGGATGACCGCTCTGCACAGTGCGGTGAGCATGTTCGCGGACCTCGTCCACCCGGGGACCGGCTTCGCCATGGGCTCGGTGCAGTTCGACAGCACGGCCTCCGACCTCACGCCCCTGGCCAATTTCGACACGGCCCAGCAGGCCCAGATCAAGGCCGACGCCAATGGCCTGGCTCCCGCCCTGGCCACCTCGATTGGAGCGGGTCTCAAGGTCGCCCAGACCGACCTCACCGCTTCCGGCATGGCGCGGAACGTGGCGATCGTTTTCACCGACGGCTACCAGAACACCGCGCCGAATATCGAAACGATCGAGCCCGGGCTGCTGGCCGCCGGCATCGAGGTCTATGCCGTCGGCCTGGGCGACCCTGCCTATCTCTCGACGCCTCAGCTTCAGAGCCTCGCCGCCAGCTCGAACGGCAAGTTCTTCCAGACGACCGACCCTCTGGTGCTGCGCAAGCAGTTCGTGGAGGTGCTCGCCGACGCTTTCCGCCAGCAGATGGCCGTCGACCCGCTGATCGACCTCCAGCAGGGCGTTCCCCTGACGATCCCGGTCAACATCACCAGTTGCGAATCCCGGATCAGCTTCGTGCTGCTCTGGGAAGACCTCGCCGCGCAGGTGCAGTTCACCGTGCGCGCGCCGGACGGGACCACCTTCGGGCCAGGTTCGGGGGCGAACAATCGCCTGGTGCGCTACGTGCACCGGCCCGGCTACCGGTTCCTGCAGATCACGCTTCCGCCAGGGCCGAACAAGACCATCGGCCCCAAGCAGCTCGGGGTCTGGAACATGTTCATCGACCCGGTATTCGTCGCCGGCGGGACCACCCGGGCCTCGACCAATGTCCTGGTCGAGAGCGAACTCCAGATCGTCGCCAGGGTCCAGGCCACCACTATCGGCGCCCCGGTCCTGGTGCGGACCCGCCTCACCCACGCCGGGTCGGTGGTTTCGAAGGCCAGGGTCGCGGTCGCCGTGACATCCCCGCTGACCTCCCTGGCCTCGCTGAACACGCCGCTGATCCGCCATCGCGCCGCGGCCGCGGACGTCCATCACATCCCCAAGTCCGAACAGATCCTCACCAAGACCCAGGTCCGGCATTACGAGGCGAAGTTCAACGAGCGCGAGTTTCTCCTGGAGCTGCCGGCGCCAAGGGTTGACGGCGTCTACCACTTCGCTGTCACAGCCACCGGCGAGGCCTGCGGCGGCGTGTTCGAGCGCTACTGGTCGAGTTCCAACTACATCGGACCCAAAGGGCGGCAGCCCGGACGCGGCTAGGCTAGGCGGCAGGCGGACGGTTTGGCGCTTGCGGTGCGGCGCCGATTGCGTCACGTCTCCCGCATGCCGATGCCCGCCGCCGAACTCGAAGCCCACCTTCGCGAGGCCTTTCCCGACGCGACAATCGAGATCGAGGACCTTGCGGGGGACGGCGACCACTACAAGGCCCGGGTCGTTTCCTCCGCCTTCGCCGGCTTGGGCCGAGTCCGGCAGCATCAGCTGGTCTATGCGGCGCTCAAGGGAAAGATGGGCGGCGAATTGCACGCCCTGGCCCTGGAGACGAGCGCGCCGACCGGTTAATCTTGACCCTCGCCCTTGGACTTCCTAGCTCTTGGGGCCCATCCTCCGGACTTCGCAAGATTCAAAGGACCGCCATGACCCAGACCCCCGAAGAACAGGCGCACACTTTTATCCGCCAGACGGTCTCGGAACATCCGGTGGTGCTGTTCATGAAGGGTGTGCCGGACCAGCCGGGCTGCGGCTTTTCGGCCACCGTGGTGCAGATCCTCGATCACCTGGGTGTTGACTTCGCCGGGGTGAACGTCCTGCAGAGCGACGCCCTGCGCCAGGGCATCAAGAGCTATTCCGACTGGCCGACCATTCCCCAGCTCTATGTGAACGGCGAATTCGTCGGCGGCTGCGACATCATCCGCGAAATGTACGCCTCGGGCGAACTCAAGACCCTGCTCAATGAACAGGGCCTCCTGGCGGCTTAAGACTTCGATTTCTCCTCCCCCACAGGGGAGGGGACCGCGGAGCGGTGGAGGGGGCCCCCAAGCGTGTTTCGGGCCGCGAATCTCTCGCCAGGCACGGCCCCCTTCCCCGCCTTCGGCGGTACTTCCCCGATAGGGGGAAGAGAGACCTTGCAAATCCCTAAGACGCGTAGAATTCCACGACGAGGTTGGGTTCCATCTTCACCGGATAGGGAACCTCGGCCAGTTCAGGAGTGCGGATGAACTTGGCCGTCATCGCCTTGGGGTCGACCTCGATATAGTCCGGCACATCGCGCTCGGCGAGTTGCAGGGCCTCGAGCACCAGGGCCATGTTGCGCGAGCGCTCGCGCACCTGCACCACGTCGCCCGCCTTCACCCGATAGGAGGCGATGTTGACCCGCGAGCCGTTCACCAGCACGTGGCCGTGATTGACGAACTGCCGGGCCGCGAAGACCGTGGGGGTGAACTTGGCGCGATAGACGATGGCGTCGAGCCGCGATTCCAGCAGGGCGATCAGGTTTTCAGAGCTGTTGCCCTTGCGCCGCGCCGCCTCTTCATAGGTGCGGGAGAATTGCTTCTCGGTGAGGTTGCCGTAATAGCCTTTCAGCTTCTGCTTGGCGCGCAGCTGCAGGCCGAAGTCCGACACCTTGTTCTTGCGGCGCTGACCGTGTTGGCCGGGGCCGTAGGCGCGCTGGTTGATCGGCGACTTGGGACGGCCCCAGATGTTCTCGCCCATGCGGCGATCGAGCTTGTATTTCGCCGAATGACGCTTCGACATGCTTAAGGTTCTCTTTCACATCTGATACGGTCCGGCGTCGCCCGAAGCGGACGGCGCGATCTCAACGGCGGCGCTCGTATCACCCGTCATAGGTCCAAGACCCGTCAGGCTTTGAGCCCACGGGCGAGGAGGGGCGGCATATGACCGGAGGCTGCGCGGTTGTCAAGGAAACGCCTCGGGCGACTCGCCTAGTCGCCCCCATCCCCGCCTTCGGCGGTACTTCCCCCAGAGGGGGAAGAGAGGCGCATTTCCCCTCCCCCACAGGGGGAGGGGGACCCCGAAGGGGTGGAGGGGGCTTCAGCCTTGGCGGCCGCCAACTTCGCAAGAACGCGACCCCGCCCCCTGGACAGGGCCGTCACCACGCCGCGCAGGGTGCGCACCTCCTGCTCCGAAAGGCTGGCCCGGCCGAAGGCGACGCGAAGGTTGCGGACCATGGAGGCGCGCTTCTCCGGCGGATGGAAGAAGCCGGCCGTGTCCAACTCGGCCTCGAGCTGGTCATAGAAACCGTGGACGGTCGCCTGGTCGGCGGGAGCGGGGGGGGCGGTGAAGCGCGGCGGCGGCCCGGCGGCGCGGGTGAGGCGCCACTCGTAGGCGGTGATCGCCACCGCCTGGGCGAGGTTGAGGGAGTGGAACCGCGGATCGACCGGGATGGTCACGATTGCGTGGCAGAGGGCGATGTCGGCGGTCTCCAGCCCCGCCCGTTCTCCGCCGAACAGCAGCCCGGTGGGCCAGCCTTGGGCGTGCCCCTCGGCAAGGCGGCTCGCGGCCTCGCGAGCCGTGACCACCTCCAGCATCGCCTCGCGCGGGCGCGCGGTCGTCGCCATCACCAGGCGAAGATCGGCCACCGCGTCGCGCAAGGTTTCAAACACGCGGGCGCCCTCGAGCGGCCAGTCGGCGCCCGAGGCGCTGGCCCAGGCCCGATCCTGGGGCCAGCCGTCCCGCGGGCGCACCAGGCGAAGGTCCGACAATCCGAAGTTGGCCATCACCCTGGCCACGGCGCCGATATTCTCCGCAAGCTGCGGCTCGTTGAGGATCACGCAAGGCCCGGACGCGTTCATGGGCCTTGCCATAGATCATCTGGGCCGTGGGCGGATAGTCTGGGCGGATGACGATTCCGGAGCATAGGCCCGCCATGCCGCCCAGCCGCCGAGCCATGCTGACCGCCGCCCTGGCGTCGGCGACCGTGGGTGCGACGGGTTGCGGGGGGCAGGTGAATCGTCGGATGCCCGCTTCCGTCCGCGGTCTGGATTTCGAGCGGCTGGCGCACGGCTTTGCGCCCATGGCCGCGGGCGCGGCGCCGGGACTCCTCAACCTCGGCGTCATGACGTTCGACACCCTGGCGGTCTGGTGCGCCGACCAGAATAGGCGGTTTCCCCTGGGGGGACTCGTCAAGGCGCCCGTGGCCGCCGCGGCCCTGGCGGAGGTGGACGCCGGGCGCCTCAAGCTCAACGACATGATCACCATCCGCGCGGTCGACCTCTCGCCGCGGCCCGGGCGAGTGAACCGCGCCTTTCCGCTCCGCGGCGAGGACGAGCTCCGACTGCCCGCCGCCGATCTCATCGCCCTGACGGTGCAGGAGGGCGACAACACCGCCGCCGACGTGATCATGTCCCATATCGGGGGACCGGGCGCGGTGACCGCCTGGCTTCGCCAGCACGACATCAAGGATATGCGGGTCGACCGCTACCAACGCGAGGTGCAGACCAACATGTTCGGCATGGCGAGCTTCCGGGCCGCCTGGAAGGATGAAGCCGCGTGGGCCGCCGCCCGGGCGTCGGTCCCGCCGGCGGTCCGCGAAGCGGCGATGGCCGAATTCCTCGCCGACCCGCGTGACACCACGACGGCCGAGGCGACGTTGGACTTCCTGAACCTGCTCTCGGGCGGTGATCTGCTCTCGCGCGCTTCCGCCAGCCTCCTGCTGCGCCTGATGAGCACCGCGACCGGGCCCGCCCCGTTGCGCGCGGGCCTGCCGGCCCACGCCGCGCTGGCCCACCAGAGCGGTTACTCCGATACGGACCTGGGGCTCACGCCGGTCACCAACGACATGGGCGTGGTCAGCCTGCCCGGCGGTCGCCGGTTCGCCATCGCGACGTTCCTGGCCGGGTCCACCGCCACCGCCGCCCAGCGCGACACCCAGATCGCCCAGGCCGCCCACCTCGCGGTTTCAGCCCTGCGTTGACGCTACGGCCCGGCTTTGCGCGCCGCCAGGAACCCTCTATAGCCTCGGTGAAAATCCGCCCCGCGCACCGGGGCGACGCCGAACGACCCCCTACTCCGGAGCGCTGTCCCTGCCCATGGACAAGATCAAAGTCGCCAATCCCGTCGTGGATCTCGATGGCGACGAAATGACCCGCGTCATCTGGCGCATGATCAAGGACAAGCTGGTCCTGCCGTTCCTCGATCTTCCGATCGAGTACTACGACCTCAGCATCGAGAACCGCGACGCCACCGACGACATGGTGACGGTGGAGGCGGCCCACGCGATCCTGCGCTGGGGCGTCGGCATCAAGTGCGCCACCATCACCCCGGACGAGGCGCGGGTGAAGGAATTCCATCTCAAGAAGATGTGGAAGTCGCCCAACGGCACCATCCGCAACATCCTGGGCGGGGTGGTGTTCCGCGAGCCGATCCTGTGCCGCAATGTGCCACGGCTCATTCCCTCCTGGACCCAGCCGATCATCATCGGCCGCCACGCCTTCGGCGACCAGTACAAGGCCACCGACTTCGTCGTTCCCGGTAAGGGCAAGCTGACGATCAAGTGGGAAGGCGAGGACGGCCAGGCGATCGAGCACGAGGTGTTCGACTTCCCGGCCGCGGGCATCGCCATGGGCATGTACAATCTCGATGAGTCGATCGAGGAATTCGCCCGCGCCAGCCTGACCTACGGCCTGGCCCGTAAGTATCCGGTCTATCTCTCCACCAAGAACACCATCCTGAAAGCCTATGACGGGCGGTTCAAGGACATCTTCGAGCGGGTGTACGAGGCCGAGTTCAAGGACCGCTACAAGGTGGAGGGTATCACCTACGAGCACCGGCTGATCGACGACATGGTGGCCTCGGCCCTGAAGTGGTCCGGCGGCTTCGTCTGGGCGTGCAAGAACTATGACGGCGACGTGCAGTCGGACCAGGTGGCGCAGGGCTTCGGCTCCCTCGGCCTGATGACCTCGGTGCTGATGACGCCGGACGGCAAGATCGTCGAGGCCGAGGCCGCCCACGGCACCGTCACCCGCCACTTCCGCCAGTACGAGCGCGGCCCGCTGGATGGCGGCTGGGCCTTCTATGGCCGAGGCGATGCCCCC